>NZ_JASNFN010000010.1:0-223530 GCF_030731085.1 Blastococcus carthaginiensis | reverse complement strand
TGTCCGGCGGCGTCCTACTCTCCCACCCCGTCTCCAGGGCAGTACCATCGGCGCTGAGAGGCTTAGCTTCCGGGTTCGGAATGTTGCCGGGCGTTTCCCTCTCGCCATGGCCGCCGTAACTCTGTGAACTTCGAACTTCCCCGGCGGGGGGGCTGGTTCGTGCGTTCAGAACCGCACAGTGGACGCGACAATCTTCGTTGATGACTTGGTACACAGGGCCCTCGTGGAGGAGGTGTGTGTGGTCAAGCCCTCGGCCTGTTAGTACCGGTCAGCTCCACACCTTGCGGTGCTTCCACTTCCGGCCTATCAACCCGCTGGTCTGGGCGGGGGCCTTACCCGGTTGACCCGGTGAGAGACCTCATCTTGAAGCGAGCTTCCCGCTTAGATGCTTTCAGCGGTTATCCCTGCCGAACGTAGCCAACCAGCAGTGCACCTGGCGGTACAACTGGCACACCAGAGGTTCGTCCGTCCCGGTCCTCTCGTACTAGGGACAGCTCTTCTCAAGTCTCTTACGCGCACGGCGGATAGGGACCGAACTGTCTCACGACGTTCTAAACCCAGCTCGCGTACCGCTTTAATGGGCGAACAGCCCAACCCTTGGGACCTACTCCAGCCCCAGGATGCGACGAGCCGACATCGAGGTGCCAAACCATCCCGTCGATATGGACTCTTGGGGAAGATCAGCCTGTTATCCCCGGGGTACCTTTTATCCGTTGAGCGACACCGCTTCCACATGCCGGTGCCGGGTCACTAGTCCCAGCTTTCGCTCCTGCTCGACCCGTCGGTCTCGCAGTCAAGCTCCCTTGTGCACTTGCACTCGACACCTGATTGCCAACCAGGCTGAGGGAACCTTTGGGCGCCTCCGTTACATTTTGGGAGGCAACCGCCCCAGTTAAACTACCCACCTGACACTGTCCCTGATCCGGATCACGGACCGAGGTTAGACATCCAATTCGACCAGAGTGGTATTTCAACGGCGACTCCACGAACACTGGCGTGCCCGCTTCGCAGTCTCCCACCTATCCTACACAAGCCGAACCGAACACCAATATCAAGCTATAGTAAAGGTCCCGGGGTCTTTCCGTCCTGCCGCGCGTAACGAGCATCTTTACTCGTAGTGCAATTTCGCCGAGCCTGTGGTTGAGACAGCTGAGAAGTCGTTACGCCATTCGTGCAGGTCGGAACTTACCCGACAAGGAATTTCGCTACCTTAGGATGGTTATAGTTACCACCGCCGTTTACTGGCGCTTGAGTTCTGAGCTTCGCCTTGCGGCTAACCCGTCCCCTTAACGTTCCAGCACCGGGCAGGCGTCAGTCCGTATACATCGTCTTACGACTTCGCACGGACCTGTGTTTTTAGTAAACAGTCGCTTCTCACTGGTCTCTGCGACCCCCTCCCGCTGCCCCACGCTAGGTGGTTCACGGGCTGGGGCCCCCCTTCTCCCGAAGTTACGGGGGCATTTTGCCGAGTTCCTTAACCACAGTTCGCTCGATCGCCTCGGTATTCTCTACCTGACCACCTGAGTTGGTTTGGGGTACGGGCCGCTCGGAACTCGCTAGAGGCTTTTCTCGGCAGCATAGGATCATCCAATTCGCCTCAATCGGCTATGCGTCGGGCCTCACCCTCATGTCCGACGGATTTACCTATCGGACGGGCCACACCCTTGCACCGGTACTACCACTCACCGGTAGGACTACCTTCCTGCGTCACCCCATCGCTTGCCTACTACCAGTCCGGGTCCCCAGCTTCCCCGGTTCACCTCACAAGGAGGCTCCCCGGCGTCGGTGGGTCAGCATCGCTGGGTTCAGCATGGGCGTTCCTTCGCGGGTACGGGAATATCAACCCGTTGTCCATCGACTACGCCTGTCGGCCTCGCCTTAGGTCCCGACTCACCCTGGGCGGATTAGCCTGGCCCAGGAACCCTTGGTCTTCCGGCGGGGGAGGTTCTCACTCCCCTCTCGCTACTCATGCCTGCATTCTCACTCGTGTGGCGTCCACGGCTGGATCACTCCGCCGCTTCCACCGCCACACGACGCTCCCCTACCCATCCACACACCTGGCCGGCACCCACGAAAGATGCCGGCGGGTTGTTGTGTGAATGCCACGGCTTCGGCGGTGTGCTTGAGCCCCGCTACATTGTCGGCGCGGAACCACTTGACCAGTGAGCTATTACGCACTCTTTCAAGGGTGGCTGCTTCTAAGCCAACCTCCTGGTTGTCTCTGCGATCCCACATCCTTTTCCACTTAGCACACGCTTAGGGGCCTTAGCCGATGATCTGGGCTGTTTCCCTCTCGACTACGAACCTTATCGCCCGCAGTCTCACTGCCACGCTCTCACTTACCGGCATTCGGAGTTTGGTTGACGTCAGTAACCTTGTGGGGCCCATCGGCCATCCAGTGCTCTACCTCCGGCAAGAAACACGTGACGCTGCACCTAAATGCATTTCGGGGAGAACCAGCTATCACCGAGTTTGATTGGCCTTTCACCCCTACCCACAGCTCATCCCCCAGGTTTTCAACCCTGGTGGGTTCGGTCCTCCACGCGGTCTTACCCGCGCTTCAACCTGGCCATGGGTAGATCACTCGGCTTCGGGTCTAGAGCACGCGACTGGAGATCGCCCTGTTCGGACTCGCTTTCGCTACGGCTACCCCACACGGGTTAACCTCGCCACGTACCGCTAACTCGCAGGCTCATTCTTCAAAAGGCACGCAATCACCCCCGCCACACGAAGTGGCATAAGGCTCTCACGGCTTGTAGGCACACGGTTTCAGGTACTATTTCACTCCCCTCCCGGGGTACTTTTCACCTTTCCCTCACGGTACTTGTCCGCTATCGGTCACCAGGGAGTATTCAGGCTTAGCGGGTGGTCCCGCCGGATTCACACCGAATTTCACGGGCTCGGTGCTACTTGGGAAACAAGTTCGGGAGGGACCGTGTTTTCGTGTACGGGGCTCTCACCCTCTACGGCGACCCTTTCCAGAGGCCTTCCACTAACACAGATCCTTTATGACTCCCCGCACCCCCGGCAGAGGATGCAGAACTGTCCCACGACCCCGACCACACAACGCCTGCCGGCTATCACATGCGATCGGTTTAGCCTCTTCCGCTTTCGCTCGCCACTACTCACGGAATCACTGTTGTTTTCTCTTCCTGTGGGTACTGAGATGTTTCACTTCCCCACGTTCCCTCCACACGCCCTATGTGTTCAGGCGCGGGTCACACCACATGACTGGTGCGGGGTTCCCCCATTCGGAAATCCTCGGATCAACGCTCGGTTGACAGCTCCCCGAGGCTTATCGCAGCCTCCTACGTCCTTCATCGGCTCCTGGTGCCCAGGCATCCACCGTGTGCCCTTAACAACTTGGCCACACAAAAATCCCGCCCCACACCCCCGGAAGGAAGCGTGCAGCGGGCCTACAACACTTGAAACTCTGCTACCAGAGTCAGAAGATGCTCGCGTCCACTGTGCAGTTCTCAACGTACGACCAGCCACCGCCTGCACCGACCCCGCCAGACCCGACCCCACCCACAGGCGGCGATCAGCGGTACGAGACCCAGACGGCCCTGACACGAGAAACCAGAACCAGAACCCCCCTTCACGGGGACCCCGGGTCCGCTCCCTCAGGACCCAACAGCGTGCCTACCACCAGCCACCCGACCCCACCCCGCTCCACGCACACACCAGATGTGTGCAGTACTAGGGGCAGCACCAGGCTGCCGGTGCGAACTGGTCAGCGTTCCACCCTCGAGCACCACCCCAGACACGACGCGACCCCCCGAGACTGAGGGGCCGTCACGGCCTGGGCGCGGCTCTGCACCACCCCCGCGAAGCGGAGGTAGTGAGATGCTCCTTAGAAAGGAGGTGATCCAGCCGCACCTTCCGGTACGGCTACCTTGTTACGACTTCGTCCCAATCGCCGATCCCGCCTTCGACGGCTCCCTCCACAGGGGTTGGGCCACCGGCTTCGGGCGTTACCGACTTTCGTGACGTGACGGGCGGTGTGTACAAGGCCCGGGAACGTATTCACCGCAGCGTTGCTGATCTGCGATTACTAGCGACTCCAACTTCATGGGGTCGAGTTGCAGACCCCAATCCGAACTGAGACCGGCTTTTTGGGATTCGCTCCACCTCGCGGTATCGCAGCCCTTTGTACCGGCCATTGTAGCATGTTTGCAGCCCTAGACATAAGGGGCATGATGATTTGACGTCATCCCCACCTTCCTCCGAGTTGACCCCGGCAGTCTCCTATGAGTCCCCACCATCACGTGCTGGCAACATAGAACGAGGGTTGCGCTCGTTGCGGGACTTAACCCAACATCTCACGACACGAGCTGACGACAACCATGCACCACCTGTGCACGGCCCTTACGGACCCCCCATCTCTGGAGGATTTCCGTGCATGTCAAGCCTAGGTAAGGTTCTTCGCGTTGCATCGAATTAAGCAACATGCTCCGCCGCTTGTGCGGGCCCCCGTCAATTCCTTTGAGTTTTAGCCTTGCGGCCGTACTCCCCAGGCGGGGCGCTTAATGCGTTAGCTGCGGCACGGAGACCGTGGAATGGCCCCCACACCTAGCGCCCAACGTTTACGGCGTGGACTACCAGGGTATCTAATCCTGTTCGCTCCCCACGCTTTCGCTCCTCAGCGTCAGTTTCGGCCCAGAGACCCGCCTTCGCCACCGGTGTTCCTCCTGATATCTGCGCATTTCACCGCTACACCAGGAATTCCAGTCTCCCCTGCCGAACTCAAGTCCGCCCGTATCGACTGCAGGCCTGAGGTTGAGCCTCAGGTTTTCACAGCCGACGCGACGAACCGCCTACGAGCTCTTTACGCCCAATAATTCCGGACAACGCTTGCACCCTACGTATTACCGCGGCTGCTGGCACGTAGTTGGCCGGTGCTTCTTCTGCAGGTACCGTCACTCTCGCTTCGTCCCTGCTGAAAGAGGTTTACAACCCGAAGGCCGTCATCCCCCACGCGGCGTCGCTGCGTCAGGCTTCCGCCCATTGCGCAATATTCCCCACTGCTGCCTCCCGTAGGAGTCTGGGCCGTGTCTCAGTCCCAGTGTGGCCGGTCACCCTCTCAGGCCGGCTACCCGTCGTCGCCTTGGTAGGCCACTACCCCACCAACAAGCTGATAGGCCGCGGGCCCATCCCCAGCCGATAAATCTTTCCACCACCAGACCATGCGGTCAGCGGTCATATCCGGTATTAGCCCCAATTTCTTGGAGTTATCCCAGAGCCAGGGGCAGGTTGCCCACGTGTTACTCACCCGTTCGCCACTGATCCCCACCGAAGCGGTTCACCGTTCGACTTGCATGTGTTAAGCACGCCGCCAGCGTTCGTCCTGAGCCAGGATCAAACTCTCCGTAGATGATTTGATACCGGCTGAGAACCGAGAGCTGACACTCTCGATATCAATCAACCAAAGGAATCCCAGCCGATCCGAAGACCGGCACGGGGTATTACTTGGCACTGACTTTCGGCACGCTGTTGAGTTCTCAAGGAGCGGACGCGCAGAAACTCGACCCTTCCGGGCTTCGTCCCTGGCTGGATGTTCAACTCTACGCCGGTTTCCAGCAGCCCGTCTAGCGGGGGCTGGTCCGGCGGCCCTTCCGGGCCGCGCGGCGCAAAGAGAAAGTTACGTGGCTGCGCAGGCGGTGTCAAACCCGGGTCCGGTGACGCCCGACACGCTGCCGTCACACGGCTGTCGCCGGGCGTTCACCCGCCCCTCAGGCCTCAACCGGCTCGCCGGACGCCGGCGATCGAACGGCGCCCGCGGCGGAGGACGAGCCAGCCGCCGGGCAGCCAGACGTCCTCCCCCGGCCGGGCCTCGCCGTCGGTCACCCGCTCGTTGTTCAGGTAGGCGCCGCCCTCCTTGACCGTGCGCCGTGCCTCGGAGAGCGAACCGACCAGGCCGGTCTGCTGCAGCAGCTGCGCCACGGTCGGCAGCTCGCCGTCGACCGTGATGCTGCCCGCCTCCTGGAGGGCCGCACCGAGGGTGGCCTCGTCCAGGGAGCGCAGGTCCTCGCGGCCGAACAGCGCACGGCCGGCCGCCTCGGCCTGGCGGAGCTGCTCGGGTCCGTGCACGAGCCGGGTGAGCTCCTCGGCCAGCGCCCGCTGCGCCGCCCTGGCGGCCGGCCGCTCGAGGCTCTCGGCCACCAGCGCCTGCACCTCCTCGGCGGGGCGCTCGGAGTAGAGCGGCAGCCACGCGCGGGCGTCGGCGTCCTCGGCGTTCAGCCAGAACTGGAAGAAGGCGTACGGCGACGTCAGCGCCGGGTCGAGCCACACGGCCCCGCCTTCGGACTTCCCGAACTTGGTGCCGTCGGACTTGGTCACCAGCGGCGTGCTGAGCGCGTGCACCCGTGCACCCTCGGTCCGCCGGACCAGGTCGATGCCCGCGGTCAGGTTTCCCCACTGGTCGGAGCCGCCCGTCTGCAGCGTGACCCCGTGCCGCCGGTGCAGCTGCCGGTAGTCGTTGGCCTGCAGGATCTGGTAGCTGAACTCCGTGTAGCTGATGCCGGCCTCCGAGTTCAGCCGGGCGGACACCGCCTCCTTGGCCAGCATCTGGCTGACCCGGAAGTGCTTGCCGAGCTCGCGGAGGAAGTCGATCGCCGAGACCGGGGCGGTCCAGTCCAGGTTGTCCACGTAGATCGGGCCGCGCAACCCGTCCGCCTCAGCGGGCACCTCCAGGAACGGCGCGACCTGCTCCCGGATCCGCTCCACCCAGGCGGCGACCGTGTCGCGGTCGTTGAGCTGGCGCTCGGCCGAGGGGCGCGGGTCACCGATCAGCCCGGTCGCCCCGCCGACGAGGACGACGGGCTGGTGACCGGCCCGGTGCAGCGCCCGCAGGACCATGAACTGCAGCAGGTGGCCGACGTGGAGGCTCTGCGCCGTCGGGTCGAAGCCGGCGTAGTAGGTGACCGGGCCCTCGGCGAGGTGGGCGCGCAGGGCGGCCTCGTCGGTGCTCTGGGCGATCAGCCCGCGGCGGTGCAGCTCGTCGATGACTCCGGGAGCGGAAGGCGTGGTCACGGGGGTCCATCCTGCCCGCCCCGGCGGCGACGCGGTCGGCCACCCGACCGGAATGCGCTCACCGACGGGGCGCCGGTCTCCCAGAACCGCCAGGGCAGTTCGGTCGCCACGCTGATCCCGACGCGGGGGCCGGCCGAGACGGCGGCCGGCGGGGCCCCCCGGTGCAGCCGCACCGGGGAGGACGGGTCCAGCAGGTCGATGCCCAGGTCGGCGCGCCCGACGGCGAGCGCCTGCGTCAGCCGGGCGGGCCCTCCGGCCAGGTCACGCGGGCTGCGCGCCGCCGGTCGTCGGGCCTGCGCCAGCTCCTCCCCCAGCACTACCTCCCCGGCCCGCAGCAGGACCGCCGAGCCCTCGCCCTCCTGCCCCACGACGACGTTGGCGCACCAGTGCACCCCGTAGGAGAAGTACACGTACAGCCGTCCCGGAGGCCCGAACATGATCGCCGCGCGCGGCGTGGGGCCCCGGTGGGAGTGCGCCGCGGGGTCGACGCCCGACCCGGAGTAGGCCTCGACCTCGGTGAGCCGCAGCGCGACGGTGCCCTCCGGCCGGTCGGCGACCACCCAGCAACCCAGCAGGGACGGCGCCACCTCGTCGACCGGCCCGAGCAGCTCTCCCGCCCGGACCAGCGGCCCCGGTCCGGGCGGCGGCACGTTCAGAGGGCCGCCGCCACGGGCGAGGACACCGCCCACTCGGCGTGCTGCCGCGCCGCCTCGGCGAGCTGGGTCAGCTGCCCGGCGACGCGCTCCGGCGCCGTCCCGCCCCGGGCCGACCGCGCGGCCAGCGCGCCCGGCACCGACAGCACGGCGCGGACGTCGGGGGTGAGCCGCGCGTCGATGCCGGCGAGCTGCTCGTCGTCCAGCTGGTCGAGCTCGAGCCCGGCCTCCTCGCAGAAGGCCACCATCGCACCGGAGATCTCGTGCGCCGACCGGAAGGGGACCCCCTGCCGGACCAGCCACTCCGCGACGTCGGTGGCCAGGGCGAAGCCCTGCGGTGCGGCCGCCTCCAGCACCTCGGGGCGCAGGGTGAGGGTCGCGACCATCCCGGTCACCGCCGGCAGGAGGAGGAGCAGCTGCTCCATGGAGTCGAAGACCGGCTCCTTGTCCTCCTGCAGGTCGCGGTCGTAGGCCAGCGGCAGGCCCTTCAGCATCGTCAGCAGGCCCGTCAGGTTGCCGACGAAGCGGCCGGACTTGCCCCGGGCCAGCTCGGCGATGTCGGGGTTCTTCTTCTGCGGCATGATCGACGACCCGGTGGCCCAGGCGTCGTCCAGGCGCGCCCAGCCGAACTCGGTCGACGTCCAGAGCACGACCTCCTCCCCCAGCCGGGAGAGGTGGACGCCGATCAGCGCCGCCGCGAAGCAGAACTCCGCGGCGAAGTCCCGGTCGCTCACCCCGTCGATCGAGTTGTCCGATGCGCGGTCGAAGCCGAGCTCGGCGGCGACGGCGTCCGGGTCCAGCGGCAGCGAGGAGCCGGCGAGCGCGCCGGAGCCGTAGGGGCTCACAGCGGTCCGTCGGTCCCAGTCCCGCAGCCGGTCGACGTCGCGGGCGAAGGCGTGCGCGTGGGCGAGCAGCTGGTGGGCGAAGAGCACCGGCTGGGCGTGCTGCAGGTGCGTCATGCCGGGTGCGGCGACGTCCTGATAGCGCTCGGCCAGGCCGACCAGCGCGTACTCCAGCGACGACAGCTCCCCGACCAGCGACCGCACGGTGTGCCGCAGGTAGAGCCGCAGGTCGGTGGCGATCTGGTCGTTGCGGCTGCGGCCGGCGCGCAGCTTGCCGCCGAGGGCACCCAGCTTCTCGGTGAGCCCGCGCTCGAGCGCCTCGTGCACGTCCTCGTCGGACTCGACCGCGACGAAGGTGCCGGCGGCGACCTCGTCCGACAGCTCCCGCAGCGCGCCGAGCATCTGCTCCAGCTCGTCGTCGGCGAGCAGCCCGGCGCGGTGCAGCACGCGGGCGTGCGCCCGGGAGCCGGCCAGGTCGAAGGGGGCGAGCTTCCAGTCGAAGTGCGTCGACTTGGACAACGCGGCCATCGCCGGGGACGGGCCACCACCGAAGCGCCCGCCCCAGAGCCGGGTGTGGGTCGCGGGGGCGTGCGGGTCGGTCACGGGGTCGTTCCTCCGGAGGGGTCGTCGGCCAGGTCGCTGTGCAGCTCGGGGTAGACGGCGGGGGTGCGGGCGGCCATGGCCCGCAGCCGCTCCGCGAGCGCGGGGCCGCCGTCGGGAGCGCGGGACACCACCAGGAGAGTGTCGTCGCCGGCGATCGTTCCCAGCACGTCGGGGAGGCCGACCTTGTCCAGGGCCGAGGCCAGGAACTGCGCGGCCCCGGGCGGGGTGCGCAGCACCGCCAGGTTGGCGCTGCCCTCAGCCGCGGTGAGCAGGTCGGCCAGCAGGCGGGTGAGCCGGGCCGGCGCGGCCTGCGCGGGGCGCAGCGGCGCGTTCTCCGGCGGCAGCACGTAGGAGGCCGGCGCGCCGTCGGAGCCGCGCAGCTTCACCGCGCCCAGCTCCTCCAGGTCCCGCGAGAGCGTCGCCTGGGTGACCTCGATGCCCGACTCGGCCAGCAGCACGGCCAGCTGGGTCTGCGAGGTGATCGAACGGGCCTCGATGAGCTCGCGGATGCGGGCCTGACGCGCCGAACGGTTGAGGGCAGAGGTCATGCGCGCGCCAGGAGTCGCGGGAGCCCTGCGGAGCAGCGGCGAGCCGGGTCGGCGACGGTCACGAACTCTTCTCCAGGAGCCAGATGAGCACAGCCTTCTGCACGTGCAGCCGGTTCTCCGCCTCGTCCCAGACCGCACTCTGCGGCCCGTCGATCACCTCGGCGGCGATCTCCTTGCCGCGGTAGGCCGGCAGGCAGTGCAGGACGACGGCGTCGGCGGCGGCGCGGGCGAGGGCGGCGTCGTCCACCGCGTAGGGCAGGAACGGCGCGACGCGCGTGTCGTACTCGTCCTCCTGCCCCATCGACACCCAGGTGTCGGTGACCAGGACGTCGGCCCCGTCGGCGGCGGCCGCGGCGTCCGGCGTCCACGCCACCGAGCCGCCGGTCTCCGCCGCGATCCGCCCCGCCCGCTCCAGCACGGCCGGGTCGGGCCGGAAGGACTCGGGCGAGCCGATCCGCACGTGCATGCCCGCCGTCGCGCCCCCGAGCAGGTAGGAGTGCGCCATGTTGTTGGCGCCGTCGCCGAGGTAGGTCATCGACCGGCCGGCCAGCGAGCCCTTGCGCTCGATGACCGTCTGCAGGTCGGCCAGGATCTGGCAGGGGTGGTAGGCGTCGGTCAGCGCGTTGACCACCGGCACCCGGCTGACCGCCGCCATCGCCTCGATGCGGTCCTGGCCGAAGGTCCGCCACACGATCGCGGCGGCCTGCCGGTCGAGCACGCGGGTGGTGTCCTCGATCGGCTCCCCGCGGCCGAGCTGGCTGCTGCCGGCGTCGATGACCAGCGGGTAGCCACCGAGCTCGGCGACGCCCACGGAGAACGAGACCCGGGTGCGGGTGGAGGGCTTGTCGAACAGCACGGCGACCGCCTTCGGCACCCCGTTGGCGGCGCGCAGCGGGGTGGGCGCCTCGCCGGTGTGCCGGGAGGCCTTGAGGGAGGCGGCGAGGGCGAGCACCTCGGCCTGCTCGGCCGGGGTGAGGTCGTCGTCCTTGAGGAAGTGCCGGGTCACTGTGCTGATGGCTCCATTCCGTGCTCGTTCCGCTCCTCGGTCGCTGGCGCTCCCTGCGATGCTCGCTCGCACGTCATGTTCACGGCTCGCCCTCCATCGCGGTGTCGAGGGCGGCGGGCAGCGCGGCCACGAAGGCGTCCACCTGCGCGTCGGCGAGGACCAGCGGCGGGGCGAGCCGGAGCACGCCCGGGGCGACCGCGTTGGTCAGGAAGCCGGCGGCGCGCAGCTGCAGCTCGAGAGCGACGGCGACGTCGGCGGTGAGGACGACGCCGAGCAGCGCGCCCCTCCCCCGGACGCCGCTGATGCCGGCGTGGCCGAGCGCCTCGATGCCGGCGGTGAAGCGGTGCTCGAGCTCCTTGGCGCGCTCCAGCAGCCCCTCGTCGCGGATGGTATCGAGCACGGCGAGCGCGGCGGCGGCGGCGATCGGGTTGCCGCCGAAGGTGGAGCCGTGCGAGCCCGCGGTCAGCAGCTCCGCGGCCTCGCCGAAGGCCAGCATCGCGCCGATCGGCAGCCCTCCGCCCAGCGCCTTGGCCAGGGTGATGAGGTCGGGGTGCAGCCCGTCGGCCTGGTGCGCGAACCACGAGCCGGTGCGGCCGATCCCGGTCTGCACCTCGTCGACGGCGAACAGCGCGCCGACGTCGGTCGCGGCCGCGGCGGCCGCCGGCAGGTAGCCGGCCGGTGCGGGCAGCACGCCGCCCTCGCCCAGCATCGGCTCGAGCAGCACCATGGCCGTCTCGCCGGACACCGCCGCGCGCAGGGCGTCGGCGTCGCCGTAGGGCACGTAGGAGACCCCACCGGGCAGCGGCGCGAAGGCGGCGGCCTTGGACGGCTGGCCGGTGAGCGCCAGCGCGCCCATCGTGCGGCCGTGGAAGGCGCCCTCGGCGGTGACCACCCCGGTGCGGCCGGTCAGCCGGCTGACCTTGAACGCCGCCTCGTTGGCCTCCGCGCCGGAGTTGCAGAAGAAGACGCGGCCCGGGCGCCCGGCCAGCTCCAGCAGCCGCTCGGCGAGCAGGATGCCCGGTTCGTGCATCGCCAGGTTGGAGACGTGACCGAGCTTCGCCGCCTGCGTGCTGATCGCCTCGACGACCCGGGGGTGCGCGTGCCCGAGGATGGTGGTCGCGATGCCGCCGAGCAGGTCGGTGTACTCGTGCCCGTCGACGTCGGTGACGGTCGCCCCGGCGCCGGAGTCGAGGGCGACCGGCGGCGCCTTGTAGTTGTTCATCATCACGGCCGACCAGCGGCGGGCCAGCTCCTCCGTGCGCGTGGTCATGCTGTGCCCTCCTTCTGGTCCCTGGCCGGGACGACCATCGTCCCGGTGCCCTCGGTGGTGAACGTCTCCAGGAGCAGGGCGTGCGGGGTGCGGCCGTCGACGACGGTCGCCCGCTTCACCCCGCCCTCGACCGCCCGCAGGCAGGCGGCCATCTTCGGGATCATCCCGGCGTCGAGGTCGGGAAGGATCTCCGCCAGCTCGCGGGCGTCGATCTGCTGGACGAGCGAGCCGCGGTCGGGCCAGTCGGCGTAGAGGCCCTCCACGTCGGTCAGCACGACCAGCTTCACCGCGCCCAGCGCCGCGGCCAGGGCGGCGGCCGCGGTGTCGGCGTTGACGTTGTGCACGACGCCGTCCGCGTCGGGAGCGACGCTGGCGACGACCGGGATGTGCCCGGCCTCGAGCAGCGCCGTGACCGGGGTGGGATCGACGGCCGAGATGTCCCCGACCAGCCCGACGTCCACCGGCTCGCCGTCGACGACCGCGGCGGTCCGCCGGGCCGTGAGCAGTCCGCCGTCCTCACCGGAGAGGTGCACCGCCATCGGGCCGTGCTGGTTGATCAGCCCGACGATGTCGGGGCCGACCTGCCCGGTGAGCACCATGCGGACGACGTCGATCGTCTCCGGCGTGGTCACGCGCAGGCCACCGCGGAACTCGCTGGCGATGCCCAGCCGGCCGAGCATCTCGGTGATCTGCGGGCCGCCCCCGTGCACGACGACGGGCAGGATGCCGCAGGTCCGCAGGAACACCATGTCGTCGGCGAACGCACGCCGGCACTCGTCGTCGACCATGGCGTGCCCGCCGTACTTGATGACGACGACATGGGAGTGGAACTCCTTGAGCCAGGGCAGCGCGCCGGTGAGGACGGCGACCTTGGCGGCGTCGCCCTCGGGGTCGTGGGTGCGCATGACCCGGCTGGTGCCGACCCGGCGGGGCAGCTTGGGCGGCGGCGCCGGCTCGTCGATGCGGACGTCGGGCGGGGTGGGGTCCTGCTGGCTCATGACGAGTAGGCCGAGTTCTCGTGCACGTAGGCGATGGACAGGTCGTTGGTCCAGATCGTGGCCTGCTCGCCGCCGGCCCGGAGGTCGACGTCGATGGTGATCTCCCGGCCGGTGAGGTCGACGCCCTCGCGCGGGTCGCCGATCGAGCCGCCCCGGCAGACGGTGACGCCGTTGATCGTCACGTCGACCCGGTCGGCCTCGAAGGCGGCGTCGGTGGTGCCGATCGCGGCGAGCACCCGGCCCCAGTTGGGGTCGTTGCCGAACAGCGCCGTCTTGAGCAGGTTGTTGCGCGCGCAGGCCCGGCCCGCGGTGAGCGCGTCCTCGACGGTGGCCGCGTTCCGGACGGTGATCGCGATGTCCTTGGTCGAGCCCTCGGCGTCGGCGAGCAGCTGCATCGCCAGGTCCGTCGCCGCCGCGGTGAGCGCCTCGGTGAGCTCCTCCCCGCTCGGCGTGACGCCGCTCGCGCCGTTGGCCAGCACGATGACGGTGTCGTTGGTCGAGAGGCACCCGTCGGAGTCGACCCGCTCGAAGCTGACCGCGGTGGCCGCCTCCAGCGCCCGCTGGAGCACGTCGGGGTCGGCGGCGGCATCGGTGGTGAGGACGACGAGCATCGTGGCCAGGCTCGGGGCGAGCATGCCGGCGCCCTTGGCCATGCCGCCGACGGTCCACCCGTCCCGCTGCTGAACCGTCGTCTTCGGGACCGAGTCGGTGGTCATGATCGCCCGCGCGGCGTCGGCGCCGCCGTCCTCGGAGAGCTTCTCGACCGCGGCGGTGACGCCGGCGACGAGCTTCGCCATCGGCAGCCGCAGGCCGATCAGGCCGGTGCTGGCGACGGCGACGTCGATCGCCCCGATCCCGAGCTCTCCCGCCGCGTGCTCGGCGGTGGCGTGGGTGTCCTGGAAGCCCTCGGGCCCGGTGCAGGCGTTGGCGCCCCCGGAGTTGAGGACGACGGCGCGGGCGCGCTGACCGGCGAGCACCTGGCGGCTCCACTGCACCGGCGCGGCCGGGAAGCGGTTGGTGGTGAAGACGGCGGCCGCGGCGTCGTCGGGGCCGGTGTTGAGGACGACGGCGACGTCTGGGTCGCCGGAGGACTTGAGCCCCGCCGCGACGCCCGCCGCGGAGAAGCCCTTCGGGGAGGTGGTGCTCACGGTGCGACTCCTACGAGCGGAAGACCGGTGGTCTCGGGGAGGCCCAGGGCGAGGTTGGCGCACTGGACCGCCGCTCCCCCGGTGCCCTTGGTGAGGTTGTCGACGGCGGCGACGACGACGAGCCGGCGCGCGTCGGCGTCGACGGCCAGTTGCAGCGCGACGATGTTCGCGCCGAGCACCTGGGCCGTCGTGGGCCACTGGCCCTCGGGCAGCACGTGCACGAACGGCTCGTCGGCGTAGGCCTGCGCGTACGCGGCCCGGGCGGCCTCGGCGTCGACCCCGGGCCGCAGCGGCGCCGAGCAGGTGGCGAGGATGCCCCGGCTCATGGGCACCAGGGTCGGCGTGAAGCTGACGGTGACCCCGGTACCGCCCGCCTGCGACAGACCCTGGACCATCTCCGGCGTGTGCCGGTGCACGCCCCCGACGCCGTAGGCGCTGGCCGCGCCCATGACCTCGCTGCCGAGCAGATGGGCCTTCGGCGACTTCCCCGCGCCGCTGGTGCCGCTGGCGGCCACCACGACGACGTCGGGCTCCACCAGGCCGGCGGCGAGCGCCGGGGCCATCGCGAGGGTGACCGAGGTCGGGTAGCAGCCGGGAACGGCGACCCGCGTGGCTCCCGCGAGCTTCTCGCGCTGGCCGGGGAGCTCGGGCAGGCCGTAGGGCCAGGTGCCGGCGTGCACGCCGCCGTACCAGCGCGCCCAGGCGGCGGGGTCGTTCAGCCGGTGGTCGGCGCCGCAGTCGATGACGAGGGTCTCGGCGGGCAGCTGGTCGGCGATGGCCGCCGACTCGCCGTGCGGCAGCGCCAGGACGACGACGTCATAGCCGGCCAGGCTCGCCGCGTCGCTGGGCCGGACGGTCAGGTCGGCGAACGGGAGCAGGTGGGGCTGCAGCTCACCCAGGCGTCGGCCGGCGCTCGAGTTGGCGTGCACCCCGGCCAGCCGGAGGTTCGGGTGCCCGGCCAGCAGCCGGCACACCTCTCCCCCGGCGTACCCGGTGGCGCCGGTGACCCCGACCGTCCACGTCTGCGCTGTGCTCACGATGCATGACCATACACGCCCATGCATAGCCGTTCACCAGGAGTTCCCGGCCACGGGACCGGAGGGCTCAGCCGCCTCGTCAGTCCTGCGGTGGCCGGTGCTCCGTCGGCCGACCGGGTACGCGCGCGACGAGCAGGACGACGTCGTCCTCGCTGCCGCCGCCGGTGAGTCGCGCCAGCACCTCGTCGCAGAGCTGCTCGATGGGCAGACCGTGCAGTTCCTCCACCGCCTGCCGGAGCTGCTCGATGCCGTCGTCGAACAGCTGGTCGCGGCGCTCGACGAGCCCGTCGGTGTACAGCACCAGTGCCGTTCCGGGTGGCATCTCGACCTCGCGGTCCGTGCGCCGGCCTTCGACGTGCGCGCCCAGCAGGACCTCCGGGGCGCCGGCGAGCAGCTCGCAGCGGCCGTCGGCGTGCACCAGCAGCGGCGGCGGATGCCCCGCGTTGGACCACCGGAGCCGCAACGTGCGGCCGCTCGGGTCCTCGTCGCTCGGCCACAGCTGGCAGAGGACGGCGGTGGACAGGTTCGCCACGTGCAGGCGCGCCAGGGCATCGTCGAGTGCGGACAGGACGGCTTCGGGAGATCCCCGGAGCGTCTGCGCCACGCCGCGCAGCACGTTGCGCACCTGGGCCATCGCGGCGGCCGCGGTGCGGTCGTGGCCGGTGACGTCGCCCACGACCAGCGTCATCGCCCCGTCGACGGTGGAGAAGGCGTCGTACCAGTCACCGCCGATCTCCGCTTCGCGTGCGGCCGGCTGGTAGCGGGCGGCGATCTGCAGCCGGTCGGACCGCGGTAGGGGCGCGAGCAGGCTGCGCTGCAGGCTCTCGGAGAGCCGGCGGACCTCCCGGACCGCCTCCCGCTCCGCCGCCTGGGCAGCAAGCCGGTCCAGCGCCAGCGCCGTCAGCGCGGCCAGTGCCGTGACGAGCACCTTGTCCGAGACCAGCCAGGGCCTGCGGTTCTCGAACGCGAGGGCCAACGAGCCGATGGCCCGGCCGTGCACGACCAGCGGCACGGCGGCGGTCGCCTCGGTGCGCGCCCGCTCGTACACCTCCAGGGCCCCGGGGAACGACCGCACCCCCTCGGCCCGATCGTCCAGGAACTGGGGTCGCCCGGTCACAGCGGCGTGCACGATGGGCAGCGGCGCGTCGACCGGCAGGGTCGCGACGTCGGTTCGCAGCTCCTCGTCGAAGAACGTCGTCCCCAGGATCCGGGCGTGCGTGCCACGCGGCTCCACGAGGCACAACGCGGCTCCCTGCGCGCCGAGGACCGAGGCGCCACGGCCGCTGATGACGGCGAGCACGTCGTCCTCCGACCCGGCGTCGGCAAGGGCGCGGGCCACCGCGACCAGTGCGCCCAGCCGTTCGGCGTCCACGGCTGCGGCACGTTCCGCGGTGACGTCGCGGAAGTACCACGCCCACCCGATGTAGTCGCCGTCCGGACCGCGCAGTGCCGTGCCGTACCGGTCCAGGACGCGGCCGTCGAGCAGCAGCAGCTCGTCGCGCGCAGCCCCCGCCGCCTGCGCGTAGAGATCGTGCACCCGGGCCAGGAAGGCGTCGGGGTCGACGAGCTTGTCGAGCACCGAGGCGAGCGCGGCGTCGTCGTCACCGGAGGCGACGATCTCGGCCGGGATCGGCCAGATCTCCTGGAACTTGCGGTTGGAGGTGATCATGACGCCGCCCGACGAGACGACGACCATCCCGTCCAGACCGCCCTCGACGGCGGCTCGCAGGAGGTGGAGATCGCGGAGCGGGTCCTGGGTCACCGGCCGCCTGGGGTGCTCCTCGGCCCGACCGTGCATCGCGCTCACGCCTCCACCGGCGCGAGACGCACCTACCGACAGCTCGTCGCCAGGCACCCTACGTGGCGCACGACGCTCGTGGGAGGCGACCGCCGGCGGTGCTCACGCCAGGGGGTCGGTGTCCCCGTACGGGCGCAGCCGCAGCTGCCGGGCGGTGTCCTCCGGGGTCGTCGAGCGCAGCGTCGCCAGGTCGTCGGCGCCGGCACGGAGGAAGCGGCCGGACCACTGGTCCAGCTCACCCCCGGCGATCGCCGCGACGATCTCGAGGACCTGCTCCGGCGGCGTCCAGTCCTCGAACCCCTGCCACATGCGCATCGACCGGGTCATCGGGGTGTCCACGACGCCGGGGGCGACGTCGAACGCGCGGACGTCGGAGCCCTCGAGCGCGAGCGCGAGGGACTCGGTGATCCGCATGAGCCCCGTCTTGGCCACCGAGTAGGCCGAGTAGTCGGGGTTGGCGCGGGTGCTCATCCCGCTGGCGATGCTCACCACCCGGCCGCGGTCGCGCAGCAGCATCCACGGGACGACGGCGCGGCTGAGCAGGAAACTGCCCCGCAGGTGGCTGGTGACGACGTCCCACCACTGCTCGGGGTCGGCCTCCCACAGCGGCACCTCGGCCTCGTCGATCAGCCCCGCGTTGTTCACCAGCAGGTCGACCGGCCCCAGCTGCTCGCGCACCTCGCCCACCGCGGCCTCGACCGAGGCCTGATCGGTGACGTCGGCGGCCACGGCCAGCGTGCGGCCGCCGGTGGCGTCGGCGACCTCGGCCATGGCCGCGCGCAGCCGCTCCTCGCCGCGGGCCAGCCCGGCCACGGCCATCCCCCGGCGCGCCAGCCCCTCGACCAGGTGCCGGCCGATGCCCGTGGACGCCCCCGTGACGAGCGCGACCCCCTCCAGCTCAGGCACGGGGCTGCGCCCCGGTCGCCGCGGCGGCGGCCGCCATCGCCGCATCGCGCACCGCGGTCGCCTCCTCGCTGGTGAGCGTCCGGTCCGGCGCCCGCAACATCAGCGCGTACGCCAGCGACCGCGACCCGGCCGGCACCGGCGCGCCGGTGTAGACGTCGAAGAGGCGCAGGTGCTCCAGCAGCTCACCGGCGCCCTCCCGCAGCGCCGCGGCGACGTCGGCGGCGGGGATGTCGTCGGCCACCACGAGGGCGAGGTCGATGAGCACCGGCGGGAAGGTCGAGATCGACGGCGCCTGGGGCACGGTCGGCTCGGGCAGCGCGTCGGCGTCCAGCTCCATCACCGCGGTGCGGGCCGGCAGGCCGAGCACCTCGCACACCTTGGGGTGCAGCTCGCCCGCGTACCCGATGACCCGGTCGCCGACCAGCAGCGCGGCGCACCGGCCCGGGTGCCACGGGGCCCGCTCGGCCTGCTCGACGGTGAGCTCGGCCCCGGCGGCCGCGGCCACCACGCGCGCGGCCTGCACGGCATCGGCCCACGCGGCCGGCCGGCCCGACCCCCACCAGCCACGCGGCTCGCGGTGCCCGGTCAGCGCCACCGCGACGTACCACGGTTGCGCCGGCACCGCGCCCAGGAGCGCCGCGAGGGTGGCGTCGTCCGGACGGCGGTCGGCCCCGGGCAGCGGCGCGGGTGCGCCGTCCCCGCCGGGGAACACCGAGCCGTGCTCAAACAGGGCGACGTCGCGGAGCCCCCGGGCCAGGTTGCGGCCGAGCGCGGCGAGCAGGCCGGGCAGCAGCGTGGTGCGCAGGGCCGGGGCCTCCTCCGACAGCGGGTTGCGCACGGTGATCACCCGGCGCCGGTCGTCGTCCGCGGGCAGCCCGAGCGCGTCGAGCTGCGCCGTCCCGGTGAACGGGAACGCGGGGGCCTCCACGTAGCCGGCCTCGGCCAGCGCCCGGCCGATGCTGCGGCGGCGGCGCTGCCGCTCGGTGAGCCCGCCGCCGGGCGGGGCGGTGGGCAGGATCGAGGGGATCTCGTCGAACCCGCGGAAGCGCACGACCTCCTCGACCAGATCGGCCGGCTCCAGCAGGTCGCCGCGCCAGGACGGCGGAGTCACGCGCAGGGCGTCGCCGTCGCCGGCCACCTCGGCACCGATCGCGGTCAGCACCTCGAGGACCTGGGCCCGGGTGTAGGGGACGCCGGCGATGCGGCCGGGGAGCCCGGCGTCCAGCTGGATGGGCATGCGCGGCTCACGGGTGTCGACGTCGACCGGTGCGCCGACGACCCGCGCACCACCGTGCTCGGCGAGCAGGGCCGCGGCCCGGGCGAGCGCGACGACGGTGACCTCGGGGTCGGTGCCGCGCTCGAAGCGCTTGCCGGCCTCGCTGGGCAGCCGGTGCCGCCGCACCCCGCGGGAGATGCCGGTCGGCTCCCAGTGCGCGGCCTCCAGCAGCACCGCGCTGGTGGCGTCGCCGATCTCGGTGGAGGCGCCGCCCATGACCCCGGCCAGCCCGATCGGTCCCGACTCGTCGGTGATGAGCAGGTCGTCGTCGGTCAGCCGGCGGTCGGCGCCGTCCAGGGTGGTCAGCCGCTCCCCCGCCGTCGCCCTGCGGACCGTGATCGGACCGGTGACGGTGGCCCGGTCGAAGGCGTGCATCGGCTGGCCGAGCTCGAGCATCACGTAGTTGGTGACGTCGACGGCCAGCGAGATGCTGCGGATGCCGCACTGGGCCAGCCGGCGGCGCAGCGGCCAGGGGCTGGGCGCCGCCGGGTCGAGGTCCTCCACGGCCAGCATGGAGAAGCGGTCGCAGCGGTCGGCGTCGGCGACGGTGACCTCCCACGCCGGCGCGCCCGACCAGTCCGGCAGCGGCAGGTCGGCCGGGTCGCGCCAGGTCACGCCGAGCACGCCGGCCAGGTCGCGGGCGATCCCGCGCATCGACATGGCGTAGCCGCGGTCCGGCGTCACCTCGAGGTCGAAGACGACGTCCTCCAGGCCGAGGACGTCGGTGGCCGGCGTACCCGGCACGTAACCGCCCTGCCCGAGCACCAGGATGCCGGCGTGATCCTCGCCGATGCCGAGCTCGCGGACCGAGCAGATCATCCCGTCGGAGACGTGGTCGTAGGTCTTCCGCGCGGCGATGGCGAAGTCTCCGGGGAGCACCACACCGGGCAGCGCGGCGACCACCAGGTCGCCGACGGCGAAGTTCTGGGCGCCGCAGACGATGCCGCGCGGTTCCGCCTCCCCGACCTCCACCTGCGTGTAGCGGATCGGCTTCTTGAAGCCGGTGAGCTCCTCGATCTCCAGCACGCGGCCGACCACGAGCGGGCCGGTGGTCACCGGCGGGCGGACGACGTCCTCCACCTCGAAGCCCAGGCGCACGAAGGCGGCGTCGAGCTCCTCGACCGTGATCCCGGCCGGGAGGTCGACGAGCTCGGACAGCCAGCTGACGGGGACCTTCACTGCTCAACTCCGAAGACGCTGGTGAAGCGGACGTCCGCCTCCGCGATGTCGTGCATGTCCGAGAGGGCCGACCGGAACTGCAGCGCCCGCTCGATGCCCATGCCGAAGGCGAAGCCGGTGTAGGTGTCGGGGTCGACGCCGCAGGCGCGCAGCACCCGCGGGTTCACCATCCCGCAGCCGCCCCACTCCACCCACTGCGGGCCGTCGCGGTGCTCGGGGAACCACACGTCGAACTCCGCCGAGGGCTCGGTGAAGGGGAAGAAGTGCGGCCGCCACCGGGTGCGGGCGTCCGGGCCGAACAGCTGGCGGGCCAGGTGGTCCAGCGTGCCGCGCAGGTGGGCCATGGTGAGCCCGCGGTCCACGGCCAGGCCCTCGACCTGGTGGAAGACCGGCAGGTGCGTCGCGTCGAGCTCGTCGGTGCGGTACACCCGCCCCGGGGCGACGACGTAGATCGGCGGCTGCCGGTCCAGCATCGTGCGCGCCTGCACCGGGCTGGTGTGGGTGCGCAGCACCAGGCCGGAGTCCTCGGGGGCGACGAAGAACGTGTCCGACAGCCACCGGGCCGGGTGGTCGGGGCCGAAGTTGAGCGCATCGAAGTTGAGCCACTCGGCCTCGAGCTCCGGGCCGTCGGCCACCTCGTAGCCCATGCCGACGAAGATGTCGGCGATCCGGTCGATCAGAGTGGTCAGCGGGTGCCGGGCGCCGCGCGGGGTGCGGTCCCACGGCAGCGTGACGTCGACCCGCTCCTCGGCCAGCACCCGTGCGTCGCGCTCGGCCTCCAGCTCGGCCCGGCGCGCCTCGTAGGCCTCGGTGACCGCGACCCGGGCGGCGTTCACCCGCTTACCGGCGTCGCTGCGCGCGGCCGGGGGCAGCGCACCCAGCTCCCGCCGGGCGAGCAGCACCGGGGCGCGGTCGCCCAGGTGGGCCGGGCGGACGGCGGCCAGCGCCTCCAGGTCCGCGGCCGCCGCGAACGCCCCGAGCGCGGCGCGCACCGCCTCGTCGAGGGCCTCGGGCGAGAGGGCGGCGACCTGCTTGGGGTCGTAGGGATCGTTGGCGCCAGACACGGGAGGCCATTCTGCCCGGCGCCCGCCCCCGCGCGCGCCTGGGTTCCGCTGCGAGGACGACGCGGCGTCCCCGGCACCGGCGTCCTCCCCCACCGCGCAGCGTCCCGGGCGGCCGCGTCCACCCTCACCGCACCGCGTCCCCGGTGACCGCGTCCACCCTCACCGCGGCGTCCTCCCCCACCGCAGACGCCGAGGGAGGGCACGCCATGATCAGGTGAGCTGATCGTGGACGAGCGGACCGGAGGTGGGCGGTGGCGGTCGTGCTCGCGCTGGCGTCCGCGGTCGTCTACGGGACCGCCGACTTCCTGGGCGGGCTCGCCAGCCGCCGGGCGCCGGTCTTCGGCGTCGTGGCCGTCTCCCAGGCCGCCGGCCTGCTCGCGCTGGTCGTGCTGCTGCCCTGGCTCGGCGGGCCGGTCACCGCCGCGGACCTGGCGTGGGGCGCCGCCGCGGGGCTCGCCGGTTCCGCCGGGCTGCTGGTCTTCTTCCGGGCGCTCGCCGGCGGCGTCATGAGCGTGATCGCCCCGGTCACCGCCCTCACCGCCGCCGCCGTCCCGGTGCTGGTCGGGATCCTCGGCGGCGAGCGCATCGGCCCGTGGGCGACGGCGGGCATCCTGCTGGCTCTCGCCGCGGTGGTGCTCGTCTCCGCCGAGGGCGGTCTGCGGGCGCTCCGCGGGGTCCGGGCACCCAGCCTCGCCCCGGCGCTGGTCGCCGGCACGGCCTTCGGCCTGTTCTTCGTGCTGCTGGACCGCACCTCGGCCGGCGCCGGCCTCACCCCGCTGGCGGCTGCCCGGATCGCCTCGGTGGCGCTGGTGGTCGGCGTCGCGCTCGCCACCCGCCAGGTGCTGCGGCCGGGACGGGTCGCGCTGCCGCTGGTGCTGGTCTCCGGCCTCGGCGACATGACGGCCAACGCGCTGTTCCTGCTCGCCACCCAGCAGGGCGGGCAGCTCGCCATCACCGGGGTGCTCGCCTCGCTGTACCCGGTGAGCACGGTCGTGCTCGCCCAGCTCGTGCTGCGCGAGCGCCTGGTGCCCGCCCAGCTGGCCGGCCTCGCCACCGCGGCGACCGCCGTCGTCCTGATCACGCTGCCCGGCTGACCACCCCTTCGGGGCAGGCTCCCGGTACCCGGCTCCGGCCCGCACTCCCCGGGGCCGATGAGCCGTCCGTGAGCCCTGTGCGTCCTGACACCGACGCAGCCCTCGCCGCCGCCCTCCGCCCCGGCGGCGTGCGCAGCGTCTTCCAGCCCATCGTCGAGCTCGACACCGGCGCGGTCGTCGCCTACGAGGCCCTCGCGCGGGGCCCCGAGGGCCCGCTGCAGCGCCCCGACCTGCTCTTCGCCGCCGCCCGCGAGGCCGGTGCGCTGGCCGAGCTGGACGCCGCCTGCCGGGTCGCCGCCTTCTCCGGCGCGGCGCGGCACGGGCTGCCCGCGCCGATCGCCCTGTTCGTGAACGTGGAGCCGGAGGTCCTCGACACCGCGCCCCTCGACGAGCTGCTGGCGATCGCCGCCGAGGCCCCCGGCGGGCTGCGCGTGGTCCTGGAGATCACCGAGCGGGCGCTGGCCACCCGGCCGGCCGAGCTGCTCCGCACCGTCGCCCGCGTCCGCGAGCTCGGCTGGGGCGTCGCCCTGGACGACGTCGGGGCCGACTCGATGTCGCTGGCCTTCATGCCGATCCTGCGCCCCGACGTGATCAAGCTCGACCTGCGGCTGGTGCAGGAGCGGCCCGGCCCGGCCATCGCCGAGATCATGAACGCGGTCAACGCCTACGCGCAGGCGACCGGCGCCGCCGTGCTCGCCGAGGGCATCGAGAACGACACCCACCTGGCCATGGCCCGGGCGCTCGGGGCCACCCTGGGCCAGGGGTGGCTGTTCGGCCGCCCCGCGCCGGAGCCCGCCTGCGACCGCCCCCTCGGCTCGCTGCCGCCGCCGGTCGAGGACGCCGCGACCGACGGCGAGCCGGGCTCCCCCTTCGCCTGCCTGCCCGCCGGCACCGTGCTGCGCCGCTCCCCGAAGACGCTGCTCATCGAGCTCAGCAAACAGCTGGAGCGGGAAGCGCTGCGCCTCGGCGAGACCTGCGTGGTCACCGCGACCTTCCAGGAGGCCCGCCACTTCACCCCGTCGACGACGCAGCGCTACCGCGACCTGGTCGAGCGCACCGGCTTCGTGTGCGCCCTCGGCGAGGGGCTCCCCGCCGAGCCGCTGCCCGGCCTGCGTGGCACCGACCTCGCCGCGGACGACCCCGTGCGCGGCGAGTGGGACGTCGTCGTGCTGGCCCCGCACTTCAGCGTGGCCCTGCTGGCCCGCGACCTCGGCACGACCGGTCCGGACCCGCAGCGGGAGTTCGAGTACGCCCTGACCAATTCCGCGGCGTCGCCGTCCGCGCGGCGCGCAGTCTGCTCGGCCGGGTGGCACCGCGCACCCACCGGGCGACCCCGGCCGCCCCGGTGCGGCCCGCGACCCCGGCGGCCACCGCTCCGGTGACCATGGGCGCGGAGCTGCTCGGCGACGCCACCCTGGTGCGCCGCGCGCTCGCGGCCACCCCGAGCGGCGTGTGCCTCGTCGACGTCCGGCTCCCCGACCAGCCGCTTGTCTACGTCAACCCGGCGTTCGAACGGCTCGCCGGGATGCCGGGCGAGGAGCTGCTGGGCCGCAACTGCCGGTTCCTGCAGGGGCCGGACACCGACCCGGGCGCCCTGGCGCGCATCCGTGCCGCCATCGCCGCCGGCCAGGAGTGCCGCGAGGTGCTGGTGAACCACCGCGGGCCCGACCGCACGCCGTGGTACAACGAGCTGCACCTGGCGCCCGTGACGGACGCGACCGGGGCCGTCGTGCAGTACATCGGCGTCCAGGTCGACGTCACCGGGCAGGTGAGGGCGCAGCGGGCGCTGGAGCAGGAGCGCGACCGCACCCGCGGGTACCTGGCCCGGATCGAGGAGCTGTCGGTCACCGATCCGCTCACCGGGCTGTCCACCCGCCGGCACGTGGAGGAGCAGACCGAGACTGCGTTGTGGAACGCGCGCTGCGCCGGCGACGCCGTGGCGCTGGTCGTGGTCGCCGTCGACGGCTTCACGTCGATCGAGGAGCGCTACGGGTCGACCGCCGCCGAGCAGCTGCTCGCCGCCACGGGTCAGCGCCTCCGCGCACGGCTGCGGCGCGGCGACCTGGTGGCGCGCTGGGCCCGCGACTCGTTCGTGGTCGTGCTGCCGGGGCTCGCGGCCGGCAGCGCCGGCCGGGAGGCGGCTCGGGTCCGGGCCGGGCTGGCGGAGGCTGCCCGCGGCCCCGTCCTCCTCGCCGGCGCGCCCGTGGTCACCGGGATCAGCACCGGTGCCGCGTGCTTCCCCGCGGACGGCGACGACGTCACCGGGCTGCTCGCGGTCGCCGAGCGCGCGGCCGGCCGGTTGCCTGTCTCGCCGAGCTGACCCGGGCCGGACTCAGGCGCCCGCGTCGAGCAGCTCGACCGGGAACGGTGGGCGCCCGACGCCGCGCACCCGGGTGCTGCCCCAGGGGTCGCGCTCGGTGGCCTCGGCGACCGAGCTGCCGTGGGGCGTGGTGAGCTCCAGCCGGGTGCGCGGCGCGACGGCGACCGCGACCCGCCCGGACCAGATCACCGAGCCCGCGAGCGAGTCGAAGCGGGCGGCCAGCGCGGCGCGTGCCGTCCGGGGTTCCGCGCCCTCGACGGCGACGGTCACCTCGTCCTCGTAGCCCTCCGGCTCCTCGTGCACCGGTTGCCCCCTCAGCCGCGCGGGGGGAGCAGCGTGGTCAGCCCGCGGTCGGCCAGGTCGGTGAGCTGGTCGACCAGGTCGGCGGCGGAGACCCTCCGGTCCCCCGACCACCAGTGCGTCGCCAGCTGCACCATGCCCACCACCCCGTAGGCCCAGGTCATCGCCCCGTCGGCCGGGCGGCCGGCCTCGGTCAGCCGCGCGGCCAGCAGACCGCCGAGCGCGGTGGCGACGGCGTGCTCGGTGGCGGCGACCAGGTCGGCCCGGCCCGCTCGCCCGGCCTGCGCGTAGGCGAAGCGGTAGAGCGCGGGCTCGTCCTCGATCAGCGAGACGAAGGCGGCGATCACCGCCCGCAGCTGCGCCCGGTCATCGGCGCGGCCGGCGGTCAGCTCGCCCAGCAGCCGCGGCAGCAGGACGGCCTGGGAGATCCGTTCGAGGACGGCGTCGATCAGCTCGTCCTTGTCGCTGAAGTAGCGGTAGATGACCGTCTTCGAGACGCCGGCGCTGCGCGCGACGTCGTCGACGGAGAAGTCGGGGCCGGCCAGGCGCACCGCCTCGACGGCCGCCCCGACGAGGTCCTCCCGGCGCGCGCGCCGGTGCTCGGTCCACCGGGAGCGGCGCCCGTCCGTCTGTGCGGTCGCCGGCGCATCGGCCACCTCTTGCATGTGTTTCACGGTAACAGCTACCTTCTCTCGCGGCCCTAGTCGTCGTCCCGGGGAGCCCGCCTGTGACCACCATCCTCCCGTCCGGAGCCCGGCAGGACACCCGGAAGTCCCCCGTCGACCGCGAGACGCTCTCGACCAGGCTCCTCGGCTCCGCCGCCAAGAAGTCCTACGACCCCGTGGTCGACATCGACTGGTCCGCGCCGATCCCTGAGCATCTCTACGGTCTGTCACCGGAGTGGTCCACGCTCTTCGGCACGCCGGAGTGGGACGCGCTGGACCACGCGCGGCGGGTCAGGCTGACCATCCACGAGTACTGCTCGATCTCCGGCGTCGGCATCTGGTTCGAGGGGCTGCTCATGCAGCTCGTCCTGCGCGACGTCTACGGCGAGGACCCGGCCCGGCCCCACGTGCAGTGGGCGCTGACCGAGATCGCCGACGAGTGCCGCCACTCGGTGATGTTCGCGCGCACGGCCCAGACCTTCGGCGCGCCCTCCTACCAGCCGCCGCCGAAGCTGCAGCGGCTCGGGCGCGCCTTCGCGGCGAAGGGCGACGGGCCGGCGGCCTACGCGGCGATCCTCGTGGCCGAGGAGATCCTCGACATCTTCCAGCGCGACCTGATGAAGGACGAGCGGGTGCAGCCGCTCACCCGGGCCACCAGCCAGATCCACGTCGTGGAGGAGGCGCGGCACATGCGTTTCGCGCGCGAGGAGGTCGCCCGCCGGACGCCGGAGCTCTCGGCCTGGCAGCTGCGGAAGCACCGGACGGTGGTGGCCGCCGTCGCGGCGGTCGTGGCGGAGAACCTGGTGCAGCCGCAGGTGTACGCGGCGGTGGGGCTGGACCCGGCGCGGACGCGGGCCGTCGCGCAGCGCAACGAGCACTACCGGGCGAAGCTCCGCGACGCCGCCGCCGGCCTGGTGGCGTTCCTCCGCGAGACCGGGCTGATCGGCGGCCCGACCGAGCGGCTCTGGCGGCGCGCCGGGCTGCTCTGACCCGGCCGGGCGGTGCGCGGAGGCCTACTTCGTGCTGCGACCGTCGACAGGAGTGCTCGACGCTGCGGTCCTCTTGGCGTTCGCGATACGCATCACGCTGGAAGGCACGAGCCGGCCCGAGAGAGCCGATCGCTTGACCGCGAGCCGTGCGGCGTTCACCTGGGCAGGCGTCACCTTGACCACCTTGGGCACGATGTCATCCCTCTCGCTCAGTCGCCGTCACTGTCCCGGTGCTCGGACACCCTGTCCACCTCCACGACTGCTGCGTCGTCACCGGCGTACCGGACGACACCAGGTGGACCCCCAGGTGGGGAGCGTGGCCACGGGCAGAAGCGATGCGGCGCCACCGACACGGAGGACGTCGTCCAGAAGCCATGGCATCAGCCCTGGGCGAGCTGGGTGCTGTAAAGGCAGATCGCGGCTGCGGCCGCGAGATTGAGGCTCTCCGCGCGTCCGCGCATGGGGATGCGGACCCGCGCGTCGGCCAGCTCCGCGAGCTCGGACGGCACGCCGCGGGCCTCGTTGCCGAACAGCCAGAGCACCGGCCCGGCCAGCCGCCCGCCGGTGACGAGCGCCGGGAGCTCCACCTCTCCGCCGCCGTCGGCCGCGAGCACGGTCACCCCGGCCGCGCGCAGTTCCGGCAGCAGCGTGCCCAGCGGCGCCCCGCGGACGACGTCGAGGTGGAACAGGCTGCCGGCGCTGGACCGCACCGCCTTCCCGCCGTAGGGGTCGGCGGAGCCCGCGCCGAACACAACCGCGCCGGCCCCGCAGGCGTCCGCCGTCCGCAGCACGGTGCCCGCGTTGCCGGGATCGGCCAGCTCGGCGAGCGCGACGGCGAGCCGCGGCGGCGCCGTGGTCAGCGTCCCGGCGGGGACGTCGCGCAGCGCGCAGACCGCCACCAGCCCCTGCGGCGTGACCGTCTCCGACAGCCCGGCGGCGGCCTTGTCGGTGACCAGCCGCACCGGCACCCGTGCGGCGGCCAGCAGGTCTGCGTGCGCGGTGGCCGCGGCCTCGGTGGCGAAGACCTCCCGCACGCCGGCCGGGTCGGCCAGCGCCTCGGCGACGGCCTGCCGCCCTTCGGCGAGGAACAGCCCGGCAGCGTCCCGGCCGGCGCGGCGGGTGAGCTTGCGCGCGGCGGCGATGCGCGCGGACCGCTCGGTGAGCAGCTCGGTCACGCGGTCTCCTCCGTGGTCGTGCAGACGCCGACGCCGCCGGTGCCAGGCCCCGAGGGGTCGGTCACCGACGGCGTCGGTCGCCCTGCCTGCAGAGAGCAGGCGGGGCCTCGATCAAGCGGCCTGCTTGCCGGTCGCTTCGGGGTTGGCGGCGAGCGCGGCCCGGGCGGTCTCCACCAGGGCGGCGAAGGCGGCGGGCTCGTTCACGGCGAGCTCGGCGAGGACGCGGCGGTCCAGCTCAATCTCGGCGAGCTTCAGCCCCTGCATGAACCGGTTGTAGGTCATGTCGTTGAGGCGGGCCGCGGCGTTGATCCGGGTGATCCACAGCTTGCGGAAGTCACCCTTGCGCGCCTTGCGGTCGCGGTAACTGTAGGTCGCCGAGTGGAGGATCTGCTCCTTGGCCTTGCGGTACAGCCGCGACCGCTGACCGCGGTAGCCGCTGGCGGCCTCGAGGGTCGTCCGGCGCTTCTTCTGGGCGTTGACCGCCCGCTTCACGCGTGCCACGTGAGTGCTCCTGTCTTTCTAAAGGTCGGTGGGAGGGGCGCTCAGAGGCCCAGGAGCTTCTTCAGGTTCTTGGCGTCGGCCGGGGAGACGACCTGGTCCCGGTCCAGCCGGCGCTTGCGGGTCCCGGACTTGTGCTCGAACTTGTGCTGGTTGTTCGCCTGCTCGCGCATGAGCTTCCCGGTGCCCGTGATGCGCACCCGCTTGGCGGTGCCCTTGTGGGTCTTCTGCTTCGGCATGTCCTCGGTCCCTGTCGTCTGGTGCCGGGGCGCGCGGCAGCACGCAGCTGCCGCACGCACCGGCCGTCCTCGGTGGTGCTGGTCTCCGGCTCTCCCGCGCGGTCCCGCCGCGAGCCTGCTCACGGCGGGAGGCAGGAGGGCCCTGCTTCAGGCGCTCGGCGCCTGCTCCTCGGCCTGCTCGTTCTTGGGCCGGCGCTTCTCCTGAGCGGTCTGCGCGCCCTTGTGCGGGGCGATCACCATGACCATGTTCCGACCGTCCTGCTTCGGGTTGGACTCGACGACGCCCAGCTCGCTGACGTCAGCGGCCAGCCGCTGGAGGAGGCGGTAGCCCATCTCCGGGCGCGACTGCTCGCGGCCTCGGAACATCACGGTGATCTTGACCTTGTCGCCGCCCTTGAGGAAGCGCTCGACGTGGCCCTTCTTGGTCTCGTAGTCGTGCGGGTCGATCTTGAGGCGCAGCCGCATCTCCTTGATGACGGTGAGCGCCTGGTTCCGCCGGGCCTCGCGGGCCTTCTGGGCGGACTCGTACTTGAACTTCCCGTAGTCCATGAGCTTGGCGACGGGCGGCCGGGCCATGGGAGCGACCTCGACCAGGTCGAGCTCGGAGTCCTGTGCCAGGCGCAGCGCCTCGCCGATCGACACGATGCCGACCTGCTCGCCCTCGGGCCCGACCAGGCGGACCTCGGGGACTCGGATGCGGTCGTTGATGCGGGGCTCGGTGATGGCCTCTCCTTACGCTGCTGCGTGGGAGGAGTCGCTGGCCCACCCGGGCGCCGACGGGAAAAGGCCCCGCGAGCAGCTGCTCACGGGGCCCACTCGCCGGTGGCCCACGACCCGTGGGTCGTGCGCACGCGATCACCGACCGGTGGCCGGTTTCTCGCGATCCGGGACCTGGGCGCCTGGACGGCGTCAGGTGGGAGCGGGCTCCTCTTGGATAGCGGCCCGGGGCGGGGCCGCTGGTGGTTCGCGCGCCTCATGTAGCGGGGAGGCACGCCCATGCTACAGCGTCCCGGTGCCCGTGGTCATTCCCCCCTGCGCCGACGTGCCGGAAGAGCCCGTCGACGTGCTGGAACGGCCTCCCTGCAGGGGCCTGCGCCGAGCCTCGCGACGTGCTGGGACGGCCCCGCCCCGAGGCTCGCCCCGGGCGGAGCGAGGGGTGAGGAGGACGAGGCCTCAATCGTCGTAGAGCAGCGGCGGCCGGACCGGGTCCTTCGCCCGGGCGGCGGCGTGCAGGCCGCGCAGCCCCTCGACGGCACGGACGGCGCGCTCGCCATCGGCGGCCTGCAGCGCGTGCAGCGAAATCTCGTCGCCGTTCTCCAGGGCGAGCGAGCCCCAGGCCGACGTCCGCTCGAAGCGCACCGCGCGCACCGCCGTCCACGGCAACCGGTGGTGCACGAGGAGGTTGCGGACGCGGACGCCGTGCTCGTCGGCGTCGACCCGCGACCGCCCCAGGGCGAGCACCCCCGCGGCGAGGAGCACGCCGAGGCCGGCGATGGCGATCTGGTCGACCGGGCCGTAGGCGACCACGGTGTTCTCGGTCGAGGGCAGGCTCAGCGCGACCAGGAGGCCCACCAGTGCGACCACGCCGGCGACGACGGCCAGCAGGAGCCGCAACCGGTGCGGGACGGCCGAGACGGCGGGCAGGGGATCGTGGGAACCGCTCACGAGCCCCATGGTGACAGCCGGCGCGCCGGACCCGGCTGGCAGAGTGCGGGGACGTGGAGACCACCGGCACCGCCCAGCGCACGGCGTGGGAGCAGCGCTCCCTCCCCCCGGTCGAGCAGTTGCGCAGCGACCTGTGGTCGGTGCCGGTCCCGATCCCGCACAACCCGCTGCGCTACGTGAACGTCTACCTCTTCGCCCTGGACGGCGGCGGTCTGGGCCTGCTCGACACCGGGTGGGAGAGCGAGGCCGGCTGGTCGGCGCTGACCGAGGGACTGGCCTCCGTCGGCGGCTCGATCGCCGATGTCCGCGGCGTGCTCGTCACCCACCTGCACTTCGACCACCTCGGGCTGGCGGCCCGCGTGCGCGAGGCCAGCGGCGCGTGGGTGGCCATGCACCCGGCCGACGCCGACGCCGTCCGCCGGTTGACCGCCACCGAGGCGCAGGCCGCCGTCGACGCCGAGGTGGCCTTCCTCGTCCGGCTGGGCGCTCCCCGCGAGGAGGCGCTGGGCGACGTGGGTGGTGCGGAGAACCTGTCCGGCTTCCACCGCATGGCCGTGCCCGACCGCCTGCTGGGGGACGGCGACCACGCCGCCTTCCCCGGGTGGACGCTGCGCGCCGTCCACACGCCCGGGCACACGCCCGGTCACCTGTGCTTCGCCGAGGAGCGCACCGGGCTGCTCTTCTCCGGGGACCACGTGCTGCCGCGCATCAGCCCGAACGTCTCGAGCACCACCGGCGGCTCCGCCGACCCGCTGCGGGACTACCTCGACTCCCTCGCCGCCGTGCGCGACCTCGACCCGAGCGAGGTGCTGCCCGGGCACGAGTGGCGCTTCCGCGGCCTGGCCGAGCGGACCGACGCGCTGACCGCCCACCACGAGCGTCGGCTGACCGAACTGCTCGGCGCGATCCGCGAGCACCCCGGCTCGACGCCGTGGGACCTCGCGGCCCACCTGACGTGGTCGCGGCCGTGGGAGCAGTACGCGCGGCGGATGCGGATCTTCGCGGTCACCGAGACCGATGCGCACCTGCGGCTGCTGGCCAGCCGGGGGCTGGTGGTCGGCGACGGCGGGGCGGTGCCGACGTGGACGCTGCGCCCCCGCTGACCACGACCGGCCTGGCCGACCGGCTGCTGGCATCTCCTCCGCTCCTGGGCGGCACCAGGCTGGTCCGGGTCGACGGGCCGGCCGGCTCGGGCAAGACCACGCTCGCCGCCGGGCTGGCCGCCGCCCTGCCCGACGTCGCCGTCGTGCACATGGACGACCTCTACGCCGGCTGGACGCTGACCGGCGCGGTGGCCCGGCTGGCCGCCGGGGTGCTGGGCCCGCTGGCCGAGGGGCGGCCGGGCGCCTACCACCGCTACGACTGGGCGCAGGGGCGCTTTGCGCCCGATCGGACGCCGGTGCCCGTGCCCGGCGTGCTGGTGGTCGAGGGGTGCGGCAGCGGGTCGCGCGAGGTCGACCCCTGGGCGAGCCTGCGGATCTGGGTGGAGGCCGACCCGTCGGTGCGGCTGGCGCGGGGGGTGGCCCGGGACGGGGCGCACCTGGCCGGCGAGTGGCGGCGCTGGCAGCGCACGGAGGCGGTGCACTTCGCGACCGAGGGGACGCGCGCCCGGGCCGACGTGGTGGTCGACGGCGGACGGTGACCCGGCCCACTTCCACGCTCCCGCGCCGGGGTGCGACACACGCCGGTGACGCCGGACGGCGACCATGGGAGCCGACCGCATGCGAGGGGGACACGTGACCGACACCGACCCGGAACAGCCGACCGAGCTCCCGCTGGCCGGGTACACCGTCGCGGTGACCGCGGCGCGCCGCAAGGAGGAGCTGGGGGCGCTGCTGGACCGCCGCGGGGCGCGCGTCGTCCACGCCCCGGCGATCCGCATCGTCCCGCTGGCCGACGACACCGAGCTCGTGGCGGCCACGCGCCGGGTGCTCGAGGCGCCCGTGGACCTGGTGGTCGCCACGACCGGGGTCGGCTTCCGCGGCTGGCTGGAGGCCGCCGACGCCTGGGACCTGCCCCTGGTCGCGCACCTGTCCGGCTCCCGGGTGCTGGCCCGCGGTCCCAAGGCCCGCGGCGCGATCCGCGGCGCTGGGCTGGTCGACGCCTGGTCACCGGAGTCGGAGTCCTCCGCCGAGGTGCTCGAGCACCTGCTGTCGGGCGCCGAGGGCCCGCTGGCCGGCCGCCGGATCGCCGTCCAGCTGCACGGCGACCCGCTGCCCGAGCTCGTCGCCGGCCTGCGGGAGACCGGCGCCGAGGTGCTCACCGTCCCGGTGTACCGGTGGGTGCTGCCGGAGGACGTCACCCCCGTGCGCCGCCTGGTCGCGGGCATCGTCGCCGGCTCGATCGACGCAGTCACCTTCACCAGCGCGCCGGCCGCGGCGAGCCTGCTGCAGGTGGCCGAGGAGGCCGGCCAGCGGGAGGCCGTGGTCGCCGCCTTCGGCGACCGGGTGCAGGCGATCGCGGTCGGCCCGGTGACGGCGGGGCCGCTGGACGCCGCCGGGATCAGCTCCTTCCAGCCCGTCCGCGCGCGCCTCGGCGCGCTCGCCCGCGAGGTCGTCGCCCGGCTGCCCGAGCGGGATCCCGTGCTGCAGGTCGGGCCGCACACGCTGCAGGTGCGCGGCCACGCCGCCGTCGTCGACGGCCGGCTGGTCGAGCTGCCGCCCGGCCCGCTGGCGGTCCTGCGGGAGCTGGCCCGCCACCCCGGCCACGTCCTCCCCCGCGCCGACCTGGTGGCCGCGCTGCCCGGCGGCGGTGACGGCCACGCGGTGGGGATCGCGGTGACCCGGCTGCGCGCGGCGCTCGGCGCCCCGCTCGTGGAGGCGGTCGTCACGCGCGGCTACCGGCTCGCGGTCTAGCGCCCCGGCCGGAGGTCGCGCCGCACCAGCACCCGCGGGAAGCCGTTGAGGACCGACTCGGTGTCGGCCACCTTCACGAAGCCGGCCCGCTCGAACAGCGCCCGGGTGCCGACGTAGGCCATCGTCAGGTCGACCTTCCGACCCTGGTTGTCGACCGGGTAGGCCTCGACCGCCGGCGCCCCGTGCGCGCGGGCGAACTCCACGGCGCCCGCGACCAGGTGGTGGGCGACGCCCTCCCCCCGGTGCCCGGGGCGGACGCGGATGCACCACAGCGACCAGACGTCGAGGTCGTCGACGAGCGGGATCTTCCGGTTGCGGGCGAAGCTCGTGCCGGCCCGCGGGTGCACCGCCGCCCATCCCACGACCTCCTCGCCGTCGTAGGCGAGCACGCCCGGGGGCGGCTCCTCCCCCACCAGCTCCCGCACCCGCTCACCGCGCGCCGGCCCGACCAGCTCCCGGTTCTCCCTCGACGTCGGCAGCCGGTAGCTCAGGCACCAGCACACGTTCGCGTCCGGCCGCTTCGGGCCGAGCACCGCCGCCACGTCGGGGAAGCTCCTCGCCGGCCGCACCTCGATCGCCATGGACGGATGGTGGCACCGCCGACCGACAACTCAGCCGGCCGCCGCGACGGTGTGCGCGGATCCGCAGTTCTCGCGAGCGGAACTGCCGATCCGCGCACACCCTTGAGCCAGCACCCCGGTGCAGCGCGGAGTGCGCGCAGCGTGCTCCTGCGCGCGGGCCGACATCGCCGGCCAGGCCGCGATCGCCCGCCGCAGGCAGCCGTGGGTCATGTCCTTCCTCTACCTCGGCGCGTTCGGCTCCGTCATCGGCTTCTCCGGCGCCTTTCCGCTGGTGCTGGCCGACGAGTTCCCCGACACCTACCGCTACGCCTTCCTCGGCCCGCTGGTCGGCTCGCTGTCCCGGCCGTTCGGCGGCTGGCAGGCCGACCGGGTGGGGCGGCGCAATGGTCACCGTCGTCGGGCAGGCGGTGGCGATCGGCTCGGCCATCGCGTTCCTCCCGGCCGGCAGCTTCGGCGCCTTCCTCGCGAGCTTCCTGGTGCTCTTCGCGGTCGTGGGCATGACCAACGGCTCCACCTATCGGATGACTCCGATCATCTACCGGGCCGAGGCCGCCGCCGGGTACCCCGGGGAGAACGCCGCGGAGGTGCTCTACCGCGCCCGACGGGACACGGCGGCGGCCGTCGGCATCATCTCGACGGTGGGCGCCCTGGGCGCTCTCTTCATCCCGCGGGCGGTGTCGTCGTCCTACAACGCCACCGTAGGCGTGGAGACGGCGCTGCTGGCGTTCTGCGGCTTCTACGTCGTCTGCGTCGCGGTCACCTGGTCGGTCTGCTCCGGCGCGGCACGCTGATGCAGCGCGCCGGCGTTTGAGCACCCACCGGGCCCGGCCCTCCCCCGGGACCGGGCCCGGCTCTCCCCCGGGACCGGGCCCGGTGCCCGCTCCGTGGCCCCAGCGGGTGAGGCGGTCCGGTCCCGGGGTGCAGCCGGACCTCCGGACCGACGAAGATCGCCAGGTGACCGCAGCCGAGGAGACCAGCACCGGGCGCGCGCTCGTCGAGGCCGGAGCGCCGGTGGCGGGGTCGATGAGCGCCGCCGCGGCGACGGTGGTGTTCGAGCCGGCGGCCGCCCGGGTGCAGGTGCACGACGGCTTCGCGGCGGTGCTCCGCCGGGCCGCGGCGGACGCCGCCGGCATGCCGGAGGGCCGCGAGCAGGTGCGGACCGGTGCCGCGCTCGCCTTCGCGGTGGAGCACGCGGTCACGGTGCACCGCGCCGGTCGGGCGGTGCGCGGCGACGGCTACCTCGACGACCGCCCGGGCAACCGCCCCGCCGCCGACGAGCTGACCGAGGCGGTGCTCCTCGCCGCCCGCACCTCCACCGACGAGCGCCGGGTGCGCCACCTGGGCTATCTGCTGGCCGAGGTGGCCGTCTCCCCCGACATCGACGCCGGGCTGGTCGGCCGCGCGCTGCGGCTGGCCGGCGCACTGAGCTGGCGGCAGCTCGCGCTGCTGGCCGCCGTCGGCCGCCGCGACCGCGTGCCGCTGCCCATGATCCCGCTCGACGACGACCCGCGCGGCTGGACGGCGTGGGGCGCGCGGGAGGACGTCGCCGAGCTGCAACGCACCGGCCTGCTCGACCCGCCGCCGGCCCAGCCGCGCCCCGGCGGCGCCGCACTGCCCCGCCTCCGGATCGCCGATCTGCGGCTCACCCGCCGGGGGGTGCTGGTGCACCGGCTGCTCGTGCTGGAGGTGCTGCGCGAGGACGCGGTGACCGCCGCGCTCGCCGACCTGGGCCTGCCGCGCAGCTGACCCGGCGGATCGTGACCGTTTCGTGACCTGCGCGCCGGCGCCCTCCGCCTTTCCCGGCACGTCTTCCCGGTAGAGGACACCGGAGGGAGCCCGCCATGCCCGTCAGCCAGCACGAGCGGCCGGACAGCGCAGCCGTCGTCGCCGCGCGCCAGCTGGCCGAGGAGGCGCACCGTCGCCGGGCCCTCGGCGAGCTCCGCCCCGGGCGCTACCGCGCCCTCGACGCCCGTCGTGCGACGAGCACGGTGTCGGGCACCGGGTTGCCGGTCCGCTCCGCCGCCCCGTGATCCCGCTCCCGGGTCTCGGTGACGACGTCGGACCACTCCCCCGGCTCGAGCACCGCCGCGACGTCCTCGGCGCGGTAGAAGACCGCGGGGTCCAGGTGCCCGGCCCCGTGGTGGTGCGCGGCGGCGGCGTCGAGCAGGTGCCCGACGACGAGCAGCGTCCCGCCGGGCGCCACCGCCGCGGCCAGCCGCCGGAACAGCTCCGCGCGCTCGCCGGCGCTCCGTGCATGCAGGTAGTGCGCCGTCACCAGGTCGAAGCCGCCCGCCGATGGCGTCCACTCCTCCAGGTCGGCGTGCACCCACTCGACCCGGTCCGCCAGCCCCCGTGCCCGCGCCGCCGCGGCGCCGCGCTGCAGGGCCACGGGTGAGAAGTCCACCGCGGTGACCCGCCAGCCGCGCTCGGCGAGCCACAGGGCGTCACCGCCCTCGCCGCTGCCGGCGTCGAGCGCACGGCTCGGCGGCAGGTCAGCCGCCTCGACGACGAGCTGCCTGTTGGGGCGACCGCTCCACACCGCCGGGGCCGAGCGGTAGAGCTCGTCGTAGGTCTCGCGGTCGGTGGCCCTCACGCCGCCACGCTCCGCCGCTGCACCACGGCTGCCCGGGTGTCCTCCTGGATGAGGTCGGCGTTGATCATCGCCCCGGCGCGGAGTCCCTGGGCCGCAGCGACGATCACCTGCGCGCTCAGGTCACCGGCGTTGCCGGCGACCCAGACGCCGGGCACCTCGGTACGTCCGGTCGGGTCGGCGGGCAGGTGGGTGCCCAGCACCGCCCCGTGCATCTCCATCGGCACTGGCATGGCGCCGAGGTCGGCGAGCAGCTCGGCGTTGGCCACGAAGCGCGGCGCGACGACGACGGCGTCCCGGTCGACCAACTCGCCGGAGGCCAGCCGGACGGCGGCGGCACCCTCCAGCCCCGCCACCTCGCCGCGGACGATGCGGACCCCGCGCGCCTCCAGCTGCTCCAGCTCCTCCTCGGCCGGCTCGGAGCCGGTGTGCACGAAGAGGACCACGTCGTCGGTCCACTGCCGCCAGAGCTGCGCCGCGTAGGCGCCCATCGGGCCCGTGCTGACGATGCCGACGGCCCGGTCGCGCACCTCCCAGCCGTGGCAGTAGGGGCAGTGCAGCACCGTGCTCCCCCACCGCTCGTCGAGGCCCGGGAGCGCGGGCAGCTCGTCGGTCAGGCCGGCGGCCAGCAGCAGCCGGCGGGCACGGGCGGACCCGCCGTCCTCGAGAGCGAACCGGAAGCCGTCGTCCTCCCGCCGCACCTGCACGATCCGGCCGGGCACCACCGTGCCGCCATAGCCCTCGACCTCCTCCCGGCCGATCGCGTAGAGCTCGGCGGGGGGCGTGCCCTCCCGGCCGAGGTAGTTGTGCACGTGCCCGGCGGAGGCGTTGCGGGGCTCGCCCGCGTCCACCACCAGCACGCTGCGCCGGGCGCGGGCCAGGGTGAGCGCTCCGCTCAGCCCCGCCGCGCCGCCTCCGATGACCACCACGTCGTACCGCTCGTCCATGGCGCCCACTGTCGACCCGGCACCCGCCACCTGGCAAACCGCCTTGCCGAAGTGGCAAACTGCCGTGCATGACCGACGACGACGTCCTGCAGAACGTCGGCACCCGCCTGCGGGCGCTGCGCACCGACCGCGGGCGCACCCTGACCGAGATCGCCGAGGACACCGGCATCTCGGTGAGCACCCTGTCGCGGCTTGAGGCCGGTGGCCGCCGGCCGACGCTGGAGCTTCTGCTGCCCCTCGCCCGCACCTACGGCGTCGCCCTGGACGACCTCGTCGACGCCCAGGCGCCGGCCGACCCGCGGGTGCACGGGCACCCCGTGGAGCGCGACGGCATGACGATGGTGCCGCTGACGCGGCAGCCCGGCACCGGGTTGCAGGCGTACAAGCAGCTGTTCCCGCCGCGGTGGCAGGTCGGCAACACCGACCAGAAGGTGCACGAGGGGTACGAGTGGCTCTACGTGCTGTCCGGGCGCATCCGCCTGCTGCTGGGCTCCCGCGACTTCGTGCTCGGCCCGGGCGAGGTCGTCGAGTTCGACACCCGCGTGCCGCACGCCTTCTCCAACCCGTTCGCCGAGCCGGCGGAGACGCTCATCCTGGTCGGCCCGCAGGGCGAGCGCATGCACGTGCGCGCCCGCCCGGCCTGATGGCGGTCCCCCGCTGAACGCGGATGCGCAGGTCGAGTGCCTGAAACGGCGCTCCGCGCCCACCGTTCGGGACGGCCAGAGCTCAGGTCGAGCAGGTTCCGTTCACCTCACCGTGGACGCCGGGGCGGTGTGCGGGTGCGCGCCGGTCAGCTGCCGTCGGCGAGACCGGGCATGCGGGCCGGGTCGTCGACCGCGTGCATCCCCACCTGGTCCGGTGGGACGAGGAGCGCCCCGGCGACCGACAGCCCGGCGTCCTCCACCCGGTAGTGGATCGTCTGGGCGGTGACCCAGCCGTCCTCGATGAGGTAGGAGTCGATCCCGCACCGGATGTCGAACTGCGGGTTGCGCCCGGCCCACTCGAGCATCGCCATGCGCTCGTCGGCCAGCACGTAGCCGTAGGAGTAGCTGCCCTCGGCGGCGGCCCGCCACAGCCGGTGGGCCGAGGCGCGCACGCCGTCGTGGCCGCGGAACACCTCGCGGGCGGAGAGGACCACGACCTCGGGGTGGTAGTTCTCGACGAGGTCGGCCTCGAGGTCGCCGGTGCGGCGGTGCTCGAGGTGGGAGGCCATGACCTCGCGGGTGGTGCGGCTGCGGAGACCGCGCGCGGGTGGAGGCATGGTCCCGATCATGGCCCACCGGCGGCCGCCGTCGACGGTGCCGGCGGCCGTGGTGGGATTCGGGGGTGACTCCCCCAGGCCCGATCGTCCGGCGGATCGACGACCCCGACGAACCCGGCCCCGACGTCCGGGTGGCCGAGCAGCGCGACGTCCCGGCGATCGCCGCGACCCTCACCGTCGCCCTGGCCGACTCCCGCTGGACCCGGTGGGCGCTGCCGGACGACGGCCGCATGCAGCGGCTCACCCGGCTGCACGAGCTCGACGCCGCACACCGCGGGGTGGCCACCGGCGCCGCCTGGGTGACCGAGGACCGCGACGCCGTCGCCGTCTGGGAGCCGCCGGCCGGTGCGCCCGGCACCCGCCCCCTGCCGGATGACGTGCGGGCCGCCCTGGCCCGCGAACTGCCCTACCTGTCGGCCGACCGCGCCCGGGTGGTCGCCGAGACCGAGGCGCTGGTGACCGCGGCGCTGCCCGACCGGCCGCACTGGCGGCTGCGGCACCTGGGTGTGCGGCCGTCGTCCCGGCGCAGGGGGCTGGCCGCTGCCGTGCTCGCGCCGGTGCTGGTGCGCTGCGACGCGGAGAGGACGTCGGCCGCCGCGGCGGTGTTCGGCTGGGCCAACGTGCGCTTCTTCCGCGGCTTCGGCTTCCAGGTCACCGAGACCACCCGCACCAGCGACGACGAGCTGCCGCTGTGGGTGCTCGTGCGCGAACCGCTGTCGCTCAGCTGACCGCTTCCCAGACCCGTCGAACCGGAGGTCCCGTGCCCAGCCCGGCCAGCCGCCTGCTGCCCCCGCTGCTCCGCCTGCTCGGCTTCCGGAAGGAGTTCGAGCGCCCGGAGCTGCTGCTGCAGGGAGTGCAGGACCGCCTGCTGCGCCCGGTGCCGTACGGGCCACACCGCGGGCTCGGCCCGGTGGAGGTCGAGGTGGACGTCCACCACGCCACCGGCTGGCCGGTCTACCGCGTCCTGCCCCGGGACCGGACGCCGGACCGCGCCGCCGTGTACGTGCACGGGGGTGCCTGGGTGAACCAGATCCACCCGCTGCACTGGCGCCTGGTCGCCCGGCTCGCCGCCCGCAGCGGCGCCGCGATCACCGTGCCCGTCTACCCGCTGGCGCCCGTGGGGACGGCGGCGACGGTGGTGCCCCAGGTGGCCGACCTGATCGCCGCGCTGGTCGACCGGCACGGCGCCGGGCGGGTCACCGCGATGGGCGATTCGGCCGGCGGCCAGATCGCGCTGTCCGCCGCCCTGCTGCTCCGCGACCGGGGCGTGCCACCGCTGCACCGGACGGTGCTCGTCTCCCCCGCGCTGGACCTGACCCTCGCCAACCCGGAGATCGACCTGGTCGAGCCGCGGGACCCCTGGCTGGCCCGCCCCGGCACCCGGGCGGCGATCGAGCTCTGGCGGGGCGAGCTGCCGCTGACCGATCCCCTGGTCAGCCCGCTCTTCGGGGAGCTGGCCGGGCTCGGCCCGCTCACCGTCTTCAGCGGCACCCGCGACATCACCAGCCCGGACACCCGGCTGCTGGTCGACCGCGCCCGTGCGGCCGGCGTGCCGGTCGACCACCACGAGGAGGAGGGCCTGGTCCACGTGCACCCGCTGCTGCCGGTGCCCGAGGGCCGGCGGGCCCGGCGGGTGATGGCCGAGGTCCTCGCCGGCTGACGCGGCGGGGCGCGCGCGTCAGTCCCAGTTCCGGCGCTGCTTCTTGAGCTGACCGCGCTGCTTCTTCGCCGAGATCCGGCGCTCCTGGGAGCCCCGCGTGGGCTTGGTGCGCCGCCGCGCCGGCGCCGGCGGGGCCAGCGCGGCCCGCAGCACCGCGGCCAGCCGCTCGCGGGCCGCCTGCCGGTTGCGCAGCTGCTGGCGGTGCTCGCTGGCGGCGATGGTGAGGACGCCGTCGACCAGCCGGCTGCCGAGCCGGGACGCCAGCCGTGCCCGCTGCGGATCGCTCAACCCCGGCAGGTCGAGCGGGCGCACCGAGAGCTCGACCCGCGAGTCGGCGGTGTTGACGCCCTGCCCGCCCGGTCCCGAGCTGCGGGAGAACCGCCAGGACTGGGCGGCCGCGGGCACGACGAGGGATCCGGTGACCGGCAGGTCACCGGAGGCGTCGTCGGTCCCGGGCACCGGCACAGTCTGGCCGACGCGGTTCACCGGCCGACCGTAGGCGAGGGCGCGGCGGCGCGGGGTCAGGCCGGTACCGGGTCGGCACCACCGGCGGCGCCGGGCCGGCAGCGCGCGAGCCGGCGGACCGCCAGCCAGGAGCCGCGCGGGGCGCCGTGGGCCTCCAGCGCCTCGATCGCGTACGCCGAGCAGGTGGGGGTGTACCGGCAGCACGGCCGGCGCCGCGGGCTGATCTCCCGCTGGTAGTAGCGGACGCCCGCGACGAGCCGCGCCGCGGCGCCGCTTCCCCGCTGCCCCGCACGGATGGCCGGCAGCGAGCGGGGCGCGACCAGCAGCAGGTCCATCCCGCAGCCGATGGCGTTGGCCAGGCAGCAGCCGGTGTTGAGGAACAGCAGGTCGCGCAGGCACGAGTCGTCCCGGCGGCGGCCGTGGCCGTAGCCGGGGCCTCGCCCGTAGTGCCCGGCGTAGTGCCCGCGGTAGCCGCCGTAGCGCGGCCTGCGACGGCGGGGACCCCAGCCACTGCTCCAGATGAAGACCATGGGTGCGCAGGTACCGCGGGAGGATGGTCGCCATGCCCGATCTCGCCGCTGCGCTCGCTGCCGGACCGGTCGTGCTGGACGGCGGCCTGTCCACCGAGCTCGAGGCGCGGGGGCACGACGTCTCCTCCGCGCTGTGGTCCGCCCGGCTGCTGCGCGACGACCCGGCGGCGGTCGTGGCCGCGCACGCCGCGTTCGCCGCGGCCGGCGCCCAGGTGGCGACGACGGCGAGCTACCAGGCGACGGTCGAGGGGTTCGCCGCCGCGGGCGTGGGCGCGGCCGAGGCGCGGCGGCTGATCGCGTCGTCGGTCGCGCTGGCCCGGGAGGGGCAGGGCGAGGGCTGGGTCGCGGGCTCGGTCGGCCCCTACGGCGCGATGCTCGCCGACGGCTCGGAGTACACCGGGGCCTACGCGGACCCGGTTGGCGTCGCCGCGCTGCGCGCGTTCCACCGGCCGCGCATGGAGCTGCTCGCCGAGGCCGGGGCCGACGTGCTCGCCTGCGAGACGGTGCCCGCGGCTGCGGAGGCCGAGGCGCTGCTGCTGGAGGCGCAGGCGCTCGGCGTGCCCGTGTGGCTGTCGCTGACCACGGTGGTGGACGACGACGGCGTGGTCCGCACCCGGCGGGGCGAGCCGGCGTCCGAGGTGTTCGCGATGGCCGCGGACGTCGACGCCGTGATCGCGGTCGGCGTCAACTGCACGGCGCCGACCGCCGTCGGCCCGGCGGTGACCCAGGCGTCCCGCACCGGGAAGCCGGTCGTCGTCTACCCGAACAGCGGCGAGGGCTGGGACGCCGTCGCGCGGGGGTGGACCGGCAGCCCGGGGATCGCCCCGGACGCCGTCCCCGGGTGGATCGCGGACGGCGCGCGGCTGGTCGGTGGCTGCTGCCGGGTCCGGCCGCAGCACGTCGCCGGCCTCGCCCGCGCACTGCCCTGATCGACGCGTGCGGTACCGCGGGAGCGGGAGGGACGTCCCCGGCGCGGAGCCGGTGGTAGACGTTGCCACCATGATCCTGCCGGCGGTCCGGGACCCCCGATTCGTGACCATCCGCCGTGGCGGGACCCTCACCGACGCCGATCACCACCTCCTCGCCCTGTGGGCGGCGTCGTGCGCGGAGCACGTCCTCGAGCTCTTCGAGGCGGTGCGTCCCGACGATCACCGGCCTCGTGCGGCGATCGAGGCCGCCCGCGCCTGGACCCGCGACGAGACCGCGATGATGCGGGCCCGTGCAGCCGGAGGCCACGCGATGGGCGCGGCCAGGGACCTGCGCGGGGCAGCGCGGTACGCCGCCTACGCCGCCGGGCAGGCCGGTGCGGTGGCGCACGTCGCGGCGCACGAGCTCGGCGCCGCCGCCTACGCCATCAAGGCGGTGCGTGCGGCGGCGCCCGACGGCGGGAGCGACGCCGCGGGGCGGGCCGAGTGCCGGTGGCAGCGGGACCGGCTCCCCGAGGCGATCCGCGCCCTCGTCCTGGACGACCAACGGATGCGGAACGAGATCTGCTGGTCCGTCTTCGACTGCTGAGCGGCCGCCGCAATGATCAGGTGACCTGATCACGAGGGGTCCTGGCTCACGACCGGTGCTGAGCCAGGACCCGGAACGATCAGGTCACCTGATCATCGAGGTGAAGTCACAGGATGGGGCGGCCGCCCGTGACGGCGACGCGGGCCCCGGAGACGTAGGACGCCGCGTCGCTGGCCAGCAGCACGTACACCGGCGCCAGCTCGGCCGGCTGCCCCGCCCGCCCGAGCGGGGTGTTGCCGCCGAAGCTCTCCACCTTCTCCTCGGGCATCGTCGAGGGGATCAGCGGCGTCCAGATCGGTCCGGGCGCGACGCTGTTGGCCCGGATGCCCTTCTCGCCGTACAGCTGCGCCAGCGACGCGGTGAAGTTGGCGATCGCTGCCTTGGTCATGGCGTAGGCGATGAGCTGCGGACTGGGGTTGTCGCTGTTCACCGACGACGAGTTGATGATCGAGGCACCCGACCGCATGTGCGGGAGCGCGTCCTTGCAGAGGGTGAACATCGCCGAGAGGTTCGTCGCGAGCGTGTGGTCCCACTCCTCGTCGCTGATCTCCTCGAGCGAGTCGTGGCTCATCTGGAACGCGGCGTTGTTGACCAGGACGTCGATCCGGCCGAACTCCTCGACCGCCTTCGGGATGATCGTCTTGGCGTGCGCCCGGTCGGAGATGTCCCCCGGCACGAGCACGCACTTCCGACCGGCCTGCTCGACGTACTTGGCGGTGTCCTGCGCGTCCTCGTGCTCGTCGAGGTAGGAGATGAGGACGTCGGCACCCTCGCGGGCGAAGGCGATCGCGACGGCGCGGCCGATCCCGCTGTCGCCGCCGGTGATCACGGCGACCTTGCCGGTCAGCTTCCCGGAGCCCCGGTAGCTCTCCTCGCCGTGGTCGGGCTTCGGCGTCATCTCGCCGAGCGTGCCCGGGGTGCTCTGCTGCTGGGCGGGCTGGGAGTCGGGACGGGGTTCGGACACGGGTCCACCTTCCTGGTCGGGATCGGCTCGCGGCGGGGGCGGCCTACCCGCCCTCCCGCACCCGGAACCGCGACGGACCCGGACGCCGGACCCGCACAGCACACGACCCGGGCGGGAGGGGAGGCGCAGGTCGGTGTGCACCTCTCCTCCCGCCCGGGTCGGGAGACCGTGATCTTCTCAGGCGGCGCGCGCCACCGGGCTGTGGGCCGCCGCGGCGCCGAGCGGCACCCAGCGCATCTCGAGCCGGCGACGGCCCGCGGGGTCGGTCACAACGGTCCACCGGCATTCCGGGCAGAAACGCTCATGCATGGTCTCAGCCACCTTCCGTTCACCTGTTGTTCACCTTCCTCTCCGGTTACGGCGCATGTCACACACATCCGGAGGTTCCGTTACCGGATCGTTATCGTCTGCTGGACACGGAGGCGACCCCGGCCCTGGGTCCGGGGAAGCGGAAGCCCGTCGGGCACGCTGGTGCACCTGATGACCACGACCGCCGCCCCTCCCCTGCTCGAGGACCCCGCCGACCTCACCGCGCTGCGCGCGACCGGTGGCGACCCCGACGCGCTGTTCGCCGCCTTCGCCGCCTGGGCCGAGGCCCGCGGCACCGTGCTGTACCCGGCCCAGGAGGAGGCGCTGATCGAGCTGGTCAGCGGCGCCAACGTCGTCCTGGCGACGCCGACCGGTTCCGGCAAGTCGCTGGTCGCCACCGGTGCCCAGTACGCGGCCCTGGCCGCCGGTCGGCGCAGCTACTACACGGCGCCGATCAAGGCCCTGGTGAGCGAGAAGTTCTTCGCGCTCTGCGGGGTGTTCGGCGCGCAGAACGTCGGCATGCTGACCGGCGACGCCGCGGTCAACCGGGACGCCCCGATCATCGCCTGCACCGCCGAGGTGCTCGCCAACATCGCGCTGCGCGAGGGGCCGGCGGCCGACATCGGACTCGTCGTCATGGACGAGTTCCACTTCTACGGCGACCCCGACCGCGGTTGGGCCTGGCAGGTGCCGCTGCTGGAGCTGCCGCGGGCGCAGTTCCTGCTGATGAGCGCCACCCTCGGCGACGTCACGTCGCTCCGGGAGGACCTGACCCGCCGCACCGGCCGGCCCACCGCGCTGGTGGCCAACGCCGTCCGCCCGGTGCCGCTGCACCACTACTACGCGACGACGCCGATGCACGAGACCATCCAGGAGCTGCTGGAGACGAAGCAGGCGCCGGTCTACGTCGTCCACTTCACCCAGGCCTCGGCGCTGGAGCGGGCCCAGGCGCTGATGAGCGTCAACGTGTGCAGCAAGGAGGAGAAGGCCGCGATCGCCGACATGATCGGCGGGTTCCGCTTCTCGTCCGCCTTCGGGACGACGCTGTCGCGGCTGGTCCGCCACGGCATCGGGGTCCACCACGCCGGCATGCTGCCCAAGTACCGGCGGCTGGTGGAGCAGCTGGCGCAGGCCGGGCTGCTCAAGGTCATCTGCGGCACCGACACCCTGGGCGTGGGCATCAACGTGCCGATCCGCACCGTCGTCTTCTCCGCGCTCTCCAAGTACGACGGCACCCGCACCCGGCTGCTGCAGGTTCGCGAGTTCCACCAGATCGCGGGGCGGGCCGGCCGGGCCGGCTACGACACCGCCGGCACCGTCGTCGTCCAGGCGCCGGAGCACGAGGTGGAGAACCTCAAGCAGTTCGCCAAGGTGGCCGACGACCCGAAGAAGCGCCGCAAGCTGGTGCGCAAGAAGGTGCCCGAGGGCATGGTGCCCTGGAGCGAGTCGACGATGAACCGGCTGGTCGAGGGGGAGCCCGAGAAGCTGACCAGCCACATGCGGGTGACGACGGCGATGGTGCTCGACGTCGTCGACCGGCCGGGCGACCCGTTCGCGGCCATGCGCCGGCTGCTCACCGAAAACCACGAGCCGCGCACGAAGCAGCTGCGGCTGATCCGCGACGCCATCGGCATCGCCCGCTCGCTGCTGCAGGCCGGCGTCCTGGAGCGGCTGCCCGAACCCGAGCCCGACGGCCGCCGCTACGACCTGACCCTCGACCTCCCGCCGGACTTCGCGCTCAACCAGCCGCTGTCCACCTTCGCGCTCGCCGCCATCGACCTGCTCGACCCGGAGTCGGACACGTACGCCCTCGACGTCGTCAGCGTCATCGAGGCCACCCTCGACGACCCGCGCCAGATCCTCGCCGCGCAGCTGAACAAGGCCAAGGGCGAGGCGGTGGCGCAGATGAAGGCCGAGGGCATCGAGTACGACGAGCGGATGGAGCTGCTCGAGGAGATCAGCTACCCCAAGCCGCTGGAGGAGCTGCTCGGGCACGCCTACGACGTCTACCGGCAGAGCAACCCGTGGGCCGCGGACGCGTACCTGTCGCCGAAGTCGGTGGTCCGGGAGATGTGGGAGCGGGCGTTCACCTTCCGCGAGCTGGTCAACACCTACGGCCTCACCCGGGCCGAGGGTGCGGTGCTGCGCTACCTCTCCGACGCGTTCAAGGCGCTGCGCTCGGGCGTGCCCGCGGCGGCGCGCACGGAGGAGGTCACCGACCTGGTCGAGTGGCTCGGCGAGCTGGTGCGCCAGGTCGACTCCAGCCTGCTCGACGAGTGGGAGCAGCTCACGAACCCGGACGACGGCCCGGTGGCCGAGGTCGCCGTTCCGGCGCGGCCGCGGCCGCTCACCGGCAACGCGCGGGCCTTCACCGCGATGGTGCGCAACGCGCTGTTCCGCCGGGTCGAGCTGTGGGCCCGCCGCCGCTGGTACGACCTGGGCGAGCTCGACCAGGGCTCCGGCTGGGACGCCGAGCGCTGGGGCGAGGTGGTGCAGGCCTACTTCGCCGAGCACGACGAGGTGCGCACCGGCGGCGACGCCCGCGGCCCGGCGCTGCTCATCTGGGACAAGACCGAGCCGGGGATCTGGCGGGTGCGGCAGATCGTCGACGACCCCGCGGGCGACCACGACTGGGGCTTCGACGTCGAGGTCGACCTGGAGGCCTCCGACGAGGAGGGCGCGGCGGTGATCCGCCTGGTCGACGCCGGCCGCAAGGACTGATCCGCCGACGCTGGCGCAGGCATCAGCGCAGCGGCACCGCCGCCCCGGCCACCGCCTCCAGCAGGTCCAGCGCGGTGGCGAGCATCCGGCCCTCGACGTCGCAGGTCGGGTCCCAGGAGGCGAGCGCGCCGGACACGACCGGCATCCGCGCGGCGGTGGCTGCCAGCACCGCGCGCACCTGCTCCGCGGTGAGACCGTCGTCGGCGGCGTAGGTGTTCGCCGGCGCGATCGACGGGTCGTGCACGTCGAGGTCGACATGGAAGTGGACGGCGTCGACCCGCGTGGCCAGCGCGTCCAGGGCGTCCTCGACCGCCCGAAGGACCCGCGCCCTCGCGGGAGGTAGCCAGGTGACCCCGGAGTCGTGCAACACCTGCAGCTGGGCCTCGGTCAGGTCCCGGGCGCCGACCAGCAGGACGTCGCGCTCGGGCAGAGGCCGGAACCCGGAGATGCCCGCCGCCAGCGCGGTCCAGCAGCGCCCCACGGCGATCGCCAGGCCCTGGCCGTCGAGGAACCCGGAGGTGTCGGTCTCGGGGGTGTTGAAGTCGCCGTGCGCGTCGAGCCACACGAGGCCGATCCGGCGGGCCGTGCCGGTCAGGGCCGCCAGCACGCCGAGGGTGGTGTTGCAGTTGCCGGCCAGCAGGACGGGCACCTGTCCGACGGCGAGCGCCTCGGTGGCCGCCGCGGCCACCAGCCGGTGCAGTTCGAAGGCGGTGCGCAGCTCGGCGTTCCACGGCGACGCCGGTTCGACCACCTCATCGATGACCTCGTGACCGGCGGCCCGCAGCCGGTCGGCCGCTCCGGCCGCAGCCAGGGCGGTGGGCCCGGCCCCCATCCGGCGGTCGCGGTGCCCGGAGTCGTACGGCACCCCGAGCAGCCGGACGGGGGCCCGCACGAGCGTCACGGACCCAGTCTCCCGGGAGCTCCACCTCCGCGCTCGCCCGCGCGATGCAGCGCCGCGACCCGCCGGTTTCCGCACGCGGCCGATCTCGGGGACACTGCTCGCGGTATTCCTCCTCGTCGCCCCAGGTCCCTGCTCTCCCGGCTGCTCGCCCGTCGACGGGCGACCTCCGACCGTCCCGCCAAGGAGCCCGTATGACCGTCCTCGTCGGTTTCGTCCCCACCCCGGAGGCCCGCGCGGCCCTCGACGCCGGCATCGCCGAGGCCGCGCGCCGCGGCGAGGGGGTCCTGGTGCTCAACTCCTCGCGCGGGGGCGCCCCGGTCAGCGTCGAGGTCGCCGACGAGGACACGCTCCGCGACATCACCGACCGGGCCGAGCGGGCGGGTGTCGCGGTCGAGGTCCGGCAGGGCACCCGTGAGGGCGAGGTGGCCGACGAGGTGCTGCGCGTGGCGCGGGAGGTCGACGCCTCGGTGATCGTGATCGGGCTGCGCAAGCGTTCCCCGGTCGGCAAGCTGCTCATGGGCAGCAGCGCCCAGCGGATCCTCCTCGACGCCGACCGCCCGGTCCTCGCCGTCAAGCCTTGAGCCGGGCTCCGGTGTGACCGGATCGACGCCCCGCGCGCGAGCGGGGGCCGTTCCCGGCGTGCCAGTCTCGTCGGGATGGACGCATGACGGGCGGGGAGATGGTGGCGGTGGCCGCCGCCGGGTTCGCCGCCGGCGGGATCAACGCCGTCGTCGGCTCGGGCACGCTGGTCTCCTTCCCGGTGCTGCTCGCCGTCGGCCTCCCACCGGTGCCGGCGACGATCAGCAACTCGCTGGGGCTGGTCGGCGGGAACCTGACCGGCGCGATCGGCTACCGGCGCGAGCTGCGCGGGCAGGGGCGGCTGCTGCTCGGCTTGATCCCGGCGTCCGTCCTCGGGGGCCTGACCGGCGCCTTCCTGCTGCTGCACCTGCCCGCGGCGGCCTTCGAGGCGGTGGTGCCGGTGCTGATCGCCGTGGCCGTCGTCCTGGTCGCCGTGCACCCGCTGGTCAAGCGCCGGATCGCCCGGCGGCACCCTGACGGCGCCCCCGAGCTGCGCATCGGGACGGGACGGCGGGCCGCCCTGTTCGGCACCGCCTACCTGACCGGCACCTACGGCGGATACTTCGCGGCCAGCCAGGGCGTCATCCAGATCGGCCTCTTCGGGCTCCTGCTGCGCGAGCCGCTGCAGCGGCTGAACGCGCTCAAGAACGTGCTGACCCTGACGGTGAACGGCGTGGCGGCGGGCGCCTACGTCGTCGTCGCGACCGACCGGGTGGTGTGGTCCGCGGCGGGGCTGCTGGCCGCCGGCTCGCTCGTCGGCGGGTACGTCAGCTCCCGCTACGGCCGGCGGCTGCCCGAGCCGCTGCTGCGGACGGCGATCGTCGTCCTCGGCGTGGTCGCGATCGCGGTGCTCCTCAGCCGGTGAGCGTGCCGGAGTTCCTCCTCCTCGTCGCCGCCGGCGTGGGCGCCGGGCTCACCGGCAGCATCGCCGGGCTGGCCTCGCTGGTGAGCTACCCCGCGTTGCTGGCCACCGGGCTCCCGCCGGTGACCGCCAACGTCACCAACACCGTGGCCCTGGTGCTCAACGCGATCGGATCGGTGAGCGCGTCGCGGCCGGAGCTGCGCGGCCAGGGGCGCCGCACGGTGCGCCTGGCCGCGGGCGCGGTCCTGGGCGGCGCCGCCGGTGCCGCGCTGCTGCTGTCCACCCCGTCCGAGGCGTTCGAACGCATCGTCCCCTGGCTCGTCGCCGGGGCCTCCCTCGTCCTCCTGCTGCAGCGCCCACCGCGGGCCCTCGCCGCCCAGGGGATGGCGGCGAGAGGTGCCGCCCCGGACCCGCGGTGGCTCCCGCTGGGCACCTTCGCCGTCGCCGTGTACGGCGGGTACTTCGGCGCGGCCGCCGGCGTGATGATGCTCGCGCTGTTCCTGCTGACGACCGGCGAGGGGCTGGCCCGGAGCAACGCGCTGCGGAACGTCGTGCTCGGCCTGGCCAACACGGTGGCCGCCGTCGCGTTCGTGCTGCTCGCGCCCGTCGTCTGGTCCGCCGCGCTGCCGCTCGCCCTCGGGCTGTTCGCCGGCGGCCGGCTGGGGCCGCGCGTGGTGCGCCGAGCCCCCCAGACGCTGCTGCGCCGGCTCATCGCCGTCGCCGGGCTGGGGCTCGCCGTCCACCTGGGCGTCCAGGCCTACTCCTGAGCCGCCCCGCCGTGCGCCGGTCTCGAGCCGACCGGCGCACGGCTACTCAGCGGGCGACGTAGGCGGACAGGAAGAGCACGAAGGCGCTGGTCAGCAGCAGCAGCCGGGCGGGGGTCAGCCCGTTCACCAGCCCCGCCGTCGCCTCCACCCACTGCGGGCGCACCCCGGCCTCCCGGGACCGCTGGCGCACGATGCGCACCTCGTCGGCGAGCAGCACGCCGGCGGCGCCGAGCAACCCGAGGCCGAGGACGGCGAACGTCAGCGACAACCGGTCGGCGAAGGTCTCCGCCGACCCCGCCAGCAGCAGGACGGCGACGAGCCCGAGGAACAGGCCGAGGAGGCCGCCGGCCACCGGCGCCCAGGGGCCCATCACCGTCATGGGGCCGCGCCGCGGCTTGCGGGGTGCCGGGCGCACACCCACCGGGGCGGTGGCGTGCCCGGTGGGTGGCGCGTTCCCCCCCGCCACCGGGGTCGGCTCGGGCAGGGGCGGCACCGGCGCGGCCCCCGGCGCCCCGGAGGACGTGGCACCACCGGACGTGCCGCTCGGCGTGGCACCGCCGGACGCGGATCCGGCGCCGTCGGGCCCGGGCGCGGGCAGGGACATGGTCTGGTCGCGTTCGCTCATCGCACTCACCTCACCGGCCACGCTAGGCACACCCGCCCCCAGCGGGGCGCAGGACACCCCGCGCGGTCGACGTGGGTCATCCCTCACGCCCCCGGGATGCCGGATCGCAGGTCAGCGGGTAACCGGCCGCGCGCAGCCGGCCACCGCCGCGCCTACAGCAACCGGCGGCTCCCCGGGCGCACCACCCGCAGCCAGCGGTGGCCGTAGCCGTCCAGCGCCAGCTCCGCCGAGCCGTCGTCGGCGACCGTCGCAGCACCCTCCTCGAGCAGGTCGTGCAGCCCGGCCCCGGCGCAGTCGGGCAGCTGCAGGGGCACCGTGCAGGGCTCGGCCCCGAGGTTGTGGAGGGCGACCAGCGCGCCGTCGTCCCAGGTGCAGCGGTGCGCCAGCACGGCCGCGTGCGGCTGCTCGAGCACCTCGAAGCTGCCCCAGCCGAGCTCCGGCGACTCGCGGTACCGGCGGACTAGCAGCTTGACGTAGGACAGCAGCGAGTCCGGGTCCCGCCGCTGGTCGGCGACGTTGACGAACTCCGGCGAGAAGCCGCCGCTGACCACCGGCCCCGGCAGCCGGTCGGGGTCCGCGGTGGAGAAGCCGCCGTTGACCGAGTCGTCCCACTGCATCGGCGTCCGCACCGCCAGCCGCCCGTCGGCCGAGAGCTCCTCCCCCATGCCGATCTCCTCCCCGTAGAACAGCACCGGGGTGCCGGGGAGGGAGAACATGAGGCTGTAGACGAGCCGGATGCGCCTGGGGTCGCCGGCCAGCATCGGCGGCAGGCGCCGGCGCAGCCCGCGGCCGTAGACCTGCATCCGCTCCTCCGGCCCGAAGGCGGCGAAGACCTCCTGGCGCTCGTCCTCGGAGAGCTTGTCGAGGGTCAGCTCGTCGTGATTGCGCACGAACGTCGCCCACTGCGAGTCGGGGTTGACCTGCGGCCGGGCCTGCAGCGCGGTGGTCAGGGCGCCGGCGTCGCAGCGCGCCAGCGACAGGTACATCGCCTGCATGCCGACGAAGTCGAACTGCATGGTCAGCTCGTCGCCGTCCGGACCGCCGAAGAACTGCACCTGCTCCTCGTAGGGCAGGTTCACCTCGCCCAGCAGGACCGCCGGCCCCGTGCGCCGGGTGAGGAACTGGCGCAGCGAGCGCATGTACTGGTGCGGCTCGGGCAGCCGCTCGTCGTCGCCGCGCCGGGTCTCGAGGAAGAAGGGCACCGCGTCCACCCGGAAGCCCGACAGCCCCAGCTGGAGCCAGAAGCCCATGATCTTGGCGACCTCGTCGCGGACCGCGGGATTGGTGACGTCGAGGTCGGGCTGCTCCTTGTAGAAGCGGTGCAGGTACCACTCCCCCGTCTCCTCGGTGCGCGTCCAGATGCTGTCCTCCTGGTCGGGGAAGACGACCTGGTCGCTGGTGTCCGGCGGCTCGTCCGCGCGCCAGACGTAGAAGTCGCGGTACGGGGCGTCCGTGGCGGTGCGCGCCGACTCGAACCACGGGTGGTGGACCGAGGTGTGGTTCACCACGAGGTCGGCGATCACCCGGATGCCCCGGTCGTTCGCCGTCCGGATCACCTCCACCAGGTCACCGAGGCTGCCCAGCCGCGGGTCCACGGCGTAGAAGTCGGTGATGTCGTAGCCGTCGTCGCGCTCGCAGGTCGGGTAGAAGGGCATCAGCCACAGGCAGGTGACGCCGAGGTCGGCCAGGTGGTCGAGGCGCTGCGCCAGGCCCGCGAAGTCGCCGACGCCGTCGCCGTTCCAGTCCAGGTAGGTCTCGACGTCGAGGCAGTAGACGACGGCGGTCTTCCACCAGAGGTCGCTGGTGTCGCTGATCCTCACGGCGCCGGCACCGGCTCGACGTGCGGACGGCGGTTCTCCGCCGGTCCGGGGGGGTCGATGGCGGCCACCGGGCCGGGGCGCTCGAGGTCGAACTGGGGCAGCACCCGCCCGCCGAACGCGTCCAGGAACGGGCGCTGCTCCTTGCCCACGTGGTGCAGGTAGACCTGGTCGAAGCCCAGCTCCAGGTACTCGGCGATCCAGGCCGCGTGCTGCCCGAGGTCGGCGGAGATCCGGACGGGGCCGTGCATGTCCTCGGGTGCCACGTGCGCGCTGGCCTGCTCGAACGCCTCCGGGCTGTCGAGGTCCCAGCACAGCGGCGGCGGGAAGACGTTGCTCCGCCACTGGTCGTGCGCGATCGCCAGTGCCCGGTCGGGGTCGGGATCCCAGGCCACGTGCACCTGGACGGCGAGCGTCCCCTGCCCGCCGGCGTCCCGGTAGGCGGCGATCATCTCGCGCAGCTTGTCGTGCGGCTGGTTGATCGTGACCAGCCCGTCGGCCCAGTCGGCGCCGTTGCGGGCGGTGGCCACGCTGACGGCGGGGCAGACCAGGGCCGGCTGGGGGTCGGGCAGCGTGTAGATGGCCGCCCGGTCGACGGTGACCAGCCCGTCATGGCTGACCAGCTCCCCGGCCAGCAGCCGGCGGATCACGTCGACGCACTCGCGCAGCCGCGCGTCCCGGACCGCCTTGCGCGGCCAGGTGCCGCCGGTGACGTGCTCGTTCATGGCCTCGCCGCTGCCGAGCGCCACCCAGAACCGCCCGGGGAACATCGCGCCGAGGGTGGCGATGGCCTGGGCGATGACCACCGGGTGGTACCGCTGGCCGGGCGCGTTCACCGCGCCGAACGGCAGCGACGTCGTCGCCATCGCCGCGCCCAGCCACGACCAGGCGAACCCCGACTCCCCCTGCCGCGGGTTCCAGGGAGTGAGGTGGTCGGAGCACATGGCGGCGGTGAAGCCGGCCGCCTCGGCGTGCCGGACGGCGTCCAGCAGCGCGGCGGGGTGGACCTGCTCGTGGGAGTTGTGGAACCCGATCACCGGCATGGCCGATGCCTACCGCAGGACCGGCGGGTCGGCCATGCGGGAGGGACGGGTCAGGCCCCGTCGGCCACGGCGGCGTGGTCGGTCGGCGCGAGCAGGAGCAGCTCGGCGTCCTCGGCGGACAGCGGCGCGGCGAAGAGGTACCCCTGGGCCAGGTCGCACCGGGCCGCGCGCAGCTGCTCGCGCTGGAGGTCGAGCTCGACGCCCTCGGCGACGATCTCCAGGTCCAGCGTGCGGCCGAGGTCGATCAGGCCCCGGACGATCGGGGGCAGCGACGCGCCGTCGATCGTGGCGATGAACGAGCGGTCGATCTTCAGGACGTCGACGGTGAACTGGCGCAGGTAGCTGAGCGAGGAGTACCCGGTGCCGAAGTCGTCGAGCGCCAGACGCACGCCCAGGGCGCGCAGCGCGGCGAGCTGCCGGGCGGCGACCTCGGGGTCGCGCACCAGCGCCGTCTCCGTCACCTCGAGCACGAGCGCCCCGGCCGGGAGCCCGCTGGCGGCGAGCGCCGCGGTGATCTGCTCCACCAGTTCGGGCGAGGCCAGCTGCACCGCCGAGACGTTCACCGCCATCGTCAGGTCCCGGGCCCCGGGGTGCCGGCGGCGCCAGCCGGCGGCGGCCGCGCACGCCTCCCGGAGCACCCACGCGCCGATCTCCTCGATCAGCCCCAGGTCCTCGGCGACCGGCACGAAGCGGTCGGGCGGGATGCTCCCGAGCACCGGGGAGTGCCAGCGCAGCAGCGCCTCGAAGCCCACGACCCGGCCGTCGGCCAGGTCGACGACCGGCTGGTGCACCAGCGACAGCTCCCCGTTCGCCAGGGCTCCCTGCAGCTGCGCCTCCAGCGTCCGCTGCTCGACCACCGCGGCGCGCATCGCCGGGTCGAACACGACCACGCGGGCACGGCCGCCCGTCTTCGCCGCGTACATGGCGATGTCGGCGTCCCGCACGAGCGAGTCGCTGGTCGCCCCCGCGTCGGCGAGGGCGATCCCGATGCTGCCGGAGACCGACACGGGCTGCCGCTCGACGAGCACCGGCCGCGCGAGCGCGGTGAGCACCCGCTGCCCGGCCGCGAGCGCCTCCTCCAGGCCGGCGGTCTCCTCCAGCAGGAGGGCGAACTCGTCGCCCCCGAGGCGGGCGAGCGTGTCGCCCTCGCGCACCGTCGCGGCCAGCCGGTCGGCCACCCGGCGCAGCAGCACGTCGCCCGCCTGGTGGCCCAGACTGTCGTTGACCGCCTTGAACCCGTCCAGGTCCAGGTAGAGCACCGCCGCGGTACCGCCGTGCCGTGCGTTGTGCCGCAGGGCCTGCTCGACCCGCTCGGTGAACAGGGTCCGGTTCGCCAGCCCGGTGAGCGCGTCGTGGAAGGCCTGGTGGGCCAGCGTCTGCTCGGCGCGCTTGCGCTCGGTGATGTCGGTGGCGTGGACCACGACCCCACCGACGTCGGGATCGGCGGAGAGGTCGACCAGCCGCACGCCGAGCCAGCGCTCCTCTCCCCCGCACCGGCGGGCCAGCTCGGCGCTGACGACCGCGCCCTCGGCGGCCACGGCCCGGGCGAACACCGCCCGCGCGGCGGCGAGGTCGATCCCGGCGTCGCGGGCGAGCTCGGCGACGGCGGATCCGGGGGGGAGCGCGACGTCGAGCAGGCCGGCCAGCTGCGCCGGGGTGGTCAGCAACCGGCCGGTCCGCTCGACGACGACCACGGCGTCGGACGAGTGGGCGGCCAGCGCGGCGTTGCGCCGGGCCTGCGCCCGGACGAGCGCGCGCGCCTCGGTCTCGGCCCGGAGCAGCCGCGCCGTGCGGACGAACACGAGCACGACCAGCACCAAGGAGGCACCGAACACGGACTTCGGCGTGTGCTCGGTACCGCGCAGGTCGTGCACCAGCTCGATGCCGGCGGGGACGAGCAGCGCCGCGAGGCAGACGGCCAACCGGCAGAGCCCCGCGCGCTCGGGCTCCGGGGCCGCGGCCCCGGGGCGGCGGACGGTGCGGCTCCGGGCCGCCACCGCGAGCAGCACCGCGCCCACCATCCACCCGGAGTTCAGCAGTGCCGGCGGCGCCTCGTGGTCGGCGGTGAGCAGGTAGCCGACGTCGGAGGCCAGCCAGCAGCCGGCCCCGGCGGCGACCGCGAGCGCACCGCGGTTCCGGCCGTTGCCCGCCACGAGCCGGAACACCAGCCCGATCAGCGCCGCGTCCAGCGCGGGGTAGAACCCCCACAGCAACCGCGCGAGCAGCGGCTGGGAGGTGTCGGTGAGCGTCTCGGCCATCGTCAGGTCCCACATGACGAGGAGGACGGCGACGAACACCACCACCGCGTCCACCCAGCCGTCGAAGCGGTCGCGGGCGCTCTGCCCGGCGACGCCGGCCATGCTGGTGAGCGCCGCCGCGAGCGCCACGTAGGAGCCCAGGTAGGCGACGTCGGCCACCGAGACGTCGACGGCGAACCCGTGGCGCTGCAGGACCTCCCACAGGAGGTCGCCCACCGCCGACAGCGTGATGCCCAGGGCGATGAGCACCCGGGCCGCGCGGCCGGGCCCCGGGCCGGTCCCGGCCCACGCGACGGCGGCGGCCAGGTGGACGACCGCCAGGTACAGGACCAGGGACCACGGCGTGCCCTCGAGCCCGAGGTGCACGCCGACGAGCGCGCCCACGGCGACCAGCCCGCCGCCCCAGCGGACGAGCGGGCCGGAGCCTCGCCGGGCCACGTCGCCCATCGCCACCGCCTCCCGATGTCCTGGACGTCCTCGGCGCACGGGCGGCCCCGCTGAAGCCGCACCACCGGCGCACCGCCCCCGACGGGTGACAGCGGCGGCGGCCCGCGACGAGACCGGGACCACGTCCCTCCCGGCTGCGCGCCGGGGCCCGCGCGGCGAGGATCGCGGGGTGACGACGAAGCCGACGACCGACGGATGGGGCATCGATGCCAGCTGGCTGGACGCGCTGGACGAGGAGCACCAGGTAGCCCACGAGACGATCGAGAAGCTGCGCGCCGTCATCGGCGAGCCGCCGGCCGACCTGGAGGAGCGGGCGCCGATCGTCGCCCGCCCCGGTGACGCCCTGGAGGTCGACGAGGCCGACGTCGTCTGCGAGGACGGCGAGGTGCGGCACATCGACGGCGAGCTGCCGCCGGACTTCCCGCTCGGCTACCACTGGCTGCAGGCGCCCGAGGGCCCGCGTCGCCGGCTGATCGTCTCCCCGGGGCGGTGCTGGCTGCCCGAGGACCGCGCCTGGGGCTGGGCGGTGCAGCTGTACGCCACCCGCAGCCGGGAGAGCTGGGGCATCGGGGACCTCGGCGACCTGCGCACCCTCCGGCAGATGGCCGCCGACCAGGGCGCCGGGTTCCTGCTCATCAACCCGCTGCACGCGGTCGCGCCCCTGGCCACCCAGGAGGCGAGCCCCTACCTGCCGGCCACCCGGCGCTTCCGCAACCCGCTCTACCTGCGGGTCGACGAGGTCCCCGGCGCCGACACCGTCGACCTCGAGGCCGACGCCGGGCGGGCGCTGTCCGAGGGGGCGCTGATCGACCGGGACGCGGTCTGGGCCCGCAAGCGCGAGGTGCTCATGCGGATCTTCTTCGCCCACGGCGGCGGGGAGGCCTTCACCCGCTGGCGGGAGGAGCAGGGCCGCACGCTGCAGGAGTGGGCGACGTGGGCGGCGATCACCGAGGAGCACGGCGCCGACTGGCACACCTGGCCCGAGGAGCTGCGCCGCCCCGACGCGCCGGCCGTCGCCGCCTACGCCGAACGGCACGGTGCGGTGGTGGCGTTCCACGCCTGGCTGCAGTGGGCGCTGGAGCTGCAGCTCACCGCTGCGGCCGCCGGCATGACCGTCATCCAGGACCTGCCGATCGGCTTCGCCGGCGGCGGCGCCGACGCCTGGGCCTGGCAGGAGGTGCTGGCCGACGGCGTGAGCGTCGGCGCGCCCCCGGACGCGTTCAACTCGGCCGGCCAGGACTGGGGCTCCCCGCCGCTGATCCCCTGGCGGCTGCGCGATGCCGACTACGAGCCCTTCGTGCAGTCCATCCGGGCCACCATGGCCGGTGCCGGGGGGCTGCGGATCGACCACGTCATGGGGCTGTTCCGGCTGTGGTGGGTCCCCGCCGGGGGCAGCGCGGCCGACGGCGCCTACGTCCGCTATCCGGCGGAGGACCTGCTGAACATCGTCGCGCTGGAGAGCCACCGCGCCGGCGCCCTGGTCGTCGGGGAGGACCTCGGCACGGTGGAGGACGGCGTCCGGGAGGCGATGGCCGAGCACGGCCTGCTCTCCTACCGGCTGCTGTGGTTCGAGGACGACGAGCCCGCGGCGTGGCCGGCCGAGGCGATGGCCGCGATCACCACGCACGACCTGCCGACCGTGGCGGGCCTCTGGACCGAGGCCGACGTCGACGAGCAGCGGGAGCACGGCACCGGCACCGAGGAGGAGCTCGAGCGCGGCCGCCGCTCGCTGCTGGCCCACCTGCCGGGGCTCTCCGACGACGCGACGGTCGAGCAGGCGGTGGAGCAGGCGCACGCCCTGCTGGCGACGGCGCCGTCGATGCTGCTCTCGGCGACGCTGGACGACGCGGTCGGCGAGCAGCGCCGGCCGAACATGCCCGGCGCCGGGGACCGGCCCAACTGGTCGCTGCCGCTGCCCGTGCCGGTCGAGGAGCTGCCGGGTCACCCCCTGCTGCAGACGGTGGCCCGCACCCTGGCCGAAGGGGTCCGGAAGGGCTGACACGGCACCGGCGCGGGCCCTCCTGCTAAAGGACCCGCGCCGGCGCGCGTCAGGGACGGGAGCGGATCAGGACTCCACGCCCTCCTGCTCCGCGGTGCCCTGCCCGCGGCCCTGGTCGAGCCGGTCGGTGCCCGGCCCGCCGACGAGCACGTCGCTGCCGTTCCCGCCGTCCAGCCGGTCGTCGCCGAAGCCGCCGGAGAGCACGTCCTCGCCGTTCTCACCGGCGATCCGGTCGTCGCCGGCGCCGCCGCAGATGACGTCGTCGCCGTTGCGACCGCGGATCTCGTCGTCGCCGCCGAGCCCCATGATCACGTCCCGGCCGTTCGTGCCGCTGAGGAGGTCCTTCCCCTCGGTGCCCCGGACGGTGGGCAGCAGGCCCTGGCAGCGCTCCTCCAGGTCGATGCCGAGCACCAGCGGGTCGTGGTCGCTGGACCGGTACGGGTCCGCCGCGTACAGCGCCGGGTCCCCGTAGTACTGGTAGGCGAAGGACTCGACCGCGTTGATGTTCCAGTGCGTGACGCCGGTGACCTTCGCCGTCAGCTCGGCCGTGGCCAGCGCGTGGTCCAGGGAGCCCGACATGTCGTCGAACACGTAGCTGTACGAGCCCTCGTCGAAGCGCAGCCCCAGGTCGGTCCACCCGGCGTCCTCGAGGAGCTGGATCGGGTCCTCCTGGGTGTAGGCGTTGAGGTCGCCCATGAGCACGACATCCTGGTCGCCGGTGGACTCCCGCAGCTCCGCGGCGAACTGCGCCAGCGACGCCGCCTGCCGGACCCGGTCGCCGTTCCAGGCACCCTGGCCGTCGCCGGAGTCCACGTTGTCGCCGGTCGGCTCACCGGGGCTCTTGGACTTGAAGTGGTTGGCCACGACGGTGAACGCGTCGCCGTCCTTCACGAACGTCTGGGCGATCGGCTCGCGGGCGTTGTCCCAGACCTCCTCGTCGACGAGGCCGGCCGGCTCGCCCACCGGGAGGACGACGTCGTCCTGGTAGATGATCCCGTTGCGGATGACGTCGCGGTCGACGCCGTAGAGCTCGTCGGGCAGCGGGACGTGGTCCCACTTGTCGTAGCCGGCGGCCGCGTTGAGCCGGCCCACCAGGTCGGCCAGCGCCGTGTCCGCGTTGCCGGGGCTGTAGCCGCTGGAGTCGGTGTCCTCGATCTCCATGAGGGTGACGACCTCGGCACCGAGGGCCTCGATGGCCGGCACGATCTTGTCCGCCTGCAGCTCGAGCTGCTCGGCGCTGCGCGCACCACGACCTGGCTCCCCGAAGGTCAGGAAGTAGTTCAGCACGTTGAACGCAGCGACCTGGATGTCGCCGCCCACCGCCTCGGGGGCCTCCGGCCGGGTGTTCTGCGGCGCGAAGACGCCGTCGGCGGTGCCGTCGGCCGGCTGCAGCCGCCACTGGTCGAAGCCGTAGCCGAGGACGAGCGGCTCGATCAGCTCGAGCTCGTCACCGACCCGGACGGGCGTCTCCGGCGAGAGGTAGGGCGCGGTCCTGACGGTGACCCGCTCGCTCACGCCATCGTCGAGGACGATCCGGCGCAGCGTGTTCCCCGTGGCGATCGCCTCGGCCTCGGCGGTGCCGGGCCGGGCGAGCTCGGTCGGCTGCACCAGCAGGCCGCCTTCGGAGAGGGTGAGCTCGCCGAACCTGGTCAGGTCGAAGACCTCGCTGACGGTCAGCGTGTCGACCGGCGCGACGAGCATGCCCTCGAGCCGTTCGCGCTCCTCGTCCCCGGCGGGCAGGTCCAGCGGGGCGGCGCCCGGCAGGTCGCCCGCCGTGCCCTCGGCGCAGACCGCGGCGTCCTCGAACGCGGCGATCTGGGTCTGACCGAAGCGCTCCTGGGCCTGGCCGGTGACGGCGACGGTGTCGCCGAGGTCGACCGCGACGTCGCTGAACACGAAGACGCCGTCGGAGGTCGCGGCGTCGCCGTCGCCGTCGGCGTCCTGCAGGTGGAACCCGCCGAAGCCCTCCAGATCACCGACGACGACGCCGCGGACGGTGACCTGCTGGCCGGCGAGCGGGGACTCCGCGCCCGGGCCCTGGACCGCCCCGATTTCGTGCGTCGGCGTGGTCGCGCAGACGTCGACCGGCTCCTCGGGCTCCGGGTCGGTGGTGCCCGCGGGGTTGACGGCGCCCTTGCTGGCGCTCACCGGACCGCTCCACACGAGGGCGTCGGCCGTCGCGTCGTAGGTCCGGGACAGGGACTGCCCCTCCCGCTCGCTCCCGGCCTCGCGAACGCCGATGTCGGTGCTCGTCAGACCTTCCGCCGGGCCACCGACGGCCGTCATCGTGCCCTCGTACGAGAGGAACTCGAGCACGTCGGTGCCGCGGACAAGGGCGATCCCGTCCGGCCCACCGTTCTGGATGCCGTTGCTCGGGTAGTCGACGACCGCGACGGCCGGGGCGTCCGCGGGAGCGGTCACCACCGGGAGCGCGTCGGTGTCGTAGACCGCGTCGCCGTTCCCGTTGTAGAGGACGACGGCCAGACCGTCGGAGCTGGTGCCGGCGGGCAGGTGCACCTCGACGAACTCGCCGGTGTCGGTGCCGTCGTCGTCGTAGTGGATCTCGGAGATGAACGGGGCGGTCGGCGGCGCCGCCGAGGCGGAGGCGGGCAGGCCCACCACGGCCACGGAGGCGGCGAGCGTGCCGAGGGCAGTACGGCGCGCGAGGACGCGCGGACTGCCGATGCGTACGAGCACGGAGGAGTCCTTCCGGACGGACGGTGAGACGCCGTGACCGTAGGTCGAACGGGTGACGGGGCCAACCACGCAAGGTGACATCTCGGCGACCAGATGCTTGATATGTGATCCCTGTCACACATTGCCGCCTGCGCTACTCCTGGTTCACATGTCGGTGTGACGCTCCCCGGGCAAGCTCCCCCAACGACCCCGGAGCGTCATGTCTCTGAACCACCTGCGCCGCGGCACCGTCGTGGCGACCGTGGCCGTCGCCACCCTGGCCGGCGGCACCATGGCGGGGACCGCCACCGCCGCGCCCGCCCAGGAACCCCGCCCCGACTTCACCCTCACGCTGCTGCACGCCAACGACCTCGAGTCCGCGCTGCTGCCCGTCACCACCGAGGACGGCGCCACCTACGGCGGGGCCGACCGCTTCGTCGAGCTGATCCGGCAGCAGCAGATCCTGGCCCTGACCGGCCCGCGGGCCGAGGGGACGGCGAAGAAGCGGGGCGTCGTCACCGTCTCGGCCGGCGACAACTTCCTCCCCGGGCCCCAGCTCGCCGCCAGCGAGGAGTCCGGGCGCCGCATCTACGACGCCACCGCGTTCAACGCGGCGCGCTTCGACGTGTCGATCCCCGGCAACCACGACTTCGACCTCGGGCCGGACTTCTTCGCCGAGTGGATCGGCGACCTCCGCCCGCAGACGACGATCGTGTCGGGCAACCTCGGCTTCGAGGACGAGCCGGCGCTGCTGGCCCGGGTGACCGACGGCACCATCGTCACTTCGCACGTGGTCAAGGAGCGCGGGGAGCAGATCGGCTTCATCGGGCTCACCACGCCCGATCTGCCCACCCTCACCAGCTCCCGCGGCGTGACCGTGGACCCCGACCTCGCCGCCATCGCCAACGCCCAGGCCGCCGCCTACGCGGCCGCCGGCGTCGACAAGGTGGTGCTCGTCTCGCACCTGCAGGACATCGACAACGAGCTGGCCCTCGCCGCTCAGCTCAGCGGCGTGGACGTCATCATCGGCGGCGGCGGGCACGAACTGCTCGCCGACCCGGGTGACCCGCTGGTCCCGAACGGGGTCGAGCCGTACGGCTCCTACCCGCTGACCCCGACCGACGCCGACGGCGAGGTCGTCCCGGTGGTCACCACGAACGCGCTCTACACCTACGTCGGCCGGCTGGTCGTCACGTTCGACGCGGCCGGGGAGCTCCTCACGGTGCACGACGACGTGTCGCGCCCCATCCCGGTGATCGCGGAGGGCCCGGACGCCGTCGCGCCGAACTACGCGGTGAACCGGCAGGTCGTCCGGCCGGTGCAGGAGTACGTCGAGGACCTCGCCGAGCAGGTCGTGGCCACCTCGGAGGTCGACCTCAACGGCATCCGCGACGACGTCCGCAGCCGGGAGACCAACCTGGGCAACCTGGTCACCGACGCCCTGCTGGCCGCCGGCCAGCGGGAGGCGGACGCCGCCGGCGTCGCCGCCCCGGTGGTGGCGCTGCAGAACGGCGGCGGCATCCGCAACGCCACGGTGATCCCGGCCGGCGAGATCACGGCGCTGGACACCTACACGGTGCTGCCCTTCGCCAACTTCGTCGGCGTCGCCCCGGCCATGCCGGTCGAGACGTTCATCGCCGGCGTCGAGCACGGCCTCTCCGGCGACGTCACCGGCGGGGTCCTGCAGCCCGCGGGCTCCTTCGCGCAGGCCGCCGGCTACCGGGTGAGCTACGACCCGGCGCAGGAAGCCGGCTCGCGGATCGTCGACCTGGTCCTGGACGACGGGACCGTCCTCGTGGCGGACGGCGTGCCGACCGGTGACTTGGAGACCCTCTCGGTCGCCACGATCGACTTCCTGCTCCGCGGCGGCGACGGGTATCCCTTCGCGGGGGTCGACTTCACGGTCCTGCCGGTGACCTACCAGGAGGCCTTCGAGACCTACCTCGTCGAGGACCTCGGCGGCGTCGTCAGCGCTGCGGACTACCCCGTCGGCGGCGAGGGGCGCATCACCCCCGTCTCCTGACGCAGCACGCCGGACGGGCGCCCTCCGCGATCACCGCGGAGGGCGCCCGTTCGGCATCCGGCGGCCGGTGCGCCGTCGAACGTGTGTTCGACCGGCGTGCGAGACTGCTCCCGTGGCGGGCGGGATGAACCGGGGGCGCGGCGGTCGCTCCCTGGGTGAGCGTGCGGCGGACTCGGGGGTCGTGCCGGAGTTTCCCCATCCCCCGCTGCCCGGCCCGTCCCCCCGGCCCGCCGTCGCCGGCCACCCGGCGGCCACCGGGGACGGCGGCGAGGGGCGGCACTGCTGGGTGCACGACCCGCCGGAGGCGCCGGGCACCTGGCCCGGCCTCCTCGTGGAGTGGCGCCAGCGGGGCGGCGCCTGGCAGGGGCGGGTCACCTACGCGGTGAGCGGCCCGCACGGTCCGGCGCTCGTGGAGGCGTGGTTGCCGGCGGCCCGCCTCGAGCCCCGGTGACCACCGTGCCCGGTTAGCGGGGTGGGGGGGGGGGGGGTGGGGGGCCCCCCCCCCCCCCCCCCCCGCCCCCCCGACCGGAGGACGCCACGATGACCGGCCCCCAGGACACCCCCAACCTCGACGACGTCATGGAGCCGCAGGAGCACCCGACCCGCGACCGCACCCAGCACGCCAAGGACCCGCACCCCGCCGACGAGGTGCTCGAGCACCGCACCGAGCAGGAACGGCAGGCCGTCGGCTCCGACGACGCCGACCCGGCGGGTGCAGACCTGCACTCGGCCACCGACTGACCCCGCGGGTGCCCCGGCCGGCGGCGCCGACGCCGCCGGCCGGCCGGCCGCCGTCCGTGCTCACCGCGGGCGGCTGGGACGATGGCTGCCGTGACGTCCAACCGCCTCCGCTGGGGCGCGCTCCTGTGGGTGCTGACGCTGCAGTTCTTCGTCGTCGAGGCCGTGGCCCAGGCCCGTTACACCGGCCCGTACACCCGGGCCGACGACGTGATCAGCGCCCTGGGTGCCGCCGACTCCCCGGCCCGGCAGCTCATGAACGCCTCGTTCGTCGTCCAGGCGGCGCTGATCCTCGGCGGGGCGCTGCTGCTGCTGCCCGTGCTACGCGGTGGTGCGGCCCGGGTGGTGCCGGCGCTGCTCGGCGCCGCGGCGCTGGGCGTGCTGCTGGTGGGGGTCTTCCCCACCGACGGCAACAGCACCGCGCACGCCGTCGGCGCCGTCCTGTACCTGGCGGGCGGCGCGCTCGGGCTGGTCGCCCTCGCCTACGCCGTCCGGCCGCTGTCCGAGGTCATGGGCACCGTCGTGGTGCTGCTGGGCATCGTGGCGACGGCCGGGACGATCTTCTTCCTGACCGGCGTCACCCGGTACCTCGGCGAGGGCGGCATGGAGCGCGCCGCCGCCTACCCGTTGCCGATCACCCTGGCCCTGACCGGTGCCGCCCTGTGGTGGCTGGGGCGGGGCGGCGACCTCGCGGCAGCGGAGTCGTCCCGCCGCGCCGAGCGCGAGCGCGAGCAGGCGCGGCTGGCCGAGCAGGCCCGGGCGCGCGATGCCGCCCTGGAGTCCGCCGCGGGCGGCGACCGCCGCACCGGCGCGACCGCCGCAGGGCGCTCCGGCACCGGCGCCGACGGGTCGCCCGCCGACGACGCGGACACCGATCCCGAGGACCCGTGGGCCCCTCCGCGCCCGCGCGGGTGAGCGGTCAGCCCGTCGGCCCGAACCGCAGGACGTCGCGCACGGGGCGCAGGCCGCTGACCGCCGGGTCCGCCGGTCCGCCGGGTCCGCCGGTCCCCCGTCCGCGGGCCTACCGCCGGCCGACCGCGCCCGCGTGGGCGGCGGGCGCACCAGCCGCCGGCACCAGCGCCGGCCGGGACCGCCGGCGGGACACCGCCACACCGGCCAGGCAGACCACGCCCCCGACCACGGCGAGCAGCGGCGGCGTCTCGCCGAGCAGCAGCCAGCCGAGCAGGATGACCAGCGGCGGCACCAGGTAGGTCGTGACGCCGAGGCGCCCGGCGTCCATGCGCGAGAGGGCGTAGGCCCACGTGCTGAACGCCAGCGCGGTGGGGACCACGCCGAGGTACACCAGACCGGCGACCGACCCCGCGGGCGCGGTGCCCAGGTCGGCCACCAGCGCCCCGGCCCAGGGCAGGCAGGCCGCCGCGCCGATGGCGCACGCGGTGAAGGTGACCTGCAGCCCCGGCAGCCGCCGCAGCAGCGGCTTCTGGGCCACCACGCCCACGGCGTAGGTGACCGCGGCGACCACGCAGAACACGACGCCGACCAGGTCGGCCTCCGCGCCGCGGGTCGCCAGCCCGATCAGCAGCACACCCCCGAAGGCCACGGCCAGGCCGACGACCAGCCACCGGGGGAAGCCCTCGCCCAGCAGCAACCCGGCGAGCACGGCGATGAGGACCGGCCCGATGTTGACCAGCATCGCCGTCGTCCCGGCGTCGAGGTGCTGCTCCGCGGCGTTCAGCGCGAGGTTGTAGACGGCGAACCAGCCGAGGCCGCAGACGGCCAGCAGCCGCCACTCGCCGGCCGTCGGGCGCACCCAGCCCCGGCGGGTGAGGAGCAGCCCCAGCACCAGCGTGCCGACCAGCAACCGGCCGAGCGCCAGTGCGCCGGGCGAGAGGTCCTCACCGATCGCGCGGATGCCCACGAAGGCCGATGCCCACGCGAGCACGGTGACGACGACGGCGAGCAGCGTGCGGCCGTCCGGGGGCGCGGTGGTGGTCACGCCCGGGACCCTAGGGGCGCCCACCGACAGGGCTCCGGCGGTTTCCGGCCGTGGCACGCGGCTGGCACCCGAGCTGCGGATGCGGGCAGGAACGCTGCGGTCCCGCGGCCGCCAGACCTCAGCCGTGCAGGTGCTCGGCCCAGGTGCGGCGACCGCGCGCCCCCCGCGCGGGAACAGCCGCTCCCTCGCGCAGCGCGGCGCCGAGCCGGCCCGGCACGGGGGTGGCGATCACCCGGGCGCCCGGCGCGCGCACCGCCGCCCAGGCCCGCGCGAGGTCGGCCACCGAGTGCTCCTCGGGGCCGCCGAGCTCCACCACCCCGCCCGAGGGCGCGGCGGCCACGACCTCGACCAGGTGGGCGGCGGCGTCCGCGACGTCGACCGGCTGCGCCCGCCAGCCCATGGGCACCGGCAGCAGGGGCCCGCGGCGCGCCGTCGCGAGCAGTTCGTCGACGAACCCGTGGAACTGGGTGATCCGCACCAGCGTGACCGGCAGCCCCGACGCCAGCAGCACCTGCTCGGCGGCGTACTTCGCGCGGTAGTAGGACAAGGGCACCCGGTCCACCCCGACGATCGAGACGAGCACCAGGTGCGGCGGGCGGGACCGGTCGACCGCCTCGACCAGCCGCCGGGTGCCGGCGACGTCGACCTCCCACGGGTTCCCCCGGGGGTCGCTGGCCGCGTGCACCACGACCTCCGCGCCCGCCACCGCGTGCGCCAGGTCGCGCCCGGTGGCGAGGTCACCCCGCACCCCGCCAGGACCGGCGCCCCGGCGGGACATCGACCGCACCTGGTGCCCGGCATCGCGCAGCTGCGGGACCAGTTCCTGCCCGAGGCGGCCGGTGCCGCCGGTGACGAGTACCTCCACGGGTGCAGTGTGCCGGTGCAGCCCACCGTCCCGGCGTGGTGCCGCTCTCATCTCAGATACGAGATAACGTGAGCCGGTGACGCTCACCGACCAGCCCGCCGACGAGGCCGTCCGGCGGATCGGGGCGCTCGTCCGCGACGCCCGCCGCCACCGCGGCCTCACCCAGCAGCAGCTCGCCGAACGGCTGGGCACCAGCCAGAGCGCCGTCGCGCGCATCGAGCAGGGCAGCCAGAACCTCACGCTGGAGTTCCTCGGGCGGCTCTCCGCCGCGCTCGACAGCGAGCTGATCCGGCTCGGCCCGGCCGGCCCGGCGCACCTCCGGGTCACCGGTGGGCACCCACTGCGCGGCCGGGTGGCGGTGAAGTCGTCCAAGAACGCCGCTGTCGCCCTGCTCTGCGCGTCGTTGCTCAACCGGGGCCGCACCACGCTGCGCAACGTCTCCCGGATCGTCGAGGTCGAGCGCATCCTCGACGTGCTCCGCTCCATCGGCGTCGCCGCCACGTGGGACGAGCACGGGCACGACCTCACCCTCGTCGTCCCCGAGGAGCTCGACCTCGACGGCATCGACGCCGACGCCGCGCGGCGCACCCGCAGCATCATCATGTTCCTGGGGCCGCTGCTGCACCGGGCCCGCTCGTTCCGGCTGCCGTACGCGGGCGGGTGCGACCTGGGCACCCGCACGGTGCAACCGCACATGATCGCGCTGCGCCCGTTCGGTCTCGCCGTCGAGGCGCACGCCGGCGAATACCAGGTCGGGGTGGACGGCCCGGCGGCCGCCGACCGCACCATCGTGCTGACCGAGCGCGGGGACACCGTCACCGAGAACGCGCTGCTGGCCGCGGCCCGCACCGACGGCACCACGACCATCCGCAACGCGAGCTCGAACTACATGGTCCAGGACCTCTGCCTCTACCTGCAGCTGCTGGGTGTCGGCATCGAGGGCATGGGCTCGACGACGCTCGTCGTCCGTGGGCGGCCGGTGCTCGACGCCGACGTCGACTACACGATCAGCGAGGACCCGGTGGAGGCGATGAGCCTGCTCACCGCCGGCATCGTCACCGGCTCGGAGCTGACGGTGGCCCGGGCGCCGGTGGACTTCCTCGAGGTGGAGCTCGCGGTGCTGGCCGAGATGGGGCTGCGCTACGAGCTCTCCGCCGAGTACCTGGCCGACAACGGGCACACCCGGCTGGCCGACATCACCATCCACCCGTCGGAGCTCAAGGCGCCCCTGGACAAGGTGCACCCGATGCCCTTCCCGGGGCTGAACATCGACAACCTGCCGTTCTTCGCGGTCATCGCCGCGCAGGCTCAGGGGTCGACGCTCATCCACGACTGGGTCTACGACAACCGGGCGATCCACCTCTCCGACCTCACCCGGCTCGGCGCCGACGTCCGCCTGCTCGACCCGCACCGGGTGCTCGCCACCGGCCCCACCCGCTGGCGGGCCGCCGAGGTGGTCTGCCCGCCCGCGCTGCGTCCGGCCGTCTGCATCCTGCTGGCCATGCTGGCGGCGAAGGGCACGTCGGTGCTGCGCAACGTCGACATCATCGCCCGGGGGTACGAGCAGCTGTACGAGCGCCTGGTGGAGATGGGCGCCGACATCGAGGTCTTCCGCGACTGAGCCCCGCAATGATCAGGTGACCTGATCGTTCCGGGTCCTGGCTCACCGTCGACCGTGAGCCAGGACCCCGCCAGGTGAGCCAGGACGGCGCCCGGCGGCGATCAGCACTCCCGCCGACGGTGACCTCAGCGCTCCTGGCCGGTGGGGCGGACCGGCACCTCGGTCAGAGCAGTGCGTCGAAGCCGTCGTCCGGCAGGCCGATGCCGCCGTCCAGCGGCGGGCGGGCAGGCTGGTCCAGGCCCCGCATGCGCGCCGCGTGCAGGGCCAGCAGGAGGTTCAGCCGCAGCGTCGGGTCGGTGGTGAACGGCCCCAGGATGCGTTCGAGCTTCCCGATCCGGTACCGCATCGTGTTGTAGTGGAAGTGCAGCCGCCGGGCCGACTCCGCGACGTTGAGGTTGGTCTCCAGCAGCACCCGCAGGGTCTCCCGGAGATCGGCGGAGTCGGCGTCGACGGCGTCGGCCAGCGGGCCGAGCACCTCGTCGACGTAGGAGCGCAGCTCGGTGCTGTCGGGGATCAGCGACAGCAGCCGGAAGACGCCGAGCTGGTCGAAGTGGGTGACCGCCGAAGCCCCGTGGATCTCCAGCCCCACGCCGAGGGCGCGCTGGGCCTGCCGGTGGGCCTCGGCGAGCTCGGACAGCGATCCGGCGGGCCGGCCGATGCCGGTCCCCAGCACGCGGCCGACCCGGCGCAGCCGCCCGTTGACCCGGGAGCTCACCGCGGAGACGAGGGCAGACAGCTCCTCGGGGGTGCGCCCGTCCAGGGGCAACAGCGTCACGATCTCGGTGGCCAGCCCGGCGACCGCCGCGCCCGCGACCTCCGACTCCAGGGCGGCACGCCAGCCGTCGGCGAGCCGGTCGAGGACGTCGAGGGCACGGGTGGGGTCCGCCGCGGCGTCGGCCATGGTCTCGGTCGCCGTCACCAGCACCGCGACCGGCCCGTCGAGGCGCCACCCGAAGGAGCGGGTGTAGGCCAGCGTCCGCTCCGTGTGGCCCACCGCGCCGCCGACCAGCCGGCGGACCAGGTCGCCCTGGAAGCGCAGCTCCACCGAGTGCACGGCCTGCAGGCGGATCACCGAGAGGGCGGCGATGACGGCGGCCCGCTCGAGCACGCCACCGGCGCCCAGCATCATCGCGCCGGTGCGGTGGACGGCGACCAGCCAGCCGTGCCGCTGCTCGCCTGCCATGATCGGCGCCACCGCGTACTCGCCGATGCCGCCGGGGAGCTCGTGGTGGCCCGGGACGAGCAGGATGCCGTCGGCGGGCGAGAGGTCGGCGTCCAGGTCGGCGGGCGTGACCACCGTCTGGTCGGCGCGGACCCCCGACAACCGCAGCGACGGCGCCATCGCGGCCAGCTCGTCGTCGGCGGCGGCGTCGAGGAGCCAGAGCCAGTCGCTGATCTCGGCGACGTCGTCGGCCGGGCCGGCGCTGGTGACGACCTCGCGGTCGGGGCCGAGGCCGAGCACCGCGGCGCCCTCGAGCATCACGGCCAGCCGCTGGGTCACCTCGGCCAGGCCACCGCCGGTGAGCGCGACCTCGGTGAACTCGTCGTCCATCCGGGAGGAGAGCGCGAGGGCCTGGCCCTGCTTGGCGACGACGGCGCCCAGCACACCGGAGACGATCTCGTCGAGGCGGGCCGCCGGCGGCAGCGCGAGCACCGGGAGCCCCCGGCGCTCGGCCTCGGCCAGCACCTCGGCGGGAAGCGGCGGCGGCCCGTCGACCCGGCGGAAGGCGAGCGCGGCGGTACCCGTGGCGTCCAGCCGCTCGACCAGCGCCCGGCAGCTCGCCGGGTCGGCGGGCGGCAGCCGGGCGCCCAGGACGACGAGGACGTCGGGACCGGCGGCGGCCAGCGGATCGGCGGGGTCGTCCACCACCATGTGGCGGATGACCCGGCCCAGCCCGGCCGCCCCGCTGCTCACCGTGCTGCCGGCGAGGACCGGGAGACCGAGGGCCTCCTCGACGGTCAGACCCATGCGCTGCTGCCAGCTGGCGCGCTCGTCGCGCCGGTCGGAGCGGGGCGACTCGGCGACCGCCCAGTTACGACGGAACGGGGTGGTTCCATTACCGTGGGTAGACGACATGAGCGATGCATCACTCTGTGTCACAAGGCATCCCCTTCCAGTCGTCGTCCAGGGTGCCACACGGCAGATGCCTGTCAGGTGTCCCCGGACGCCGACCCCTATTCTTGGCGACATCCGCCATACGAGGGCGTGCGACGCGCCGCTTAGGTTCGACCTCGTTCCACCTGCTCGCTGGATGGTAGGCGCTCCGTGAGGAGCCCGTGCACCCTCCTCGGGAGCGGGTGGGCGAGGGTGGAGCGCCGACCCACCGGCCTCCGCCGTCCCGACGGGGTGGAGGGCGTCCCATGCGCGCGATCGACGACACCGAGGTCCGGACCGGCTCGAACGAGCACCTCGCCCAGCGCGGCCGCGCCGCGCGGGCCGGGGTTCCCACCATCCCTCTGCCCCGGGAATCGGCGCTCGCCGCCGCCCGTCCGACGCCGGTGGCCCCCACGCCCTCCGCCGTCCCCGCCGCCGCGAGCACCGCCGTGGCCGACGTGCTGCGCGGCCCGGTCCGGCCCGCGCGCGTGCTGCTCAGCGTGCCGGCCGCGGTGTACGTGCAGGTGCTCGGCGAGCGCGGCGGCGGCGAGGTCGTCGGAGTCCTCACCAGCGACGCCGCCCGCCTGCCGCTGGGCTGCGTCCTCTTCCGCCCCGGCAACGGGCGCCCGCTGGTCGCGGTCCCCGCGGGGGCACCCGCGGAGGTGGGCGGCGGGCGGATCGTCGTCGGCGACCTCGCCGTCAGCGCCTCCGCCTGGTGGGACCCCCGCCCCCGGCTGCCCGGTGGCCGCCCCGCGCTGCTACCCGAGGGCGTCCGCCAGCTGCGCAACGCCCTCTACGGCGAGGGCGTCCCGCACAGCTCCTTCACGCTGCCCGGCCTGCCCACCGGTCCCGGCGGCCCCCTGGCGGCCCTCCGCGGCGCGGTGCGCCGGGCGGACCTGGAGGCGGCCCTGCGCACCACCACCCGGCTGATCGGCCTGGGCCCGGGGCTCACGCCGGCCGGTGACGACGTCGTGGCCGGCACGATCGCCGGCCTGGTGCTCCTGGGCCACCCCGCGGCGCAGCGCTTCGCCTCCGGCGTGTGCTCCCTGGCCGGGGGCCGCACCACCGAGCTGTCCCGGGCCCTCCTGCGGCACGCCGCCGCCGGGCAGGTCAGCGGCGAGTACGCCGCGGTCCTCCGCGGGCTGGTCGGCGAGCGCCCGCTGGCCCCGGCGATCGCGCGGCTGCTGGCCACCGGGGCCACCAGCGGGCGGGCCATGGCCCTGGGCCTGTGCACGGCCATCGACCTGGTGGACCGCACCGCCCGCGTCCGCTGAGCCGGACGCCGGCGGAGGATGCGGGCGCGCTCAGCCAAGCGGAACCGGCCGCTCCCCCACCGGCACGGGCAGGAGCGGGCCGAGCGAGTCCCACTGGGAGATCCGGCAGCCGTCGACGCGGGACAGCTGCAGGTCCACCGGTTCCCCGTTCCAGCGCCCGCTGACGTACGCGGTCTGCGGCCCGCCGTACTGCTCGGTGCACACCAGGTCCTCGGGCAGCGGCGCGAACGGTTCCGACATGCCGGCCAGGTGCCTGCACGCCGCCTCGGCCTGCGGGTGGGTACCGCCGACGCGGGCGCCGCAGGTCAGGGTCCACGTCTCCGGCGGCGTCCCGTCCCCGCGGTCCAGCTCGATCCGCAGGTCGTCCTCGGCCTGCCCGACGCCCGACGCCGTCGAGCCGTCGGTCCCGGCGTCGCCGCCGGTGCCCGCACCGCCGGCGCAGGCACCGAGGAGGACGCCGGCCAGGAGCAGCGCGGCAGCGGCCGCCTTCATCAGATGCGGGAGGCGTGGATGCTCGTCACCAGGATCGCCCGGGCGCCGAGTTCCCACAGCTCGTCCATCACCCGGTTGGTCTCGGTGCGGGCGATCATCGCGCGCACGGCCGACCAGCCCGGCGTCCGCAGCGGACTGACCGTCGGCCCCTCGATGCCCGGCGTGACCGCGGTGGCCCGCTCCAGCAGCTCGTTGGGGCAGTCGTAGTCGAGCATCACGTACTGCCGGGCGACCAGCACACCGCGCAGCCGCCGGCGCAGCTGCGCCACCGCGGGGATCTCCTCGGAGCCCTGGCGCCGCACCAGGATCGCCTCGCTGCTGAGCACCGGCTCCCCGATGATGTGCAGCCCGGCGGCGCGCAGCGTCGTCCCGGTCTCCACCACGTCGCACACCGCGTCGGCGACGCCCAGCCGGCATGCGGTCTCCACCGCGCCGTCGAGCTTCACGACGTCGGCCTTGAGCCCCTGCTCGTCCAGGTAGCGCCGCAGGAGCACCGGGTAGGCGGTGGCGATCCGCTTCCCGGCGAGCTGCTCCACCTCCTGGATATCCGACTCCACCGGGGTGGCGAACCGGAACGAGGAGCGGCCGAAGCCCAGCGGCATGACCTCCACCGCGCTCGGGCCCTCCCCGTCGGCGGGGGCGGTCTCCAGCAGCATGTCGCGGCCGGTGATGCCGACGTCCAGCGTGCCGGCGGCGACGTAGACGGCGATGTCCCGGGGACGCAGGTAGAAGAACTCCGTGTCGTTGTCCGGGTCGTAGACGGCGAGGTCCTTGGCGCTGCGCCGCTGGCGGTAGCCGCTCTCGGCGAGCATCTCCGCCGCCGGCTCGCTCAGCACACCCTTGTTCGGCACAGCGACGCGCAGCACTGGAGGAACTCCTAGGTGACGTGATGGAACGGCCCTCGAGCAGGGACCCGCGACGCGCGGAGCGTGACGTGGGGGGCTCGAGGGTCCTTTCAGAGGTGAGAGTAGACGTCGTCGAGCGTGAGACCCCGGGCCAGCATGAGGACCTGCACCCGGTAGAGGAGCTGGCTGATCTCCTCGGCGGTGCGCTCCTCCCCCTCGTGCTCGGCGGCCATCCAGGACTCGGCGGCCTCCTCCACGACCTTCTTTCCGGCCGCGTGCAAGCCGTCCCGCACGGCCGCGACGGTGCCCGAGTCGGCGTCGCCGGCGGCCACCTTCGCGGTGAGCTCGGCGAACAGGCTGTCGAAGGTCTTCACGGACGGGCCTCCTGGCCGACGGGGGTGGCGGAGAACCCGGTCTGCCGCTGGGGGGTGCGCAGCTCGCGGAGCACGAGCGCGGTCTGCAGCGCGGCGAGGGTGGCCTCCCAGCCCTTGTCCTCGGCCGAGCCGGGCAGCCCGGAGCGGTCGCGGGCCTGCTGCTCGTCGTTCGTGGTCAGCACGCCGTTGCCCACCGGCCGGCCGGCGTCCAGCGCCACGCGGGTGAGCCCGGCGGTGACCGCGTCGCACACGTACTCGAAGTGCGGCGTCCCGCCGCGCACCACCACGCCGAGCGCGACGACCGCGTCGTGGCGCTCGGCGAGCGCCTGGGCGACGACGGGCAGCTCCACCGCGCCCGGCACCCGGACGACGGTCGGAGCGGCGATGCCGCAGGCCCGGGCGGCCGCGACCGCGCGGTCCAGCAGCGCCCCGGTGATCTCGGCGTGCCAGGTGGTGGCGACGATGCCGAGGGTCAGACCGGCGGCGTCCACGGGGACCGCCTGCGGTGCTCCGGTGCCGCTCACGCCGGCTGCTCGTCCTGGCCGAGGGGGACGTCGGTGCCCGGCACCGTCGTGGCCCCCGGGGCATCGGCGGGCCCCGACTCGGTCTCGGGCTCGATGATGTCGAGCAGGTGGCCCATGCGGTCGCGCTTGGTGCGCAGGTAGCCGAGGTTCTCCGCGGTGACGTGGCTGGGCAGCGACACCCGGCCCAGCACCCGCAGCCCGTAGCCCTCCAGCCCGGCGCGCTTGGCCGGGTTGTTGGTCAGCAGGCGCATGGTGCGGATGCCCAGGTCGACGAGGATCTGCGCGCCGGTGCCGTAGTCGCGCGCGTCCGCGGGGAGGCCCAGGTCGAGGTTGGCGTCGACGGTGTCGGCGCCCATGTCCTGGAGCTGGTAGGCCTGCAGCTTGTGCAGCAGGCCGATGCCCCGGCCCTCGTGCCCGCGGATGTAGAGCACGACGCCGCGGCCCTCCTGGGCGACGGCGGCCAGCGCCGCCTGCAGCTGGGGGCCGCAGTCGCAGCGCAGCGAGCCGAACACGTCGCCGGTGAGGCACTCGGAGTGCACCCGCACCAGCACGTCCTCGCCGTCGCCGATCTCGCCGTAGACGAAGGCGACGTGCTCGCGCTCGTCGTAGGAGCTGCGGTAGCCGACGGCGGTGAAGGTGCCCGGCGCCAGCGGGACGACCGCCTCGGCCACCCGCTCGACCAGCTTGTCGAAGCGCTTGCGGTAGGCGATCAGGTCGGCGATGGAGATCATCACCAGGTCGTGCTCGTCGGCGAAGACCCGCAGCTCCTCACCGCGCGCCATGCCGATCGGGTCCTTCTCGCTGACGATCTCGCAGAGCACCCCGGACGGGCGCAGGCCGGCGAGCAGCGCCAGGTCGACGGCGGCCTCGGTGTGGCCGGGGCGGCGCAGCACGCCGCCGTCGCGGGCACGCAGCGGGACGACGTGGCCGGGGCGGGCCAGGTCGGCCGAGGTGGTGTCGGCGGCGGCCAGGGTGCGAATGGTGTGCGCGCGGTCCGCGGCCGAGATGCCGGTGCTGACGCCCTCGCGGGCGTCGACGGTGACCGTGTAGGCGGTGCCGAGGCGGTCCTGGTTCACCCGGTGCATGGGCGGCAGGTCCAGCCGGTCGGCGTCGGCCTCGGTCACGGCCACGCAGACGTAGCCGGAGGTGTAGCGGACCATGAACGCGACGAGCTCGGGGGTGGCGAGCTCGGCGGCGAAGATGAGGTCGCCCTCGTTCTCGCGGTCCTCGTCGTCGACGACGACGACGGGGCGACCGTCCTTGACCGCGGCGATGGCGCTCTCGATGGAGTCCAGCCGGGTGCGCGGCTCGCTCATGCGCGTGCTCCGAGCAGACGTTCCACGTACTTGGCGATCACGTCGACCTCCAGGTTGACGGGCTCCCCCGGGGCGCGCGCGCCGAGCGTGGTCTCGCGGAGGGTGGTGGGGATGAGGCTGACCTCGAACCAGGGGTCGGGGTCGGCCGCGGCGCTGACCGCGCTCACGGTCAGCGAGACGCCGTCGACGGCGATGGAGCCCTTCTCGACGACGTAGCGGGACAGGTCGGCCGGGAGCGCGATCCGCACGACCTCCCAGTGTTCGCCGGGGGTGCGCGAGAGGATGCGGCCGACGCCGTCGACGTGGCCCTGGACGATGTGCCCGCCCAGGCGGGTGTGCGGGGCGACCGCGCGCTCGAGGTTGACCGGCTGGCCGTCGGCGACCGCACCGAGGCTGCTGCGGCGCAGCGTCTCGGCCATGACGTCGGTGGTCCAGACGCCGCTGCCGTCGTCGCCGGGCTGCACGCCGGTGACGGTCAGGCAGACGCCGTTGACCGCGATCGAGTCACCCAGGGAGACGTCGGTCAGGACGGTGCGGGCGCGGATGCTCAGGACGGCTGCTTCTTCCCCGGGTCGCCCGTGGTCCTGCCGGGCGGCCAGGGTGCCCACCTCTTCGACGATGCCGGTGAACACCTCAGCTCCCTCCGTCCGCGCCGTCCCCGCCGGTGCGGGTACCCCCACCAGTGTGCCGGGTGGGGTGCAGCCGGATCTGCACGTCCCCACCCAACGGGAGGACGTCGGCGACCGAGAAGGTCAGCGCCGAACCGATCCCCGGAATTCCCAGCTCGCCCACCAGGGAGGGCCCGGCACCCAGCAGCTTGGGCGCGAGGTGGACGACGGCCTCGTCGACGAGCCCCGCGCGCAGGAACGCGCCGGCGAGGGTCGGGCCACCCTCGAGCAGCACCCGGCGGACGTCACGGTCGAACAGCTCGGCCAGCAGCTCCGCCGGCGTCGCGGCGTGGCTGACCAGCGTGGGCGCGGCGTCGTCCAGCACCCGGGCGGTGGCCGGCAGCCGGTCCCGGCGGTCGACGACCACCCGAAGGGGCTGCCGGCCGGCGACCGCGCCACCCGTGTCCCGGACAGTGAGATGCGGGTCGTCGGTGAGCGCGGTGCCCGAACCGACAACGACGGCGTCGCAGCCGGCCCGGAGCCGGTGCACCTCGGCGCGCGCCTCGGGCCCGGTGACCCAGCGGCTGCTGCCGTCGGCCGCGGCGACCCGCCCGTCGAGGGTCGCGGCGACCTTCCAGATCACGTACGGCCGCTGCTCCCGCACACCGGTGAGCCAGCCGGCCAGCGCGCCGCGCTCGGCGGCCGCCTGCTCCACGCCCAGGACGACGTCGACCCCGGCCGCCCGCAGGCGGTCCGCTCCCCCGCCGGCCAGCTCGGTGGGTTCGGGCACGGCGACGACGACGCGGGCGATGCCGGCGGCCAGCAGCGCCTCGGCGCACGGACCGGTGCGCCCGGTGTGCGCGCACGGCTCCAGGGTGACGACGGCGGTGCCGCCCCGGGCCCGCCCTCCGGCCTGCGCCAGGGCGACGACCTCGGCGTGCGGGCCGCCGGGCGGGTGCGTGGCCCCCTCGCCGACCACGTCACCGTCGGCGGCGAGGACCACGGCGCCCACCGCAGGGTTGGGGCTCGTCGTCCCCAGGACGGTGGCGCCGAGCTCCCGCGCCCGGGCCATGGCGCTGGACTCGTGCGCCGGGATGCTCGCGGAACGCTCCGCCGGGGAGGTGCTCACCCGCGCATCGCGGCGGCGGCCTGCGCGCGCAGCGCGGCGATCGCCGTCGCGGGGTCGTCGGCGCCGTAGACGGCCGAGCCCGCGACGAACATGTCGACGCCGGCCTCGGCGGCCTGCTCGATCGTGCCGGCGTTGATGCCGCCGTCGATCTCGACCAGCAGCCGGAGCTCCCCGGCGTCCACCAGTTCTCGGGCCCGGCGCACCTTGGGCAGCACGTCGGCGATGAACGACTGGCCGCCGAACCCGGGTTCGACGCTCATCACCAGCAGGGTGTCGAAGTCGGCCAGGACGTCGAGGTAGTCCTCCAGCGGCGTACCGGGCTTGATCGCCAGCCCCGCCAGAGCACCCGCGGCGCGCAGGTCCCGGGCCACCTTCCGCGGATCGGTGCAGGCCTCGGCGTGCACCGTGACGTTGCGCGCTCCTGCCTCGGCGTAGCCCGGCGCCCAGCGCTCGGGGTCCTCGATCATGAGGTGGCAGTCCAGGGGCACCGGGCTGACCCGCTGGATCGCCTCGACCACCGGCAGGCCCAGGGTCAGGTTCGGGACGAAGTGGGCGTCCATGACGTCGACGTGCAGCCAGTCGGCGTCGGCGACGCGCGCCACCTCGTCGGCCAGGCGGGCGAAGTCCGCGGACAGCAGGCTGGGCGCGATCAGCGGTTCCCGGGACACGTCCGCCGAGTCTAGGTGTGGCCGGGGACGACGACGTCCGGGTGTGGTCGGGCCGGTTCGCCCTACTACTGAGGCGTGTCCGTTGCGGACGACCGGGTAGGGCCGCACCCATGGCTTCCGACACCACCGCACCCGCGCGCTACGACGGCTTCGACCGGATGCTCATCGGCGGCACCTGGCGGGCCGGCCGAGCCGGGAAGACCGGCACCGACACCGACCCCTACACCGGCGAGACGCTGACCGAGATCCCGCTCGCGAACGCCGAGGACCTCGACGAGGCCTACGCGAGGGCGAAGGAGGCGCAGCGGGAGTGGGCCGCCCGGCTGCCCAGCGACCGCGCCGACGTCATGCGCCGCGCCGCCCGGATCATGGAGGCCCGCAAGGACGAGATCGTCGACTGGCACATCCGCGAGAGCGGCGCCGCGGCACCGGCGGCCGAGTTCGAGTTCGCGATCACCCTGCGCGACTTCCACGAGTCGTCGTCCTACCCCTACCGGATGGAGGGGCGGATCCTGCCGGCCGACGTCGAGGGCAAGGAGAGCCGCGTCTACCGCCGGCCGGTGGGCGTGGTGGCGGTGATCAGCCCGTGGAACGTGCCGATGCACCTGGCCAACCGCTCGGTCGCCCCCGCCCTGGCGCTGGGCAACGCCGTCGTCCTCAAGCCGGCGAGCGACACCCCGGTGACCGGCGGGCTGCTGCTCGCCAAGGTCTACGAGGAGGCGGGCCTCCCGCCGGGCCTGCTGTCGGTGGTGATCGGCTCCGGCAGCGACATCGGTGACGCGATCGTCAGCCACCCGACGCCTCGCGTGGTGTCCTTCACCGGCTCCACCCCGGTGGGCAAGGGCATCGCCGAGAAGGCGGGGCTCAAGAAGCTCTCGCTGGAGCTGGGCGGGAACGGCCCGCTGGTGGTGCTCGACGACGCCGACCTGGACTACGCCGTGGACGCCGCCGTCTTCGGGAAGTTCTTCCACCAGGGCCAGGTCTGCATGATCACCAATCGGATCGTGGTGGACGGCGCGGTGCACGACGAGTTCGTCGACCGGTACGTGGAGCGGGTGCGCGGGCTCAAGGCCGGCGACCCGCGCGAGGGCGACACCGTGATCGGCCCGATCATCAACAGCAAGCAGCTGGAGGGGATCCAGGAGAAGGTCGCCCAGGCGCGGGACGACGGCGCCGAGCAGCTGCTGGGCGGCGACCCCACCGGCCCGATCGGCTCCGTGCTGCCGCCGCACGTGCTGCTGGGGACGAACGACGTCGCGACCGCCCGGCAGGAGGTGTTCGGCCCGGTCGCGACGATCATCCGGGCCCGCGACGAGGCCGATGCGCTCGCGATCGCCAACGACACCGAGTACGGCCTCTCCAGCGCCGTCTTCACCCGGGACACCCTGCGCGGCGTCACCTTCGCCCTGCAGGTCGAGGCCGGCATGACGCACGTCAACGACTCCCCGCTCAACGACGAGAACAACACCGCGTTCGGCGGTGAGAAGGACTCGGGGCTCGGCCGCTTCGGCGGCGAGTGGGCGATCGAGGAGTTCACCACCGACCACTGGATCAGCGTCCAGCACACCCGGCGGCGGTACCCCTTCTGACGGCCCTCTCGGGTGGCCTCCTCACGGAGACGGCCAGGGCGGCACCCGACCGGGTGACCGTCGCGCCGGGGACCGGCCGGTCCCCCTAGCTGCGCGGTCTTCGGGATCCTCGCGCTGGCCTGTGCCGTCGCCGCGGGGCTCCGCGACGACATCCCTCCGGTCGTCGCAGCCGCGCTCTGCGTCACGTTCGCGGCGGGGTTGCTGGTGGCCCTGCGGAAAAGGCGGGACCGGGTGAAGCGGTGGCTCGCCGACCACCCGCCACCGCGCCCGGAGGATCCGTCGTGAGCACCGGTCCGGACGTCGACTGGTTCCGCTGTCGAACGCCGCGGGCGCCGTGACGACTGGCTGGCCGTGCCCGGGGTGGCACTGCTCTTCGCCTGCCTCGTCACCCTCCAGGGACGGTGGGCGGTGTGGGAAGGCGCCGCGGCCTGGGTCGCCATCGGCGTCCTGACGGCGATCGTCCTGATCGGCCAACTGGTGGTGCTGCTGAGCCCACGCTTGCGTGCCCGGTCGGCCGGGGCGCACCGGATCGGCCACGCCCTCCGTCACCGGCTGGACCCCGGCCCGGAGTTGCGCGAGCGCGCCGACGTCCGAGCGCGTTACCAGGCAGGTGTCGGCTGGCTGGTCTGGTTCGTCCCGCTGGGGCCGGCCGGCCTGCCGCTGGGTGCCCGCTGGGACCGGCCCGTCTCCACCGTGCCCGCTGCGCTCCTCGTCGCCGGAGGGGCCGTGGGCTTCGTCGTGTGGTGGCGGCGCCGGGTCGAGGAGGCCCGGCGGTGGCTCGCCGACCCGCCCGGGCCACCCCGCGAGGTGCCGCCGCCCGGTCGCGTCGAGCGCTGGTCCACCCGGCCCCGCACGGCACTGCTCGCGGTGGCAGCCGTGCTGGTGATCGGTCTGCTGGCCGGTCTGGTCGCGGGGCTGACCGGCTGACCCTTCGCGCAGCGTCGACCTGCGGAAGTGTCGTACCCCCGCCCTAGCCTGCGGGTATGTCGGTGGTCGGGTTCGCGGTCGGGGTGACGGTGTCCCCGGTCGACCCGTTCCCCTCGCCGTGGGAGCTGGCCGATCCCGATCCGCAGCGGTGGGACGAGCCGTTGTCCGCGTGGCTGCCCGCGCGGCGCGGCGCGGTGGAGGCCGCCGACCTGCTCGGCCAGATCGTGGTCGCCGAGGCGAAGCTGGCCGCGTTGCGGGTGGAGCTGGTGATGGACCTCGCGGCCGCCCGGCCGGCGCCTTCCGATCCGCCACCTGGGGGTGAGCGGGCCGGGGACCGCGGCCCGGCGGGGGCCAGTGAGTTCGTGCCCGACGAGTTGGCCATGGTGCACAACTGCAGCCGGACGGCGGCGGTGACCCTGCTGGAGCACGCCGATGTGCTCGCCACCCGGCTGCCGGGCACCTTCGCGGCGCTGCGGCTGGGGTTGCTGGACTGGCCGCGGGCCCGGGCGATCGCCGCCGAGGTCGCCGCCGCCGGGTCCGACACCGACCCGGGAGTGATCGCCGCCGTGGAGGCCGCGGTGCTGCCCGGCGCGACCGGCCTGGGGGTGGGCAAGCTGCGCGAAGCCGTCCCCGCCGAGCTGCTGGCCCGCGACGCCGACGCCGCCGAGCGGCGCCGCAAGGCCCGGCAGCGCGGCGCGGATGTGACCGTGCGCCCGGTCGGGGACGGCATGAGTGAGCTGCGCGCCCTGCTGCCCCACCCCGAGGCCCGCGCCTGCCGCGACGCCGTGGACCGGCATGCCCGCGCGGCGAAGGAGGCCGGCGACGACCGGCCGATCGGCATGCTGCGCGCCGGCGCCGCCGCCGACCTGATCCTGCGGCCCTGGCAGGAGCGCCCGGCGGTGACCGCGCAGCTGACCGTCATCGCCCCGCTGACCGCCCTCACCCCCGCCGGGTTCCTCGCCGCCGGCGCCCCCGCCCCGGCCGCCTTCACCCCACCCAGCACCCCACCCGGCACCCGACCGGGGGTTGCCGAGCCGGTCGGGGAGGTCGACGGGGAGCCGATCACCGCCGCCCACCTGCGCGAACTGCTCGCCCAGCTCGACGCCCTCGCCGTACAGGCGCCACCGGCGGGCAGCCTGCAGATCGCGATCACCGACGCCACCGGGAAGCTGCGGGCGGTCACCGGCCGGGCGGAGCTGGCCCGGCTGGCCCGCACCGGCTGCCCCCACCACCCCGACCACCCCGAGCATCCCGGCCACCCCGACTCATCGTGCGGCTGCCCGCTGCTGGGCCCACCGGCGGCGGTGGACCGCTACCGCCCCTCGGCCGCCCAGCAGCAGTTCCTCCGCCTGCGCGACCGCACCTGCCGCCACCCCGGCTGCACCGTGCCCGCCGGCTGGGCCGACCTGGACCACGTCATCGCCCACACCGCCGGTGGCGCGACCGCCTGCGCAAACCTCTGCTGCCGGTGCCGCCGCCACCACCGGCTCAAGACCTTCGCCCCCGGCTGGACCCACACCCTCGACCCCGACGGCGTGCTCACCGTCACCACCCCCACCGGCGTCACCCGCACCAGCCGACCACCCGGCTTCCGCGTCCTCACCGCACCACCGCAACCACCACCGGCCCCGGAACCGGAACCGGACCCGAACCCGGACCGGGCACTCGACCTGGACGACGACCCACCCTTCTGACCCGACCGGTCAGGCCGGGAGCAGCCGCGTCGGTCAGCGGGTGCGGCGGTCAGCGGGTGCGGCGGTCAGCGGGTGCGGCGGTCAGCGGGTGCGGCGGAGCAGCGCCATGAACATCGCGTCGGTGCCGTGCCGGTGCGGCCACAGCTGCCCGTGGTCCCCGCGTGCGATGCCCGGCACCTCCGGGAACAGCGGTGCCACCGGCAGCACCTCGACGTCGTCCCGGGCGGCGGCGGTGTCGACGACGGCCACCGTCTCCTCGGTGTGCGGCGAACAGGTGACGTAGGCCAGCACCCCACCCGGGCGCACCGAGGCCAGCGCGGCGGCGAGCAGCTCGGTCTGCAGCTCCACCAGCGACGGGACGTCCTCCGGCGTCCGCCGCCAGCGGACCTCCGGGCGGCGGCGCAACGCCCCCAGCCCCGTGCATGGCGCGTCCAGCAGCACCCGGTCGAACGTCCCGGGGCCCCACGGCGGCTCGCGGCCGTCGGCGGCCAGCACCTCGACGTCGGCCTCCCCTCCCAGCGCCTGGCGCACCAGCTCGGCGCGGTGCGGCGCGCGGTCGGCGGCGGTGAGCCGGACCCCGTCGGGGCGGAGCGCGGCGAGCAGCCCCGCCTTGCCGCCGGGGCCGGCGCACACGTCCAGCCATGCCTCGTCCCGCCCCTCCAGCGGAGCGCGGGTGAGCAGCAGCGCGGCGAGCTGGCTGCCCTCGTCCTGCACCGCCGCGCGCCCGGCGCGCACCGATGCCAGCCGGCCGGGGTCTCCCCCGCCGAGCCGCACCGCGTACGGCGACCAGGGGCCGGGCTCGCCGCCGGACTCCTCGGCGAGGGCGACGCGCTCCATCCGGCGGGCGACCAGGTGCACCTCGGGCGCCGCGTCGTCGGCGAGCAGCGCAGGCTCCAGCTCGGCCTCGTCCCCGAGCGCGTCGCGCCAGGCCTCGACGATCCAGCGCGGGTGGTCGGTGGCCAGCGCCAGCCGCTCGTCGCCCTCGGCACCCAGCGTCGCCAGCCAGGAGGCCCGGTCACCACCCGCCGCGACCTTGCGCAGCACGGCGTTGACCAGACCGGAGGCCCCGGTGCCGACGATCGCGCGGGTCAGGGCGACGGTGGTGTCCACGGCCGCGTGGGAGGGCACCCGCAGGTCCACGATCTGGTAGGCGCCCAGCCGCAGCAGGTCCAGCACCCGCGGGTCCAGCTCGGGCAGCGGGCGGGACACGAGGCCGGTGAGGATCGCGTCGAGGGTGCCCCGGGCGCGCAGCGCGCCGTAGGCGAGCTGCGTGGCGAAGGCGGCGTCGCGAGGCTCGAGGTGGCGCTCGCGCAGCAGCTGCGGGAGGAGCAGGTTGGCGTAGGCGTCGCGCGAGGAGACGCCGTCGAGGACGTCGTAGGCGGTCAGCCGGGCGCCGTCGAGCGGACGTCGGCGCGCGGCCGGGTGCGGGCGGCCACCGCGGCGCGGGCCACCCCCCTGGCGCTTCGGCGGGCGGGTCACTCGCCGCCCAGCCGCTCGCCCGGCGCGGGTCGCGCCCCGCGGGCCCAGTCCGCGGCCGGCAGCATCCGCTTGCCCGCGGGCTGCACCCGGTCCAGCCGCACCGCGCCGTTGCCGGTGCCCACGAGCACGCCTCCGCTCCCCACCTGCAGCTCGCCGGGCTCGAGGGCGGGCCCGTCCGGCGCGGGCACGACGGGGCCGAGCCGCAGCCGCTCCCCCCGCCACGTCGTCCACGCGCCCGGAGCCGGGGAGACCCCGCGGATCCGCCGGTCCACCACGTGCGCCGGCAGCGCCCAGTCGACGCGGGCGTCCGCCGTCTCGACCTTCGGGGCGAGGCTGATGCCCTCGGCCGGCTGCGGCTGCGGCTCCAGCGCGCCCGCGGCGATGCCGTCCAGCGTGGCCAGCAGCAGCTGCGCACCGCTGACGGCGAGCCGCTCGAGCAGGTCGCCGGCGGTGTCCCGCGGCCGGATCGCCTCGGTGAGCGTGCCGTAGACCGGGCCGGTGTCGAGGCCGGCCTCCAGGAGGAAGGTCGACGCGCCGGTCACCTCGTCGCCGGCCATGATCGCGTGCTGCACCGGCGCGGCCCCCCGCCACGCGGGCAGCAGGGAGAAGTGCAGGTTCACCCAGCCGCGCGCCGGCACGTCCAGCGCCGCCTGCGGCACCAGCGCGCCGTAGGCCACGACGGGCACGCAGTCGACGCCGAGGGTCGCGAGCTGCTCGAGGAACGCGGGCTCGCGGGGTGACCGCGGCTGGAGCACCGGGAGCCCGGCCGCGTCGGCCCGCTCCGCGACCGGGGAACGGCTGACCTTCCGGCCGCGCCCCGAACGGGCGTCCGGCCGGGTGAGGACGGCGACGACCTCGTGGCCGGAGGCGAGCAGCGCCTCCAGGGAGGGGACGGCGGGCGCCGGGGTGCCGGCGAACAGGAGCTTCAGTGCGGGCTCACCTTCACGACGGGGAGGTAGCTGCCGTGGCCCTGCCACTCGGCGGCCTGGATCTCGGCGAGCGCGGTGGCGCGGTCGGCGTCGGCGAGCCGCTCGATGAACAGCACGCCGTCGAGGTGGTCGGTCTCGTGCTGGATCGCGCGGGCCAGCAGCTCGGAGCCCTCGACCCGCACCGGGTCGCCGTGCACGTTCCAGCCGGAGGCGACCACGTGCAGATGACGGCGGCAGTCGTAGCGCAGGTCGGGGATGGAGAGGCAGCCCTCGGGGCCGTCCTGCCCCTCCTCCCCCACCGTGGCGACGTCGGGGTTGACCAGGTGGCCGACCTCGCCGTCGACGTACCAGGTGAAGACCCGGAGGCCGACGCCGATCTGCGGCGCCGCCAGGCCCGCGCCCCCGGCGGCCCGCATGGTGTCGGTCAGGTCGTCGACGAGCCGCCGGAGCTCGGCGTCGAAGTCCACGACCGGGGCCGCGGGCCGGTGCAGCACCGGGTCGCCGAACAGCCGGATGGGGGTGACGCTCACCGGTCGATCGTATGCGGGGGTGCCGCGCCCTCCTCGGCCAGCGCGGCCCGGACGGCGGCGGCGACGTGCAGCGCCGTCGTCGGGAAGGTCGGCACGGGCACGTCACCCGGCCCGATCAACAGCTCGATCTCGGTGCAGCCGAGCACGATGCCCTGCGCGCCGCGGGCCACCAGCCGGTCGACCACCTCCTGGTAGGCCCGCCGCGACTCCCCGCGGACGACGCCGAGCACGAGCTCCTCGTAGATGACCCGGTGCACCAGGTCGCGGTCGGCCTGCTCGGGAACCAGCACCTCCAGCCCCGCGTCCGCCAGCCGGTCGACCAGGAAGGGCTGCTCCATCGTGTAGCGGGTGCCCAGCAGGCCGATGCGGGACAGCCCTGCGGCGGTGATCGCCTCGGCGGTGCTGTCGCCGATGTGCAGGAACGGGACGTCGATCCCGCTCGTCACCGCGTCGGCGACGGTGTGCATCGTGTTGGTGCACAGGAGCACGAGGTCGGCGCCGGCGGCCTGCAGCGCGCGGGCGTCGGCCGCCAGCAGCTCGCCGGCCGCGGCCCAGTCGCCGGCGGCCTGCAGCCGCTCGATGACGGCGAAGTCCACCGACAGCAGGATGCAGCGCGCCGCGTGGAACCCGCCGAGCCGGTCGCGCACCTGCTCGTTGAGCAGCCGGTAGTACAGCGCGCTGCTCTCCCAGCTCATCCCGCCCAGCAGCCCGATCGTCCTCACCCGCGGCATCGTCGCAGCTCGCCGGTGTCCGGCCGAGGAGGGCAAGCCCCCGGCTTCCCCGGCGACAGTCGTTCTCTGCCCACCCGGGCGGGGCAGAGAGCGACTCACCGGGAGACAGCACTGCCGGGGAGAGCGCTGCCGGGAAGACGCGGCTAGACCAGGTCGAGCGGGTCGAGCTGCACGCGCACGTGCTCGGGCACTTTTTTCGCGCTCCGCACCCCCTGCACCTCGGCCAGCGCGTGCGCCAGGGCAGCGCCCTCGGTGCGCGGCACGCGCACCAGGTACCGCTCGCGCTCCCCCTCCTGCCCGGGCCGGGGCCGCTCCGGGACCGGCCCCAGGAGGTCGGCGCCGGCCGGCAGCCGCGCCGCGGCCAGGTACTCGCCCAGCGCCGACGGCGACGCCACCAGCGACGCCATGCGCGTCACCGGCGGGAAACCGAGCTCCCGGCGGTCGGCGAGCTCCCGCTCGGCCAGCCAGGCCGGGTCCCAGCGCACCAGGGCCTGCACGACCGGGTGGGCGGCGTCGGCGGCGACGACCACCTGGCCGCCGGCCGACGCCGGTCGCACGAGCGCGGCGGCGTTGGCCCACCGGCGCAGCGTCTCCTCCCCGGCGCGCAGGTCGGCCCGGCCGAGCAGCGCCCAGGAGTCCAGCAGCAGCGCGGCGCCGTACCCGCCGTCGGCCACCGGTTCGGCGCCCGGTGTCGCGACGACCAGCGCCGGCCCCGCGGGCACGGTGGCGAGGACCCCGGACGTGCTGCCGGAGGTGCGCACGGTCGTGCCCGGGAAGGCGCGCGCGAGCTCCTCGGCGGTGCGCGACTCCCCCACCACCGCGGCCCGCAGCTTCGTCGCGTGGCAGTGCGGGCAGTCGAAGGTGGCGGCCGGACGGGCGCACCATCGGCAGGCCGGGATGCGGGTTCCGCCGGGCCCGGGGCGCGGGGAGATGCCGAGCGGGCCGGAGCAGTGCGCGCACCGGGCGGGTGCCCGGCAGCGGGCGCACGCCAGCGACGGGACGTAGCCGCGCCGCGGCACCTGCACCAGCACCGGTGCGCCGGCGGCCAGCGCCCGGCGGGCCGTCTCGTAGGCCAGCGAGGGCAGGCGGGCGGTGCGGGCCGCGGGGTCGCGGGCCAGCTCGAAGTCGTCACCCAGCGCCTGCACCCGGGGAGCGGACGCGCGCAGCGCGGTGCGGTCGGCGACCAGCTCGTTCGCCCAGCCGGACTCCACCAGCAGCGCGGCCTCGGCGGTGCGCGACGTCCCCGCGACGACCGCGGCGCAGGAGTCCAGCCAGGCCCGCTGCACGAGCACGTCGCGGGCGTGCGGGTAGGGGGCGCGCTCGTCGGAGTGCAGGTCGTCGCCGTCGTCCCAGACGACCACCAGGCCGAGGTCGCGGACCGGCGCGAACATCGCCGCCCGGGTGCCGAGCACCACCTGCGCGGCGCCCCGGGACGCGGCGAGGAACCGGCGGTAGCGCTTCTCCGGGGAGTCGTCGGCCCGCAGCACGGTGAACGAGTGCTCGGGCAGCAGGCGCTCCGCCGCCGCCGTCAGCCGGTCCAGGTCCCGGCCGTCGGGGACGACGACCAGCGACCCGCGCCGCCCCGAGAGCGCCGCCCGGCACAGCTCGACGAGCCGGGTGGGCCAGTCCTCACCGGGCAGCGCCGTCCAGACCGCGCGCGCCGGCCGTCCCTCGGCCAGGGCGGCCAGGAGCGCCGGACCGGCCTGGTAGCGGGCGAACCCGGCCGGGTCCGGCGGCCTGGGCAGCGCCTCGGGCGTCGGCGACTCGCGCTTCTCCGCCGCGCCGCGGCGCGGCGGCAGGGCCAGCCGCAGCACGTCGCCGGCGGTGCCCGCGTAGCGGTCCGCCACCGCCCGGACCAGCCGCGCGACCTGCGGGGTGAGCACCGGCTCCCCGGAGGGCACGTGCGAGAGCGGCTGCAGCGTGCCGGTGAAGTCGGTGGTGTCCGCCAGCTCCCAGACCACGCCGTCGGCCAGCCGGCCGTGGAACCGGACCCGCACCCGGCACCCGGCCTGCACCGTTTCGGCGAACTTCTCCGGGACGGCGTAGTCGAACGGCCGGTCCAGGTGCGCCAGGGGGACGTCCACGACGACCCGGGCGACCTGCACCCGATCAGTCTCCCCGCTCACACCGACAACTTCCCGGTCCCGGGTGACGTGCTGGAACGGCCCCGCTGCAGGGCCCGGGCCGAGCCTGCGAGGTCCCGGAGGGCGGCGGGGTCCTTCGTCAGCCGACCGCGGCCTTGAGGGCCTCGACGCGGTCCAACCGCTCCCAGGGCAGGTCGAGGTCGGCGCGGCCGAAGTGTCCGTAGGCGGCGGTGGGGCCGTAGATCGGCCGCAGCAGGTCCAAGTCGCGGACGATGGCGCCCGGCCGCAGGTCGAACACCGAGGTGATCGCCTTCTCCAGCACCTCGTCGGCGACCGTGCCAGTGCCCTGGGTGTCGACGAACAGCCCGACCGGGTGCGCCGCGCCGATGGCGTAGGCCACCTGCACCTCGCAGCGGCGGGCGAGACCCGCGGCGACGACGTTCTTGGCCACCCAGCGCATCGCATAGGCGCCCGAGCGGTCCACCTTCGACGGGTCCTTGCCGGAGAAGGCGCCGCCGCCGTGCCGGGCCATGCCGCCGTAGGTGTCGACGATGATCTTGCGACCGGTGAGCCCGGCGTCGCCCATCGGGCCGCCGATGACGAACTTCCCGGTCGGGTTCACCAGCAGCCGGTGCCCCGTGGTGGGCAGGCCGAGGGCGGCCAGCTCCGGCTCGACGACGAGCTCCTCGATGTCGGGGGTCAGCAGCGTCTCGATGGAGATGTCCTCCGCGTGCTGCGAGGAGACGACGACCGTGTCGACGGCGACCGGGCGGTCGTCCTCGTAGACGACGGTGACCTGGGTCTTGCCGTCGGGGCGCAGGTAGGGCACCGAGCCGTCCTTGCGCACCGCGGAGAGCCGGCGGGAGAGGCGGTGGGCCAGCGCGATCGGCAGCGGCATCAGCTCCGGGGTCTCGTCGGTCGCGTACCCGAACATCAGGCCCTGGTCGCCGGCGCCCTGGCGCGCGATCGCGTCCTCGACGGCCTGCTCCTGGTCGCGGACCTGGGCCTGCGTCCGCGACTCGTAGCCGATGTCGACGCCCTGCGCGATGTCGGGGGACTGCGCGCCGATGGAGACGCTGACACCGCAGGAGGCGCCGTCGAAGCCCTTCCGGGAGGAGTCGTAGCCGATCCGCAGGACCGTCTCGCGGACGATCGCCGGGATGTCGACGTACCCGGCCGTGGTGACCTCACCGGCGATGTGCACCTGACCGGTGGTGATCAGCGTCTCGACGGCGACGCGGCTGCGCGGGTCCTGGCCGAGCATCGCGTCCAGGATCGAGTCGCTGATCTGGTCGGCGATCTTGTCCGGGTGGCCCTCGGTCACCGACTCGGACGTGAAGAGGCGGCGTGGCACTCGGACTCCCTGGGGACGTGGCTCGACGGGTCGTTCGGTGCGGAGCACCGGAGAGGAACGTTACCGGCGCGCTCCGCAGGCGGGTACGACGGCGTGCGTCAGGCCCGCCCGGGCGGGGTCAGCCGGGCTGCGACCGCGGTCCAGATCCCGGCGGCCACGGCGTCCTTGCTGCCCCGCGGGACCTCGGTGGCGGGGCCGTCGGCGGCGAGCACGACGACGGCGTTGTCCGGCCGGCCGAAGACCTGCCCCGCCGAGACGTCGTTGACCACCAGGAGGTCGCACCCCTTGCGGGCGAGCTTCGCCCGGGCGTGGGTGAGCACGTCGGCGTCGGCGTCCCCGGTCTCGGCGGCGAAGCCGACCACCAGCTGGCCGGGTGCCCGCTCGCCGACGAGCTCGGTGAGCACGTCGGGGTTGCGGACCAGCTCGACCGCGGTCGGCTCACCGGCCGAGCCCTTCTTGAGCTTGGTCGCGGCGACGCCGGCCGGGCGGAAGTCGGCCACCGCCGCGCTCATGACCACCACGTCGGCTCTCGCCTCCCCGCCCGCCCCGGCCTCGGCGAGCATCGCGGTGCGCAGCTGCTCGGCCGTCTCCACGGCCACGACCCGGACGCCGAAGGGCGCAGGGGCCTCGACGTTGGCGGCGACGAGCACCACGTCGGCGCCCCGGGCGGCGGCGACGCGGGCCAGCGCCCAGCCCTGCTTGCCCGAGGATCGGTTGCCCAGGTAGCGCACCGGGTCCAGCGGCTCACGGGTGCCACCGGCGCTGATGACGACCTTCCGGTCGGCGAGGTCGCGGGCCAGCGCGGCGGGCCCGCCCTCGAGCACGACCGCGGCCAGGGCGGCGACGTCGGCGGGCTCGGGCAGCCGGCCGGGTCCGGAGTCGGGCCCGGTGAGCCGGCCGACCGCCGGCGGGAGGACGATCGCGCCCCAGCGGCGCAGGGTGGCCACGTTGTCCTGCGTCGCGGGGTGCAGCCACATCTCGGTGTGCATGGCCGGCACGAAGACCACCGGGCAGTGCGCGGTGAGCAGGGTGGCGGTGAGCAGGTCGTCCGCCCGGCCCGCGGCGGCCCGCGCCAGCAGGTCGGCGGTGGCGGGCGCGACGACGACGAGGTCGGCGTTCTGCCCGATGCGCACGTGCGCGACCTCGGGGACGTCGGACCACACGTCGGTGGTCACCGGGTTGCCGGACAGCGCCTCGAAGGTCGCGGCCCCGACGAAGTGCAGCGCCCCGGGCGTGGGGACGACGCGGACGTCGTGCCCCGCCTCGGTGAAGGCCCGCAGCAGCAGCGCGGCCTTGTAGGCGGCCACTCCCCCGCTGACGCCCAGCACGATCCGGCTCATGCGCTCATCCTCCCGACACGACGACGCACCCGGCAGCCACTGCCGGGTGCGTCGTCATCACTTGGGGTGCTGGAACGGCCCCCTCGCAGGGCCCCGCCGCGACCTCGCGAGCGGTGGGGGGCGAGGGGGTCCCTCTTCAGTTCTCGCCGGCGGTGTGCGCCAGGAGGCCGTCGTTGATCTCGCGGAGCGCGATCGACAGCGGCTTCTCCTGGGGCGCGGTGTCGACCAGCGGGCCGACGTACTCCAGCAGGCCCTCGGAGAGCTGGCTGTAGTAGGCGTTGATCTGGCGCGCGCGCTTGGCGGCGAAGATCACCAGGCCGTACTTGCTGCTGGTGCGCTCGAGCAGCTCGTCGATCGGCGGGTTGGTGATGCCCTCGGGGGCGGGTGCGACTCCGGACACGGTCGGACGGGTCTCCTCGATCGTTTTCGTGGGAGCGGGCGGGCCGGCGGACCGGCGGGCTCACTCGTGGGCGCTGCCCCCCGCAGGCGGACCGGGTGACGGCGCAGTCAGCAAGCCTACCAACTCGTCCGCGGCGCGGGCGACGTCGTCGTTGACGACCACCACGTCGAACTCACCCGAGGAGTCCAGCTCGGCCTGCGCGATCGCCAGGCGGCGCTCCTGGACGGCGGCCGGCTCCGACCCCCGGCCGGCCAGCCGGCTCACCAGCTCGGCCCACGAGGGCGGGGCCAGGAAGACCAGTTGGGCCTCCGGCGCCCGCGCCCGGACCTGCCGGGCGCCCTGCAGCTCGATCTCCAGCAGCGCGGGCCGGCCGGTGGCCAGCTGCGCCTGCACCGGCGCGAGCGGGGTGCCGTAGCGGTTGCCCGCGTACTCGGCCCACTCCAGCAGCCCCTCGGTGGCGATCAGGCGGTCGAACTCGGCGGCGGAGACGAAGTGGTAGTGCACGCCGTCGACCTCACCGGGCCGGGGACGACGAGTGGTGGCCGACACCGACACCCAGACCTCGGGGTGCCGCCGCCGGACCTCGGCGACCACGGTGCCCTTGCCGACCCCGGAGGGTCCCGAGAGCACGGTCAGCCGTGCCGGTGTCGCTGCAGCCACTCGTCGTCCTCGCCCGGGGTCGTCGGCGGTTGCCGACGACCCTCCTCAGACGGAGCCGTCGGCGGGGACCTGATCGACGTCGACCTCGTCGCCGCCGAACTCGGCCTCCAGCGCCCGCCGCTGGTTGGCGCCCAGCCCCCGCACGCGCCGCGTGGGGGAGATCTCCAGGCGCTCCATGATCTTCGCAGCCCGCGCCTTGCCCACACCGGGCAGGGATTCCAGGACGGCGGAGACCCGCATCTTGCCGATCACTTCGTCGGTCTCGCCCTGCTTGAGGACGTCGCCGACCGTGGCGCCCTTGCTCTTGAGTCGCTCGCGCAGCTCGGCGCGCGCCTTGCGGGCCGCGGCCGCCTTCTCGAGGGCGGCGGCCCGCTGTTCCGGGGACAGTTCAGGCAGGGGCATCGTGCAACCCAATCGTGTGTCGTCGTCGGCCGATCTCCGACCGGCGGTCGTTCGGTGTGCGGAGACGCACCGCGTCTCCGCCGCGAGCCTCTCGGTCGTCGTGGTTCCCGGCAAATCCGCAGGTCACGCGCGGGCACGGAGACCGGCCGCGCGACCCGGGAACCCCTCGTTCACACGATCGCCGCCTATCCGGTGACCGTGCGTGATCACCCCAGGTCAGGGCCTCTATCCGGACGGTCCGGTTTCGCCGCGTCGGCGTCCCGCGCAAGCGGGGTTCGGGACCCCGACACGCCGACGAGACGACACGCCCGACGGCCGTTCCCGGCCCGGTCAGTGCCCCGGCGCGCGGCTCGGGGGTGCCGCGTCCTGTGCGTGCGGCGCGTCGACCTCGCGGTGCGGTCGCCGTCCTCGCGGTGTGCGGCGAGGACGGCGGCGGTATCGCGCGGCTGATCAGGCGCGTCGGCGTGCCCGGCACCGTGGGCAGGACGGGTCCGTGGGCAGGGCGGGTCCGTGGGCAGGGCGGGGTCCGTGCGCAGGACGGCGCCGAGCGCCCCGGCCAGCCACGGCAGCGCCCGCCTCATGCCGCCAGGGCCTCCGCCCAGCGCTCGGCCGCGACCCGCAGCGCCGTCGCGTCGGGCCCCGCGCCCAGCACGTCGCGGGACACCGTGGGCACGACCGCCGCACGGTCGCCGAACAGCCTGCGCAGGTCGGCGACCGTCCCGCCCTGCGCGCCGAGCCCGGGCGCGAGGACCGGACCGCCCAGGCCGGACAGGTCGACGTCGAGGTCGCGCAGGGTCGCCCCGACCACCACGCCGAAGGAACCGGTGCTGGGGCCGAACCCGGTGGCGAGGTCCCGCAGGGCACCCGGGTCGGGCAGCGGGTCGCCCACGACCCAGCCGGGGGTGTTCCAGCCGCGCACGGTGTCGACCACGACCTGCGCGACCGACCGGTCCCCCACGAGCGCGTGCTGGAGGGTGCCGGCGTCGGGGTTGGAGGTGCGGGCCAGCACGAACAGGCCCCCGCCGTGCTGCCGGGCGGTGTCCACCGCGGGCTGCAGCGAGCCCGGCCCCAGGTAGGGGCTGATGGTCATCGCGTCCACCCGCATCGGGTGGTCGCTGCGCAGGTAGTCGGCGTAGGCGGCCATGGTGGAGCCGATGTCGCCGCGCTTGGCGTCCAGCAGCACGAGCGCCCCGGCGGCGCGCGCCCGGGCCACCCCCTCCTCGAGGACGGCGAGGCCGCGGGAGCCGAACCGCTCGTAGAAGGCGATCTGCGGCTTGAGCACGGCGACCGACCCCGCCAGTGCGTCGACGACGGCGTCGGTGAACCGGGCCACCCCGTCGGCGCTGTCGGGCAGCCCCCAGGCGTCGAGGAGGGCGGCGTGCGGGTCGATGCCGACGCAGAGCGGCCCGCGGGAGGCCACCGCATCGGCCAGCCGCTGCCCGAAGGGTGCAGTCACGAGTCCTCCTCGCTGTCGCTCGTCGGACTCGCGCCCGGCAGTGCTGTGCCCATGCGTGACCTCGCGAGCTCGGTCACTCGACCTCCACGGATCGGGGCAGGGTCTCCCCCAGCTCGTCGACGCAGCGCCGGGCGAGCAGGGGGTCGGCGAACGCGCCGGCGGCGGATTGCACGGCGTCGGCCCCGGCGGCGAAGAGAGCCTCGAACGACGCCGGGTCGGTCACCCCGCCCATCGCCAGGACGTCGAAGGGCACCCCGCCCGCCTCGCGCAGCGCCACCAGGCGGCGGGTGAAGTCCAGCGCCGACTCGCGCACCGCGATGCCGGAGAGCCCGGCCAGCTCCCGCCCGGGGAAGGTCGGGGTGCCGTCGCTGCGGCGCACGCGGCTCTGCACGGTGTTGATCCCGGCGATCCCGTCGACCAGCGGGGCCAGCCGCGGGACCAGCGCCGCGAGCCGCTCCCGGTCGAGCCAGGAGAGCTTGGCCACCAGCCCGGTGCGGTCGTCCAGCTGCCGGCGCACCGCCTCGACGACTGCGACGGTCGCGTCGGCGTCCAGGCACAGCGGCGGCTTCACCCCGGCCGCGGAGCGGTCGAGGGTGTTCGGGCAGGAGAGGTTCAGCTCGACCACCGTCGCGCCCGCCTCCTCGGCCAGCCGCGCCGTGCGAGCGAAGTCGGCGGCCAGCGCGGCCGCCTCGCCGGTGCCCTCGGGGTCCTCGCCCATGACGCTCACCAGGAGGAGCTGCTCGTGCCCGACCGCGGCGACGGCGCGCGAGAGGTCGGCCATCCACTCCTCCGGCTCCGGCGACGGGACCCCGAAGGAGTTCACGCTGCTCACCGCCGGTGAGCCCGGCGGCACCCAGTCCCACGGGTCGGAGACGACGTCCGCACCGGCTCCCGGGGGGAGGCTCGTCGTCAGCCCCGGGGCGACGATCCAGTTCGGGGCCTCGTTGGGCGGGTGAGCGCGGCCGCGGACGGTCTTGTACGTCAGCACGTTCCAGCCGTTGGCCACGTTGTGCCGCACCCACGCCGCGCTGCCGTTGAGCACGCAGGAGGGCACCCCGATCGGGAACCCCACCGTGCGGCCGAGCAGCGGCCAGCGCCGGCCGCCCGCCGTCGGCCGCTCGGGCAGCCGCGGGCCCAGCGGGCGCTCCAGGTTCTCCCGGAAGGAGCCCAGCACGTCGTAGGCCGGGCTCGGCACCCCGTGCCGGGCCAGCAGGTCGGCCTGCCGGGCCGTGTAGAGCACGCGGGTCAGCAGCGGCAGGTCGTCCTCGCCCACCGCACCGGTCGCGAGCCGGGCCGCCAGGTCGGTGGCCGCGCCGGTCAGCGCGTCGAGCTCCGCGTGCGGGGGCCGCCCGAACCGGGTGACCCCCGCGGCGAACGCCGCGGGCAGCCCGTCGACCAGGCCGCGGGCGACGAGGTCGTCCCGCAGCCGGGTCACGGCGCCGGGTGGCACCGAGGTCACTCCCCCGTCCCGGCGAAGGTGCTCGGCCCGCCGTGCGTGCCGCCGCCCAGCGCCGCATGCACCTCCTGCAGGCTGCGCACCCCGATGCCGCCGTGGCGGAGCGCCTCGATGCCCTGCACCGCGGCGGCCATGCCCTGCACCGTCGTGATGCAGGGGATGCCGGCGCTCACCGCGGCCGTGCGGATCTCGTAGCCGTCCAGCCGCGGACCGCTGTTGCCGGGCGCCCCGAACGGCGTGTTGACGACCAGGTCGACCTCGCCGGCCTGGATCCGCTCCACGACGTTGCCCGGGCCCTCGCTGAACTTCCCGACCACCTCGGCGGCGACCCCGTGCCGCCGCAGCACCTGCGCGGTGCCGGTGGTGGCGAGCAGGCGGAATCCCAGGTCGGCCAGCCGCTTGATCGGGAAGATCGCCGAGCGCTTGTCCCGGTTGGCCAGCGACACGAACACCGTGCCCTCGGTCGGCAGCGAGCCGTAGGCGGCGGCCTGCGACTTGGCGAACGCCGTCCCGAACTGCGCGTCCAGGCCCATGACCTCGCCGGTGGACTTCATCTCCGGGGAGAGCACGGTGTCGACGCCGTGGCCCTCGATGGTGCGGAAGCGGTGGAAGGGCAGCACCGCCTCCTTGACCGCGATCGGCGCGTGGTCGGGCAGGTCGGTGCCGTCACCGGTTGCCGGCAGCACGCCGGCGGCGCGCAGGTCGGCGATCGACTCCCCGACGGCGATCCGCGCCGCAGCCTTGGCCAGCTGCACCGCCGTCGCCTTGGACACGAACGGCACCGTGCGGCTGGCCCGCGGGTTGGCCTCGATCACGTAGAGGATGTCGTCCTTGATCGCGTACTGGACGTTCATCAGCCCGCGGACACCGATCCGGGCGGCGAGCTTCTCGGTGGCCGCGCGGATCTTCAGCAGGTCCGCCGAGCCGAGGGTGATCGGCGGCAGCGCGCACGCGGAGTCACCGGAGTGGATGCCGGCCTCCTCGATGTGCTCCATGACCCCGCCCAGGTAGAGGTCGGTGCCGTCGTAGAGGGCGTCGACGTCGATCTCGACGGCGTCCTCCAGGAAGCGGTCGACCAGCACCGGGTGGTCCGCGCTGACCTCGGTCGCCTTGGCGATGTAGGCCTCGAGGGTGGCGTCGTCGTAGACGATCTCCATGCCGCGCCCGCCCAGCACGTAGGAGGGGCGCACCAGCACCGGGTAGCCGATCCCCGTGGCGATGGCGTGGGCCTCGGCGAACGTCGTCGCCGTGCCGTGCTTGGGCGCCAGCAGGCCGGTGTCGGCGAGCACGCGGGAGAACGCCCCGCGGTGCTCGGCGGCGTCGATCGCCTCGGGCGAGGTGCCGAGCACCGGCACGCCGGCGTCCTTGAGCCGCTGCGCCAGCCCCAGCGGCGTCTGGCCGCCGAGGGTGCAGATCACGCCGGCCACCGGCCCGGCCGCGCGCTCGGCCTCCACGACCTCGAGGACGTCCTCGAAGGTCAGCGGCTCGAAGTAGAGGCGGTCGGCGGTGTCGTAGTCGGTGGAGACGGTCTCGGGGTTGCAGTTGACCATCACCGCCTCGTAGCCGGCGTCCTGCAGCGCCATGACCGCGTGCACGCAGGAGTAGTCGAACTCGATGCCCTGGCCGATCCGGTTGGGGCCCGAGCCGAGGATGAGCACCGCCGGCTTCTCCCGCGGCTGCACCTCGGTCTCCTCGTCGTAGGACGAGTAGTGGTACGGGGTGCGGGCGGCGAACTCGGCGGCGCAGGTGTCGACGGTCTTGTAGACCGGCCGCACGCCGAGGCGCCAGCGCAGCGCCCGGACGCCGTCCTCACCGGCGAGCTCGGGGCGCAGCGCCGCGATCTGCCGGTCCGAGAGCCCGTGCCGCTTGGCCCGCCGGAGCAGCTCCGGGGTCAGCGACGGCGTCTCGCGGACGTCCGCGGCCACCTCGCGCACCAGCGCGATCTGGTCGACGAACCACGGGTCGAACCCGCTGGCCTCGGCGATCTGCTCGACCGTCGCGCCCGCCGCCAGCGCCGCCTCGGCGGTGTAGAGCCGGCCGTCGACCGGGGTCCGCAGCGCGTCGAGGAGCTCCTCGGCCGAGCGCGGGTCGGCCGCGCCCGTCCAGAACCCGGCCACCTTCGTCTCGGTCGACCGCATCGCCTTGCCCAGCGCCTCGGCGAAGTTGCGGCCCATCGCCATGACCTCGCCGACGCTCTTCATCGTCGTGGTCAGCCGGGTGTCGGCGCCGGGGAACTTCTCGAACGCGAACCGCGGGATCTTCACCACGACGTAGTCCAGCGTCGGCTCGAAGGCCGCGGGGGTGACGCCGGTGATGTCGTTGGTGATCTCGTCGAGGGTGTAGCCGATGGCGAGCTTCGCCGCGATCTTCGCGATCGGGAAGCCGGTCGCCTTGGACGCCAGTGCGCTGGAGCGCGAGACGCGCGGATTCATCTCGATGACGACCAGGCGGCCGTCGGCGGGGTTGACGGCGAACTGGATGTTGCAGCCGCCGGTGTCGACGCCGACCTCGCGCAGGACGGCGATGCCGACGTCGCGCATGCGCTGGTACTCGACGTCGGTGAGGGTCATCGCCGGCGCCACGGTCACCGAGTCGCCGGTGTGCACGCCCATCGCGTCGATGTTCTCGATCGAGCAGATGACGACGACGTTGTCGCTGCGGTCGCGCATGAGCTCGAGCTCGTACTCCTTCCAGCCGAGCACCGACTCCTCGATGAGCACCGTCCCCACCGGGGAGTCGGCCAGCCCGTGCGCGGCCATGCGGCGCAGCATCGGCTCGTCGGTGGCGAAGCCGGAGCCCAGACCGCCCATGGTGAAGCTCGGCCGGATGACCACCGGGTAGCCGACCTCCTCGGCCGTCTCCAGCGCCTCCTCGACCGTCGAGCAGACCCGCGAGCGCGGGGCGTCGGCGCCGATGGACCGGACGATGTCCTTGAACATCTGCCGGTCCTCGCCGCGGTTGATCGCGTCGACGTCGGCACCGATGAGCTGCACGCCGTACTTCTCGAGCACCCCGTTCTCGTACAGGCCGATCGCGATGTTGAGCGCGGTCTGCCCGCCGAGCGTGGCCAGCAGGGCGTCGGGGCGCTCCTTGGCGATCACCTTCTCCACGAACTCCGGCGTCAGCGGCTCGATGTAGGTGGCGTCGGCGACCTCGGGGTCGGTCATGATCGTCGCCGGGTTGCTGTTCACGAGGCTGACCCGCAGCCCCTCGGCCCTGAGCACCCGGCAGGCCTGGGTGCCGGAGTAGTCGAACTCGGCGGCCTGGCCGATGAGGATCGGGCCGGAGCCGATCACCATCACGTGCTGGATGTCGGTGCGCCTGGGCACGTCAGGCCTCCTTCTCGCCGGTGCTGTGCTCCACGACGGGAGGCGGGCTGACGGCGTCGCCGCCGCTGCGGGCGGTCTCCATCAGGTCGACGAAGCGCTGGAACAGGGGGGCGGCGTCGTGCGGACCGGCCGCCGACTCCGGGTGGAACTGCACGCTGAAGGCCGGGGCGTCGACCAACCGCAGACCCTCGACGACGTCGTCGTTGAGGCCGACGTGGCTGACCTCCACCGGCCCGTACGGGGTGTCGGTGGGCCGGTCGAGCGGGGCGTCGACGGCGAAGCCGTGGTTGTGGCTGGTGACGCGCACCGTGCCGCTGACCCGGTCGAGCACCGGCTGGTTCAGGCCCCGGTGGCCGAAGCGGAGCTTGTAGGTGCCCAGGCCGAGCGCCCGGCCGAGGATCTGGTTACCGAAGCAGATGCCGAACAGCGGCCGGCGGGCGTCGAGCACCCCGCGGACCGCCGCGACCGCGTAGCCGGCGGCCGCCGGGTCGCCGGGGCCGTTGGAGAGGAAGACGCCGTCCGGGCCGGCGGCGAGCAGCTCCTCGGCGGTGGCCGTGGAGGGCAGCACGTGCGTCTCCACGCCGAGCGCGGCCAGGTGGCGCGGGGTGGCGGTCTTGATGCCGAGGTCCAGCGCGGCGATGGTGAACCGCTTCTCCCCCACCGCCGGGACGACGTAGGGCTCGCCGGTGCTCACCGTCGGGGCGAGGTCGGCGCCGGTCATGCCCTCCGCGGCGGTGACGCGGGCGAGCAGCTCGTCGGCGGAGAGCTCGGTGCTGATGCCGGCCCGCATCGCGCCCCGGTCGCGCAGGTGCCGGGTGAGCGCGCGGGTGTCCACACCGCTGATGCCGACGATCCCCTGCCCGACCAGCGCGTCGTCCAGGCTGCCGGTGGCGCGCCAGTTCGCCGGGCGGCGCGCGGGGTCGCGGACGACGAAGCCCGCCACCCACATGCGGCTGCTCTCGTCGTCCTCGCTGTTGACCCCGGTGTTGCCGATGTGCGGCGCCGTCATGGCCACGATCTGGCCGGCGTAGCTCGGGTCGGTCAGCGTCTCCTGGTAGCCGGTCATGCCGGTGGCGAAGACCGCCTCCCCGACCGTCGTCCCGGTGGCGCCGTACGACTCCCCCCGGAACGTGCGCCCGTCCTCGAGCACGAGGAGCGCTTCTGTCACTTCACTGCCTTTCCGTCCAGGACGGTCGGCGTCCCGCGCAGGAACGTCGCGACCACCCGGCCGGGGAGCTCCCGGCCGGCATAGGGGCTGTTGCGGCTGCGGCTGGCCAGCGCCGCCGGGTCGACCACCGCGCGGGCGGCCGCGTCGACGAGCACGAGGTTGGCCGGCTCGCCCGGTGCGATGGGGCGGCCGTGGCCGTCGAGGCGGCCGATGGCGGCGGGGCGCACCGACATCCGGTCGGCGACGCCGGCCCAGTCCAGCCGGCCCGGCTCGACCATCGTCTCGATGACGACGGAGAGCGCCTGCTCCAGCCCGAGCATGCCGGGCCGGGCCTGGGCCCACTCGCTCTCCTTGTCCTCGACCGCGTGGGGGGCGTGGTCGGTGCCGACGGCGTCGATCGTCCCGTCGGCGAGACCGGCCCGGAGCGCCTCCACGTCGGCGTCGGTGCGCAGCGGCGGGTTGACCTTGAACACCGGGTCGTAGGACTCCGCGCAGGCGTCGGTGAGCAGCAGGTGGTGCGGCGTCACCTCGGCGGTCACCCGCACGCCGCGCGACTTCGCCCAGCGCAGGATCTCCACCGACCCGGCGGTCGAGACGTGGCAGACGTGCAGGCGGGCGCCGACGTGCTCGGCGAGCAGCACGTCGCGGGCGATGATCGCCTCCTCGGCGGCGGCCGACCAGCCGGTGAGGCCCAGCCGCGCCGAGCGGTCGCCCTCGTGCATCTGCGCGCCGGCGGTCAGCCGCGGCTCCTCGGCGTGCTGGGCGACGACGCCGTCGAAGGCCTTCACGTACTCCAGCGCGCGGCGCATGAGCGCAGGGTCGGCGACGCAGTGCCCGTCGTCGGAGAAGACCCGCACGCGGGCGGCGGAGTCGGCCATCGCGCCGAGCTCGGCCAGCCGCTCGCCCCCGAGCCCGACGGTCACCGCCCCCACCGGGACGACGTCGACCAGCCCGGCCTCCTGGCCCAGCCGCCACACCTGCTCGACCACGCCTGCGGTGTCGGCGACCGGGTCGGTGTTGGCCATGGCGTGCACCGCGGTGAACCCGCCGAGAGCGGCGGCGCGGCTGCCGGTCTCGACCGTCTCGGCGTCCTCGCGGCCCGGCTCGCGCAGGTGGGTGTGCAGGTCGACCAGCCCCGGCAGCGCGATCAGGCCGGCGGCCTCGACCACCTCGGCGCCGGTGGCGTCCAGCGAGTCGCCGACCGCGGCGATCCGGCCGTCCTCCACCAGGATGTCGGCGGGCTCGCCGCCGAGCGGCCGCACCCCCTTGATCAGGTAGGTGCTCACGTGTTCCCTCCGAGCAGCAGGTAAAGGACGGCCATGCGGGTCGAGACGCCGTTGGCGACCTGCTCGACGATCGTGGAGCGGACGGAGTCGGCCACCTCGGCGGCGATCTCCATGCCGCGGTTCATCGGGCCGGGGTGCATGACGATCGCGTCGTCGGGCAGCGCGGCCATGCGGCGGGCGTCCAGGCCGTAGCGGCGGCTGTACTCGCGGGCGCTGGGGAAGAACGAGGCGTTCATCCGCTCGGCCTGCACCCGCAGCATCATCACCACGTCGCTCTTGGGCAGCACCGCGTCCAGGTCGTAGCCGACCTGGGCCGGCCAGCTGCCCACGCCGACGGGCAGCAGCGTGGGCGGGGCGACCAGCGTGACCTGCGCCCCCAGGGTGTGCAGCAGGCCGACGTTCGAGCGGGCCACCCGGCTGTGCAGGACGTCGCCGACGATCGTCACGCGGACCCCGTCGAGCCGGCCCAGCCGCTGCCGGATCGTGTAGGCGTCCAGCAGCGCCTGCGTCGGGTGCTCGTGGGTGCCGTCGCCGGCGTTGACCACGCTGCCGCGCACCCAGTTCGCCAGCCGGTGCGGCGCGCCCGACGCGGAGTGCCGGACGACGACGGCGTCGGCGCCCATCGCCTCCAGGGTGAGCGCGGTGTCCTTGAGGCTCTCACCCTTGGAGACGCTGCTGCCCTTGGCCGAGAAGTTGATGACGTCGGCGCTCAATCGCTTGGCGGCGAGCTCGAAGCTGATCCGCGTGCGGGTGGAGTCCTCGTAGAACAGGTTGACCACCGTGCGCCCCCGCAGCGTCGGGAGCTTCTTCACCTCGCGGCCGGCGAGGGCCTGGTCGATCTGCGCGGCGGTGTCGAGCACCAGCGTCGCATCGTCCCGGTCCAGGTCCGCGGCCTCCAGCAGGTGCCGCTTCACCGGTCCCCCTCCTCGGTCACGAGCACCTCGTCCACCCCGTCGATCTCCGCGAGGTGCACCCGCACCTGCTGCGACCGCGACGTCGGCACGTTCTTGCCGACGAAGTCCGCCTTGATCGGCAGCTCGCGGTGGCCCCGGTCGACCAGCACCGCCAGCTGGACGCTGCGCGGGCGGCCGAGGTCGCGGAGCGCGTCCAGCGCGGCCCGCACGGACCGGCCGGAGAAGAGCACGTCGTCCACGAGGACGACGAGCCGGTCGTCGATGCCGTCGTCAGGCAGCACCGTGGGCTCCAGCGCCCGGACCCCGCGCAGACGCAGGTCGTCGCGGTAGAGCGTGATGTCGGCGGTGCCCACGTCGACGGTCACGCCGGTGAACGCCGCGATGCGGGCGGCCAGCCGGCGGGCCAGCGGCGCGCCGCGGGTCGGGATGCCCACGAGGACCAGGTCGGAGAGCCCCCCGTCGGCCTGGTCGGAGCCGTCGTCGGGACGCAGGCTGGCCGCCCGCTCGATGAGCTGGTGGGCCATGCGGTCGACGACGCGGGCGACGTCGGCGGAGGAGAGCAGGGTGCCGGGGGCGCTGCCGGGAGACGTGCTCCGGGCAGGGTCGGGCGAGCGGGCCATGAGGCCTCCTTCCCCGCCTCACTGGACGGGTCGTTAAAGGAGTGGTCGGACCGCCGTCGACGGTACTGCACGCCCTCGCCCGGCTCGCCGCCGCCCGGGTGGCCCCGCCGGTGCGGCGCCCGCCTGCGGTTTCGTGCCGACCCGGCTGTTGTGATCCCCGCTTCGCACGTACGCTGCGTGACGAACAACCCCGATCCGAGACGACGGACAGTGAGCAGACAGCGATGAGCACCGACTACTCACGGGCCCTCGGCGCCCGGCTCCGCGCGATCCGCAACCAGCAGGGCCTCTCCCTGCAGGGTGTGGAGGACAAGTCGCACGGCCGCTGGAAGGCGGTCGTCGTCGGCTCCTACGAACGCGGCGACCGCGCCGTGACCGTGCAGCGCCTCTCCGAGCTCGCGGTCTTCTACGGCGTCCCCGTGTCCGAACTGCTGCCCGACCCGCGGCCCAGCTCCGCGGTGACCTCGACCAACAAGATCGTGCTGAACCTCGAGTCGCTCGGGTCCCTGCCCGCCGACGAGGCCGGCCCGCTGGCCCGGTACGCCTCGACCATCCAGGCCCAGCGGCACGACTACAACGGCAAGGTGCTCTCGATCCGCGCCGAGGACCTCAAGTCGCTGGCGATCATCTACGACATGAGCCCCGACGAGCTCACCTCGCGGCTGATCGAGTGGGGCGTGCTCTCCCCCGGCATGGAGAGCATCGTCAGCTCCGGCGGCGACGAGGAGCTCGACGAGGACGTCGACGACTCCTGGGGCGACCGCCGCCGCACTCCGCGCTGAACCGAGGGCCCCCGCCGATCGGCGGGGGCCCTCGTCGTTCGTGGACCGGCTGGTTCCGGACACACGCCGCGGGTGCTGTCCCCGGAGCAGCGGATGTGCCAGGGTGCGGCGACCCGGGCGCGCGCCCGGGAGGCTGGAGGCCGGCGTGCCGGCGGTGCAGATGTCCGGGGTCGCCAAGACCTACCGCAGACGGGGCGGCCAGGAGCTCCGCGCGCTCGACGGCCTGGACATGACGGTCGAATCCGGCGGGGTGCACGGGCTGCTCGGGCCCAACGGCTCGGGCAAGACCACCTCCATCCGCGTCCTCCTGGGCCTCGTCCGCCCCTCGGCCGGGGACGTCCGGCTGCTGGACCGCCCGGTGCCCACCGACCTCCCCCGGGTCATCGGCGAGGTCGGCGCCCTGGTGGAGACGCCGCTGTTCTTCCCCGGCTTCACCGGCCGGCGCAACCTGGAGCTGCTCGCCGAGACGGCGGGGGTCCCTGCGCCCCGCGTCGAGGAGTGCCTGGAGCTGGTCGACCTGCGCGAGCGCGCCGGTGACCGGTTCAAGGGCTACTCCCTCGGCATGAAGCAGCGCCTCGGCATCGCGGCGGCGCTGCTGAAGGCCCCGCGCCTGCTGATCCTCGACGAGCCCAGCAACGGGCTCGACCCGGCCGGGATCCGCGACGTCCGCGAGCTCATCCGGCGCCTGGGGTCCGACGGCCGGACGACGGTGCTGCTCTCCTCCCACCTGCTCGCCGAGATCCAGCAGGTGTGCGACTCGGTGACCATCCTCGCCCGGGGACGTCAGGTGGCCGCCGGGCCGGTCTCCTCCGTGCTCGACCGGGCCGGCACCGGCGACGTCCGCGTCGCGGTGCCCGACCCGGCCGCCGGCGCCGCCGTGCTGCACGGCGCCGGATTCTCCGTCTCCCCCGCGCCCGACGGGCAGATCCTCGTGCACGGCGCCCCGGCACCGGGCGAGATCACCCGCGTGCTCGCCGGCCACGGCCACTACGTCGAGGAGCTGGTCCGCGTGACCCCCGACCTGGAGAGCGCCTTCCTCGCGATCACCGGGGAGCAGGCGTGAGCGCGGTGACCGAGCAGCCGACGGCCGCCCCGGGGGGGGCCACCCGGCCGCGCGGCAGCCTCTTCCGCGCCGAGGTGCACCGGTTCGTCTCCCGCCGGTTCATCCAGGTGCTGCTGGCCCTGGCCACCCTCGGCTGGCTCGGGGCCGTCGTCATCGGGCTGCTCAGCTTCGGCGAACCGACCGACGCCGACTTCGCCGCTGCGACCCAGCAGCGCGACGAGTTCCTCGCCGGCGAGCGGGAGTTCCGGCAGGTCTGCGAGCAGGACGCCGAGCAGGCCGGTCAGCCCGTCGACCAGTTCTGCGGCCCGCCCCTGACCGAGTCGGACGTCCCCGTCGAGGACTTCCTCACCACGGCGCCGTTCGACCTCGCCTCCGCCGGCGAACCCGGCGCCATCGGTTTCGCCGTCGCCGCGGCGGTGCTCGCCTTCCTGATCGGGGCCACCTGGATCGGGGCCGAGTGGTCCACCCGCACCATCGTCGCCCTGCTCTTCTGGGTGCCCAGCCGGCTGCGGGTCATCGGCACCAAGACCGGCGTCCTCGCCCTCGCGGCGCTGGCCCTCGGCGTCGCCGCGCAGCTCGCGTGGCTGGCCATGGCGTGGCTGCTGGACGCCCTCGTGGGCAGCGACCGCGGGGTCCCGGACGGCTTCTGGTCCGGGCTGCTGGCCGCGCAGGGACGCGGAGTCGTCCTCACGGTGCTGGTCGGCCTCATCGGCTTCGGGCTGGCGAACCTGGTGCGCAACACCGGGGCGGCCCTGGGCGTCGGCTTCGTCTACTTCGCGATCGCGGAGAACGCGCTGCGCATCCTCGAGCCCACCACGGACCGGTGGCTGCTGTCGACCAACTCCATCGCGCTCGTCCTCCCGGGCGGCCTGGAGCTGTTCGACTTCGGGAACGGCGGGCCCTCGGCGGCCGAGCCGACCACCTACCTGGTCACCAACCTGCAGGGCGGCCTGGTCGTCGGGGTCTTCGCCGCGGTGCTCGTCGGCGTCGGCACCTGGCTGTTCGCGCGGCGCGACCTGCACTGAGCTACCACCCCGACGACCCAGGGAAGTTGGTCAGCGATGCTCTACTGCCTGGTCTTCGTCGGAGATCCGGGACCAGCAGTGTTCGCTGAACCGGCACCCGGTGCAGGGCCTTGCGGCGCCTTCGGCATCGCCGAGACAACCGGCCCCGTCGCCGGGTAGCCGCCCTTCTTCTCGAACCCGGAATGCTTGAGAGCCCTGGCGGGACGTTCGCTGCCGTGCGACGGCGCTGCCATCAGACCTCCAGGACGTCGGCGTACTCGACTTCTTCCCAGCGTACGAGCAGAGAGGTGCGTCCCTCAACGGGCTGGATGCGGCCCTCGTCATCCTTCACGAACTCACCGTTGACGGCATCCACCTTCACCTGGAGGCCGAGGAAGAGATCCTGCGCCTCGGGGTAACCGGCCGCGTAGGAGGCCGGTGCCCCCTCGACCTTGCCGAAGAATCCCGCGACCAAGGGCCCGGACTTCAGGCGCAGGCGCACGACCATCGTCTTGCCCGGCTGGGTCCACAGGTAGTCCCAGGCCCTCGGCTCAGGCGACGTCCCGGTCAGCCACGTGACCCACGGCCAACGCTTGTTCCTCCCGTGCCCGACGACGCTGCCCGCCGCGGTGGGAAGAAGCACGTAGGCCAGGGCGAGGAGTTCGAACTGCCAGGCCGCGATCTCCGCACGTTCCAGCCGACCGGAGACGACCAGTCCTCGGTACAGCAGAAGTTCCGGACCGCTGAACAGGGCGTGGAAGACGGCGGAGGCGGCCGCGAAGCGGATCAGGCGATCGGAGAGACTGGCACCGTAGGCGCCGGCCACGCGCTCGAACGCGAAGGTGTACGAAGCGCCCGGCAGCACGGCAAGAAGCGTCACCGCCACTGCCTGGAACGTCGTCACCCGAGGATCGTTCCAGGAGGCTCCGACAGTTCGTGCGGTCGCGAGGAGCAGATCGGACCGACGTGCTGGTCACAGCTCCTTCGGCCGCAGCCGGGTCGGGCCCTGTCGCCCTGCCGTCAGGAGGAGGTGGGGACCTCGGCGGCGAGGATGGCGCCCAGCACGCCGTTGACGTAGCGGGGCGACTCGTCGGTCGAGATGGCGCGGGCCAGCTCGACCGCCTCGTCGATGACGACGGCGTCGGGCACGTCGTCCACCCAGAGCAGCTCGTAGGTCGCCATCCGAAGGATCGCGCGGTCGACGTCGGGCAGCCGCTCCAGCGACCAGCCGGAGGTGTGCGCCTCGATCAGCTCGTCGATGCGCGCACCGTGCTCGGCGACGCCCTCGACCAGGCGGATGGCGTGGTCGGGGATCGGCGGGTTGCCGTCGGCGACCCGCTCGCGGAGCAGCTCGACCCGCTCCCGGCCACGCACGTCGGCCTCGTAGAGGACGTCGACGGCACGCTTGCGCGCCTTGGTCCGTGCGGCCATGAGGGTTACCGCGCTGTCAGTTGACGCGGCCGAGGTAGCGGCCGTCGCGGGTGTCGACCTTCAGCTTCTCGCCGGTGCTGATGAACAGCGGCACCTGGATCTGCGCGCCGGTCTCCAACGTGGCGGGCTTGGTGCCACCGGTGGAGCGGTCGCCCTGCAGGCCCGGGTCGGTGTGCTCGACGACGAGCTCCATGGTCACCGGCAGCTCGACGTACAGCGGGGTGCCGTCGTGCACCGCGACGATGGCCTCGGTGTTGTCCAGCAGGTAGTTCGCGCCGTCGCCGACGGTCTCGGTCGGCACGTAGATCTGCTCGAACGTGTCCCCGTCCATGAAGACGAAGTCGGTGCCCTCCTTGTACAGGTAGGTCATCGACCGCTTGTCCACGGTGGCCGTCTCGACCTTGGTGCCGGCGTTGAAGGTCTTGTCGACGACCTTGCCCGACAGCACGTTCTTCAGCGTCGTGCGCACGAAGGCCCCGCCCTTGCCGGGCTTGACGTGCTGGAAGTCGGTGACGGTCCAGAGCTGGCCGTCCAGGTTGAGGACGATGCCGTTCTTCAGGTCGTTGGTGGTAGCCATCTAGAGGACCAGCAGTTCCTTGCTCGTGAGGGTCAACAACTCGGGCGCGTCGTCGGTGACGATCAGGGTGTCCTCGATCCGGACACCGCCGTGGCCGGGCAGGTACACGCCCGGCTCCACGGTGACGGCCATACCGGCGGCAAGCGTACCCGCGCCCTGCTGGCCGATGCCCGGCGCCTCGTGGATCTCCAGGCCCACGCCGTGCCCGAGGCCGTGGGTGAAGTGCTCGCCGTGCCCGGCCGCGACGATCACGTCGCGCGCCGCGGCGTCGACGGCGACGACGTCCGCCCCGACCGCGAGCGCCGCCCGGCCGGCCGCCTGCGACTCCGCCACCACGGCGTAGACCTCCCGCTGCCAGTCCGCCGCCTGGCCCAGCACCAGGGTGCGGGTCATGTCGGAGTGGTAGCCCTCGACGGTGGCGCCGAAGTCGAGCTTGAGGAAGTCACCCGAGCGCAGCTCGGTCTGGTCGGGCCGGTGGTGCGGGATGGCCGAGTTCGCCCCGGCGGCGACGATCGTCTCGAACGACGGCGCCTCGGCGCCCAGCGCCAGCATCCGCGCATCCAGCTCGCGGCCGACCTCCAGCTCGGTGCGGCCGGGACGGAGCGCGCCCTCGGCGGCCAGCTCGGCCAGCGCCTGGTCGGCGACGGCGCACGCGCGGCGCAGCGACCCGATCTCGTCGGGGTCCTTGATCGCACGCTGGGCCTCGACGGCCCGGCGCACCGACGCCAGCTCCGGGACGGTCCCGCCCGCGGCGGCGTCGGCGAGCACGCGCTCCAGCCCGTGCAGCCCGTCGACGGTGAGGTCGTGGGACTCGTAGCCGATCCGGCGGGCGGGTGGGCCTGCGGAGCCCCGGCGCACGGCCTCCCGGGCCAGGGCGGGCACCGTGGCCCGGTCGACGAGCAGCTCCACGTCGGGCACCTGCACGCCGGCCTGGGTCGTGTACCGGCCGTCGGTGCCGAAGAGGTCGCGGCCGTCCACCCGCAGCAGCAGCGCGCCGTTGGAGCCGGTGAAGCCGGTGAGGTATCGGACGTTGAGCAGGTTGGTGACCAGCACGGCGTCCAGCCCGCGCTCCGCGGCGGTGGCCCGGAGCACCTCGCGCCGCTGGGAGGCGCGGCTCACGAGACGCCCCGCAGCGTCATCCACTGCAGCGCCAGCACGTAGCCGTGCACGCCGAGGCCGGCGATGACGCCGTCGGCCACGCGGGAGACGTAGGAGTGCCGCCGGAACTCCTCGCGCCGGTGGATGTTGCTGATGTGCACCTCCACCACCGGGGCGGGAACCGCGGCCAGCGCGTCGTGCAGCACGACCGAGGTGTGGGTCCAGCCGCCGGGGTTGACGATGACCGGGGCCCCGGCGTCGGTCGCCTCGTGGACCCAGCGCAACAGCTGGCCCTCGTCGTCGGTCTGGCGCACCAGCACCTCGACGCCCAGTTCCCGGGCGGCGGTCTCCACCAGCTCGACCAGCTGGGCGTAGGTGGTGGTCCCGTAGACCTCGGGCTCGCGGGTGCCGAGCCGGCCGAGGTTCGCGCCGTTGAGCACGTGGATCGTCATGAATCGTCTCCAGAGACGGCGGCCCAGGCCGCGTCGAGCCAGGCCTGGTCGGGGTCGGTCAGGATGCGGGGATTGCCCAGCCCGTCGAGGACGACGAAGCGCAGCGAGGCGCCGCGGGCCTTCTTGTCCACGCGCATGACCTCCTGCAGCCGCGGCCAGTCGCCGGCGTAGGTGGTGGGCAGCCCCATGGCGGTGAGGAGCTCGCGGTGCCGGTCGACCTCCGCGCGGGTCAGCAGCCCGGCCTGCCCGGCCAGCTCGGCGGCGAACACCAGCCCGACCGCGACCGCCTCGCCGTGCCGCCAGCCGAAGTCCTCGACCCGCTCGACCGCGTGGCCGAGGGTGTGGCCGTAGTTGAGGAACTCGCGGACCCCGGTGTCGAGCAGGTCCTCCCCCACCGCGGCGGCCTTCACCCGTACCGCGCGCTCGATGAGCTCCTCGGTGTCGCGGCGCCCCGTCGGGTCGGCGGCCAGCAGTTCGAGGATCCGGCCGTCGGCGATGAAGCCGCACTTGACCACCTCGGCCAGCCCGGCGCGGAACTCGTCCTCGGGCAGGCCGGCCAGCAGGTCGGTGTCGGCGAGCACGCCCGCGGGCGGGTGGAACGCGCCGACCAGGTTCTTGCCGGCGGCGGTGTTGATGCCCGTCTTGCCGCCCACGGCGGCGTCGACCATGCCGAGCAGGCTGGTGGGCACCTGGACGACGCGGATGCCGCGGGTCCAGGTGGCCGCGAGGAACCCGGCCAGGTCGGTGACCGCTCCCCCACCGAGCCCGACGACGGCGTCGGACCGGGTCAGCCCCAGCCGGCCGAACTCGTCCCACATCGCGGCCGCGACCTGCGCGGTCTTGGCCGCCTCGCCGTCGGGGACGACGACCGCCTCGGCCGCGACGCCGGTGGTCTGCAGGGTCTCCACGGCGGCGCCGGCCGCGGCGGCGAGCGGCGGGGCGTGGACGACGGCCACCTTCGGCGTGCCGGCCAGCACGAGGGCCAGCTCCGCCTGGGCGCCGGCGCCGATGACGACCTCGTAGGGCTGCTCCCCCGCGACCGGGACGCGGCGGGTCACCGGGCCCCCTCCGGGGTCAGGACGGCAAGCACCTCGGCGACGACCTCCTCCGGCGGGCGCCCCGCGGTGGCGACGCGGTGCGTGGCCACCTCCGTGTAGAGCGGGGCGCGCTGTTCGAGCATGGTGCGCAGCATCGCGCGCGGGTTCACGGCCAGCAGCGGCCGGTCGCGCGAGAGCCCCACGCGGCGGGCGGCGGAGGCGACGTCGACGTCGAGCCAGACCACCGTCCCACGGGCCCGGCCGTGGGCGACCAGCAGCTCCCGGGTGGCGGCGCTGGTCACCGCTCCGCCGCCGAGGGCCAGCACCCCGGTGTGCTCGGTGAGCGCGCGGGCGACCGCCTGCTCCTCCAGCGCGCGGAAGTGCGGCTCGCCGTGCTGGACGAACAGGTCGGCGACCGTCGACCCGGTGGCCTCCTCGACGTCGCGGTCGGTGTCCCGGAACGCCAGCCCCCGCGCGGCGGCGACCGCCGTGCCGACCGTCGTCTTCCCCGAGGCAGGCGGACCGACGAGGACCAGGGCCGGCCGGTTCACCGGTAGGGCAGGGCGTCGAGGTAGGCCTGCGCGTTGCGCCGGGTCTCGGCGATCGAGTCGCCGCCGAACTTCTCCAGCGCGGCGTCGGCCAGCACGAGGGCGACCATCGCCTCCATCACGACGCTGCCGCGGGGCACGGCGCACGCGTCGCTGCGCTGGTTGATCGCGACCGCGGCCTCCCCGGTGGCGACGTCGACGGTCTGCAGCGCCCGGGGCACGGTGCTGATCGGCTTCATCGCGGCGCGGACGCGCAGCACCTCGCCGTTGGTCATGCCGCCCTCGATGCCCCCGGCCCGGTCGGTGAGCCGCTGCACCCGGGTGCCGCCGTCGGCGAGCACGATCTCGTCGTGGGCCACCGAGCCGCGGCGGCGGGCGGTCTCCAGCCCGTCGCCGACCTCCACGGCCTTGACCGACTGCACGCCCATGAGGGCGGCGGCCAGCCGGGCGTCCAGGCGCCGGTCCCAGTGCACGTGGCTGCCCAGGCCCGGCGGCAGCCCGTGGACGACGACCTCGATGACGCCGCCGAGCGTGTCACCGCATCTGCGGGCGTCGTCGATCTCGGCGGTCATCCGCTCGCTGGTGGCGGGGTCGGCGCAGCGCACCGGGTCCTCGTCGAGCCGCGGGTTGTCCGCGGGCCCGGGTACGAGGCCGTCGGGCGCGACCACCGGGCCGATGCCCACGACGTGGCTGACCACCGAGACCCCGAGCGCCTGGCGCAGGAAGGCCTGCGCGATCGCGCCGAGGGCCACCCGCGCGGCGGTCTCCCGGGCGCTGGCGCGCTCGAGCACCGGCCGGGCGTCGTCGAAGCCGTACTTCTGCATGCCGGCCAGATCGGCGTGACCGGGCCGCGGGCGGGTCAGCGGCGCGTTGCGGGCCTGCCCCGCCAGGATCTCGGCGTCGACCGGGTCGGCGGACATGACCGTCTCCCACTTCGGCCACTCGGTGTTGCCGACCTGCACCGCGATCGGCCCGCCCTGGGTGCGGCCGTGGCGCACACCGCCGGTGAGGGTGACGACGTCCTGCTCGAAGGACATCCGGGCACCCCGCCCGTGCCCGAGCCGGCGGCGGGCGAGCTGCAGGTCGAGGTCGGCCGTCTGCACCTCGACCCCGGCCGGGAGGCCCTCGAGGATGGCGGTGAGCTGCTGGCCGTGCGACTCACCGGCGGTCAGCCAGCGCAACATGCGGCGATTCTAGAAGGACCGCCCTTCTCCCCTTCCCTCGCGGGCTCGCGCGGGCCCGTGACGGGTGGCCGTCAGGCGGGTGGGACGCCGCCGAGGGCCAGCGCCAGGACGGCGCCGGCCAGCAGCGGCGGGCCGAAGGGCACGGTGCTGCGCCAGCCCGCCCGACCGGTCGCCACCAGCGCCAGCGACACCAGGGCCCCGGTGACCAGACCGAGGAACAGGCCGGCCAGCAGCACGCCCCAGCCGGCCCAGCCGAGCACCAGCCCCAGCAGCCCGATCAGCTTCACGTCGCCGAACCCCAGGGCCGCCGGGGCGGCCAGCCGCGCCGCGCCGGAAAGGAGGAGGGCGGTGGCGCCCGCCGCGCCGGCCCGGCCCAGGGCCGGCCAGGTGCCCAGCACCGCGGCGTCGGCGAGCAGGGCGGCCCCGCAGACGGCGGCGGCCGGGAGGAGCACGCGGTCGGGCAGCCGGTGCACGGCGAGGTCCACCCCGGCCAGCACGACCGCAGCCCCCGCGGCCCAGGCCAGCGCCGCGGTGGCGGGGCGCAGCCCGCCGAGCAGCACCGCCGCGGCCAGCAGACCGGCGGTGAGCACCGCCGTCAGGGCCACCCGGGCCTGCGACGGGGTGGCGGCATCGTCCCGGGCGGCGAGCCGGACGGTGCTGCGCGCCAGGAGCGGCCCGAGGAGCACCCCGGCGACGACGGCGGCGCCGGCGAGGACGGCGTGGGACACGTCCACGGCGGGCGGTTCAGCGGGCGTCGAGCGCGGCGCGCATCGCACCGATGGGGGCCGGCTCCCCGGTCATGAGCTCGACCTGCACGGTGGCCTGCCAGAAGAGGACCTCCAGCCCGCTGATCACCGCGCCGCCGGCGGCGGAGACCCGCTCGGCCAGCGGCGTTGGCCAGGGGGCGTAGAGCACGTCGAGCACGGTCTGCCCACCGTGCCACTCCAGGGCCGCCACGGCCGGCTGCCCCGCGACCGGCACGGTGCTGACGACGACGGGGGCCTCGACCTGCGCACCGGCCAGGGGCAGCACCCGCACCCGCACGCCGAGGGTCTCCAGGACCCGCACCACGTCGCCGGCCCGGGCCGGTTCGCGCACGACGACGTCGACCCGCTCGGCCCCCAGGGAGGCCAGCGCCACGGCCGCGGCCGCCGCCGTCCCCCCGGCGCCGAGCACTGCCGCGTGCCCCACCTCGTCGACGCCGGCCACCTGCAGCGCCGTGCCGACGCCGGCGACGTCGGTGTTCTCCGCCCGCCAGCCCGCCGCGGTGCGGACGAGGGTGTTGGCCGCGCCCAGCAGCCGTGGGAGCGGCTCCACCACGTCGGCGACCGCGACCGCGGCCTGCTTGCACGGCATCGTCACCGAGAAGCCGCGCCACTCCTCGCCGAGCCCGGCCAGGAGTGTCGGCACGTCCTCGGCCCCGACGTCCAGGGCGTCGTAGCTCCAGCCGGAGAGCCCCAGCGCCGCGTAGGCGGCGCGGTGCAGCAGCGGGGAGAGCGAGTGGCTCACCGGCCGCCCGAGGACCGCTGCCCGCTGCGGCCGGTCAGCCACCGCACCCGAGGCCGGCGTCGGCGCACCGCTGGCGGGCCTGCTGGAACTCGGCGTAGTCGCTGGTGAAGAAGTGCGCCCCGTCCTCCGACTCGAGGACGTAGTACAGGAGGTCCCCGGTCGTCGGGGCCAGCGCCGCCTCGAGGCTCCGCTCACCCGGGGAGCTGATGGGGGTCGGCGGCAGGCCGCGCCGGTTCCGCGTGTTGTACGGGTCGTCGCTCTGCAGGTCCGTGACCGTCAGCTCGTTGCCGCTCTTGTCCAGGCCGTAGGCCAGCGTCGCATCGATGCCGAGGGCGATGCCCGCGTCGAGGCGGTTGTAGATCACCTGGGCGACGTCGGCGCGCTCCTCGTCCAGCCGGGTCTCCGACTGGATCATCGAGGCGATCGTGACCACCTCGCCGGGGGTGCGCCCGAGAGCGGCGGCCCGCTCCTCGAGCCGCAGCCGGGCGGCCACCTCGTTGAAGGTCTCGACCATCCGCTGCAGCATCTGCTGCGGCGTGGTGCCCGGCTCGAAGTCGTAGGTCGCCGGGAAGAGGTAGCCCTCCAGCTGCCCGCCCGCGTACGCGGGCAGCGGCAGCGCCGCGGGATCGGCCGCCGCCTCCAGCTCCGCGAGCGGCGTGCCGGTCTCCTCCGCGAGCCGGGCGAGGATCTGCTCCACGGTGAAGCCCTCGGGCACGGTCACCCGCGTCACCTGGCGGGAAGCCGGGTCCAGCAGCAGGTCCAGGGCCCCCTGCCCGCTCATCTGCAGCCGCAGCGAGTAGACGCCGGGCTGGATGCCGGTGGCCGCGGGCTCGCCCTGCGCGGCGTCCACGAACGGTCCGGTGGAGGCGATGACGTCGGCGTCGGCCAGGGTGCGGGCGATGTCGGTGAGCGTGTCGCCCGGCTGCACCCGCACGTCGACGCTGCCGGTGCCCGGACCCGCGTAGTCACGGGCGGCCGGGTCGAGCATGCCGAGGAGTTGCTGCCCGGCGAGCACGATGCCCACGACCATGCCGCCGAGGACCAGCAGCGCCAGCCCGATCGCCAGCGGGCGACGGCGCCGCCGCCGGCGCTGCGGGTCCGTGCGCGGGTCGTAGGGGGCGATCGGGATCTCGTCGTCGTGCAGCAGGCCGCCGTCGTCGGGGTCCCCGTGCAGGTCCAGGTCGTCCTGCGGGTGGAGCGCGGCCGTGTCGTCCGCCGGGGTGGCGCCGGCGGCGGGCTGCGGCGCGTCGCCCTCGTCCCGGCGCCGGCGCAGGCCGCGGCGCCGCGGCCGGTCGTCGTCCACGTTCGCGCCGATGACGTCCAGGCCACCGGTCGGGTCGTCCGCGGCCGGCTCGGCCGGCGGCTCGTCGGGGGTGTCGTCGGGCCCGGCGGAGAGCCGGGGCGCGGCGACGGTCGCGTCGTCGTCCGCGGCGTCCTCGCGCGGCCGCAGCCGGTCCCACGCGCCGGCCGGCAGCGGCGGCAGCGGGGCCGAGGGGTGCTGGCGGTCGAAACCGTGGTCGTCGCGGTCGCCGTGCCGGGACGTCAGGGGATGGTCGGCGGACGACCACCCGCCCGGCGCGCCCATCGGCCCGGTCTCGTCACCGGACCGGTCGACCAGCCCGGCACCCGGGCGGGGGAACACCGGCGGGTGGCCCGAGGTGCCCGGCGGGAAGCCGCCGGCAGGGGCACCGAAGCCGGTCGGGAACGGTGCCGGCATGCCACCGGTTCCGTCGTCGAACGCGTGCCTCCCCCGCCGCTGCGGCCCGCCGGGCGCGCTCACGAGGACGCCTCGCCGGCGCTCGTCGTCCTCGTGACCGGCGCTGCTGTGCTCCTGCATGCCCGCGCACGCCCGGTCATGAGGGCGCCTGCCGGCTGTCCAGGTACTGCTGCAGGATCACCACGGCGGCCGCCTGGTCGATCACCGCGCGCTGGCGACGGCTGTCGATGCCGCCCTCCCGGAGGTGGCTGGCTGCGGTCACGGTCGAGAGCCTCTCGTCGATCAGGTTCACCGGCACGTCCGGGATCCGGTCGGCCAGTTCCTGTGCGTAATCGGCAGCATCCTGCGCGGAGGCACCGGCGGCGCCCGACAGGTGCACCGGTTCTCCCACCACCACCTCTGACACCTCGTGTTCCACCACCAGGGCGGCGAGCCGGTCCAGGTCCGAGCCGTCCTTGGCCCGGCGGAGGGTCTCCAGCGGGCTGGCGAGCGTGCCCGTCGGGTCCGACAGCGCCAGCCCGACCCGCACGGTGCCCACGTCGATGCCGAGGACCCGGCCGCGGGCGCGACCGGCCCCCGGGCGGCGCGGGGGGACCTGCAGGTGCCGTGGCCAGCCGCCGGAGAGGTCGATCTCCGTCGTCTCGTGCTTGACCGGTGGGAACCCCTGGCTCAGGTCGATCTCGGTGGTCGGGTGGTACGTCGGCTGCTCCCCCGTGGTCGGGCGCGGACGCGCCGGCGGGACCGCCGGCAGCTCGCGCCGGCGGCCACCGACCGGGCCGGTGTCCTCGGGGTTGTACTCGGTGTCGGGCACGTTCGTCACCTTCCCGTGGCGGTCACGACCGCCTGCTCGCCGGCCTGCAGTGCCGCGGGGATACCCGCGGGATCGGTTCCGCCCCCCTGGGCGACGTCGGACTTGCCGCCACCGCGGCCGCCGACGGGTGCCGAGGCCGCCTTGAGGACGTCGTTGGCCGACAGCCCCCGGGTGACCGCGGCCGGGTTCAGCGCCGCCACCAACGCCACCTTGCCACCGGACTCCGATGCCAGCAGCACGACCGCCGGCCGGTCAGCCCCGAGGCGGCCGCGGACGTCGAGCGCCAGCGTGCGCAGTTCCCCGCCGCCGAGACCGGCCGGGGAACCGGTGACGACGGCGACGCCGCCCACGTCGCGGGCCGACGCGGCCAGCTCGCCGGCGGCGGCCAGCGTCTGCTGCGCCCGCAGGTCGGCCAGCTCGCGGTCCAGGTCGCGCAGCCGGGAGACCATGCCGCCGACCCGCTCGACCAGGCCGTCCTGGGGCGACTTGAGGATCTCGGCCAGCTGGCGCACCATGTCACGCTCGCGCGCCAGGTACCGGAAGCCCTCCAGCCCCACCACGGCCTCGACGCGCCGCGAGCCCGAGCCCACGGAGGATTCACCGGTCAGCGCCAGCGTGCCGATCTGCGCGCTGCCCCGGACATGGGTGCCACCGCAGAGCTCGCGCGACCACGGGCCGCCGATCTCCACGACCCGCACCTGCTCGCCGTAGGTCTCGCCGAACAGCGCCAGCGCGCCGAACGCCTGGGCCTCGGGCAGCGTCATCCAGGAGGCGGACACGGCGTGGTCGGCGCGGACGGCGGCGTTGGCGACATCCTCGATGTCGCTGCGCTGCTGCGCGGTGAGCGCGCCCTGCCAGGCGAAGTCCAGCCGCAGGTAGCCGGGGCGGTTGTAGGAGCCCGACTGCAGCGCCTGCGGGCCGAGCACCTGGCGCAGCGCGGCGTGCACGACGTGGGTGCCCGAGTGCGCCTGGCAGGCCGACAGCCGCCACTCGCGGTCGACCTCGGCGGTGAGCTCGGCGCCGGCGCGCAGCTCGCCCTCGAGCACCCGCACCTGGTGGGCGACCAGCCCCTTGACCGGGCGCTGCACGTCGATCACCTCGGCCCGGCCGCCGTCCCAGGTGAGCAGGCCCGCATCGGCCACCTGCCCGCCGGACTCGGCGTAGAACGGCGTGCGGTCCAGCACCACGCGGGTGATCTCGCCGGGCCCGGCCGGCCGGTCGCCCTCGTCGTCGCCCTCGGCCACGACGCCCAGCACGCGGGAGTCGGTGCGCAGCGCCTCGTAGGCCCGCCAGTCCGTGGGACCGTGCTCGGCCAGCAGCCGTCGGTAGGCCAGGACGTCGACCGAGCCGGTGCGCTTGGCCCGCGCGTCGGCGCGGGCGCGGTCGCGCTGCTCCGTCATCAGGGCCCGGAAGCCCGCCTCGTCGACGGTGACGCCCTGCTCGGCGGCCATCTCGAGGGTGACGTCGATCGGGAAGCCGTAGGTGTCGTGCAGGGAGAAGGCCTGCGCGCCCGAGAGCTCCGGGGCACCGGCCCTCTTCGCCTGCTGCACCGCGGTGTCGAACAGCGCCGTGCCCGAGGCGAGGGTGCGCCGGAACGCCTCCTCCTCGGCGTAGGCCACCGACGAGATCCGGGCGAAGTCGGTCTCCAGCTCGGGGTAGCTGGCCTTCATGGCGTCCCTGGACACCGGCAGCAGCTCGGGCAGGGTCGCCTCGTCGACCCCGAGCAGCTTCATCGAGCGGACGGCGCGGCGCAGCAGCCGGCGCAGGATGTAGCCGCGCCCCTCGTTGCCCGGGGTCACGCCGTCGCCGATGAGCATGAGCCCGCTGCGCACGTGGTCGGCCACCACCCGGAGCCGCACGTCGGCGTCGACGTCCTTGCCGTAGGTCACCCCGGCCAGGTCGGCGGCCCGGCGCAGCACCGGCGCCACCTCGTCGATCTCGTACATGTTGTCGACGCCCTGCAGCAGGAAGGCCACCCGCTCCAGGCCCATGCCGGTGTCGATGTTCTTCTTCGGCAGCTCGCCGAGGACCGTGAACTCCTCCTTGCTGCGGACGTCGGCGAGCTCGTACTGCATGAAGACGAGGTTCCAGATCTCCAGGAACCGGTCGCCGGCGGTGTCCACCAGCGGGCCGCCGTCGGGGCCGAACTGCGGGCCGCGGTCGAAGTAGATCTCCGAGCAGGGGCCGCCCGGGCCGGCCGCCCCGGTGTGCCAGTAGTTGTCCTTCTTGCCCAGCCGCTGGATCCGCTCGACCGGCAGCCCGGCGATGCGGCGCCAGGCGTCGGCGGCCTCGTCGTCGTCGAGGTAGACCGTCACCCAGATCCGGTCGGGGTCGAAGCCGAGACCGCCGTCCGCCAGCCGACCGGTGATCAGCTCCCAGGCGTGCTGGATCGCCCCCTCCTTGAAGTAGTCGCCGAAGGAGAAGTTGCCGTTCATCTGGAAGAACGTGCCGTGCCGGGTGGTCTTGCCCACCTCCTCGATGTCGAGGGTGCGCACGCACTTCTGCACGCTGGTGGCCCGCGGGAAGGGGGCGGGCTCGCGGCCGGTCAGGTACGGGATGAACGGCACCATGCCGGCGACGGTGAACAGCAGCGACGGGTCCGGGGAGACCAGCGAGGCGCTGGGGACGACGGTGTGGCCGCGCTGGGCGAAGTGCTCCAGGAAGCGGCGGCGGATCTCGGCGGTCTGCATCAGGTCTTCTCGGTGTCGGGGGCCGGGGTGGTGCTCGGACCGGCTCCGGGGGTCAGAGGTCGGCGGCGTGCGCTCCACGGCGCAGCGCCGCGGCGTCACCGGTCTCGGGCAGCGGTGCGTCGAGCCCGGTGCCGGCGCGCAGCTCCTGCTCCCGCTCGCTCATGGCCTCGCGGACGTCGGCACCGAAGTCGCCGATCGCGTCGGCGAGGTCGCGCAGCCCCTCGGCGATCGAGGCCCCGATGCCGGCCGGCGTCATCTTCTCGGCGGCGGCCGAGAGCTTGCGGACGACCAGCGCCCCGATGGTGATCCCCATCGCGAGCCAGAACAGCCGGCGCATCAGGCGGCCCGCCGGGCGGACCGGCGCGCGCGACGCGCCTCCTTGTCGCGGCGGGCGGCGTCGGCGATCGCCTGGCCCTCCCGCTTCTTCTTCGTGGCGCTGCGGACGCCGTAGCTGAACGCGGCCACCTTGATCAGCGGGCTGCCCAGGGTGGCGGCGACGACGCTGGTGAGCGCCGCGACGTTGCTGGAGACGTTGGCGGCGTTGCCGGTGATGTCGTCGACCCGCTCCAGGTTGCTGTTCACGTGCGCGACCGTGGTGCCGGCCTGGCTCAGGATCGGCGCGCTCTGCTCGCGGACCTGGCGGATGGTCAGGGTCGTCTCGTCGAGCGTCCGGCCGAGCTTGAGCAGCGGGACGGCCACGAGCACCACCAGCAGCACCAGGGCCCCGGCTGCGATCAGCCCGGCGATCTCTCCTACGGACACGCGTGCTCCTGTTCTGAGGGGATTCGGCGCCCAGGGGCGACGTTCCGGCCTCGTCACAGTAGTCGCGGGCCCGCCGGGCCGTCCGTGCCCCGCCGCCGGGTCAGCGCGTCCGGCGGAGGATCGCCCGCAGCTTCGCCAGCCGTTCCCCCAGCCGCGCCTCGACGCCGCGGTTGGTCGGGCGGTAGTAGTCCCTGCCCACCAGCGCATCCGGCGGGTACTGCTGGGCCACGATGCCGTCGGGGTGGGCGTGGGGGTAGGAGTAGGTCTTCCCGTGGCCGAGCTTCTTCGCCCCGGCGTAGTGCGCGTCGCGCAGCCCGGGTGGCACCGGGCCGGCCAGCCCCGCGCGGACGTCGGCCACCGACTCCCCCATCGCCACCGTGACCGCGTTCGACTTCGGCGCCGTGGCCAGGTGGACGACGGCCTGGGCGAGCGGGAAGTGGCCCTCGGGCATGCCGATGAACTGCACCGCCTGCATCGCCGCGACGGCCGTGGTCAGCGCGGTGGGGTCGGCCATGCCGATGTCCTCGCTGGCGCTGATCACCAGCCGCCGGGCGATGAAGCGCGGATCCTCCCCCGCCTCGACCATGCGGGCCAGGTAGTGCAGCGCGGCGTCGACGTCGCTGCCGCGGATGCTCTTGATCAGCGCGCTCGCGACGTCGTAGTGCTGGTCGCCCTGCCGGTCGTAGCGGACCGCCGCCTGCGCGACCGCCGTCTCCAGCGTGGCGAGGTCGATCTCGGTCGCGCCGACCGCGCGCGCCGCGCCGGCGCCGGACTCCAGGGCGGTGAGCGCCTTGCGCCCGTCGCCGCCGGCGATGCGGACCAGGTGCTCCTCCGCCTCCGCGGCCAGCGTGACCGCGCCGTCGAGCCCGCGGTCGCTGGCGAGGGCCCGGTGCAGCAGCCGGCGGACGTCGCCGTCGGTGAGCGGCTGGAGCGCGAGCACCAGGCTGCGGGACAGCAACGGGCTGACCACGGAGAAGAACGGGTTCTCGGTGGTGGCGGCGATCAGGCTGACGATCCGGTCCTCCACCGCCGACAGCAGGCTGTCCTGCTGGGTCTTGGAGAAGCGGTGCACCTCGTCGATGAACAGCACGGTGCGACGGCCGGCGTAGGTGAGCTCGCGCTTGGCGCTCTGGATGACCGCCCGCACCTCCTTCACCCCGGAGTCCAGCGCCGACAGCTGCACGAACTGCCGCTTGGTGGCCAGCGAGATGACGTGCGCGAGGGTGGTCTTGCCGGTACCGGGCGGGCCGTAGAGCACCAGCGACATCGGCTCGTCGGACTCGACCAGCCGGCGCAGCGGTGCGCGGTCGCCCAGGAGGTGCTGCTGCCCGACGACCTCGTCCAGCGAGCGCGGGCGCATCCGCACCGCCAGCGGCGCCCCTGGGTCGACGACCGGCGCACCCTCCTCGCCCGGCGCGGGGTCGAACAGCGAACTCACGGGTGGGAACGCTACCCGCGGGGCACGACAGCCCCCATGCAGCAGCGACGCATCGGGACCGTGACCGTGGGCGCCATCGGGCTGGGCGCCATGCCCCTGTCCACCAAGGGCGAGCGCCCCTCGGGGGAGGACGCCGTCGCCGTGGTGCACGCCGCGCTGGACGCGGGCGTCACCCTGATCGACACCGCCGACGCCTACGCCCGCGACGAGGCGGAGTTCGGGCACAACGAGGACCTGGTGGCGCGGGCGCTGGCCGGCTACGGGGGTGACACCTCCTCGGTGCTGGTCGCGACCAAGGGCGGCCACACCCGCCGCGGCACCGACTGGGAGCTCGACGGGTCACCGGCCTACCTGCGGCGGGCCTGCGAGGACTCGCTGCGGCGGCTGGGCGGGGACGCCATCGGGCTCTACCAGTTCCACCGGCCCGACCCGGCCACGCCGTGGGAGGAGTCGATGGGCGGGCTGCGGCAGCTCGCCGACGACGGGCTGGTGCGGATGGTCGGCATCTCGAACGCCGACATCGCCCAGATCGACGTCGCCCGGTCGATCGTGGGCGACGCGCTGGTGAGCGTGCAGAACCAGTTCTCCCCCGGCTGGCGCCACTCGGCCGACGAGCTGGCGCACTGCGCGGGCCACGGGCTGGCCTTCCTGCCGTGGAGCCCTTTCGGCGGGGTGACCTCCGCGGGGTCGCTGGGCTCGACCGCGCCGGCGTTCGCCGAGGTGGCCGAGGAGCTCGGGGTCTCGGTGTACCAGGTCACCCTCGCCTGGCACCTGGCGCAGGGCGACACGGTCGTCCCCATCCCGGGTGCCTCGCGCATCGCCTCGATCCAGGACTCGGTGGCCGCCGCCGACGTCGAGCTCTCCGCGGACCAGCTGGCCCGCCTCACGGGCTGACGGGACACACCGTCACCCCGCCGCCACGCCGGTGTCCTGATCGGCCTCTTGCCCGTTCCGGCGTCCGTGCCAGAGTCCCGCGCAGACGTGACCAGCGGGAACACCTGATGGCGGAGGCGGCATCGATGTCGGGACGGCTGCGGGGACCGGGCGCCGGGGTCGCCGGCGGGGACGCGTCCGGCACGGGCGTCGATCCGGCGCGGGTGGTGGCGCTGACCGAGCGGGAGGAGGCGGTCTTCGCCGCTCGTCACCAGCGCTGCGGCGCCCTGCACGAACGGGCCCGGGCGAGCATGCCCGGCGGTGTGCCGATGAGCTGGATGGCCAAGTGGGCGGGTCCCTTCCCGCTGTCGGTCGCCACCGCGTCGGGCTCCCGCTTCACCTGCGCCGACGGCGTGGAGTTCGTCGACCTCTGCCTCGGTGACACCGGCGCGATGACCGGCCACTCCCCGCCCGCGGCGGTCGCCGCCGTCGCCCGGCAGGCGGCCCGGGGCATCACCCTCATGCTCCCCACCGAGGACGCGGCCGTGGTGGCCGAGGAGCTGACGTCCCGGTTCGGCCTGCCGCAGTGGCAGTTCACGCTGTCGGCGACCGACGCCAACCGGCACGTCGTCCGCTACGCCCGGCACCTCACCGGCCGGCCCCGCGTCCTGGTCGCCGACGCCTGCTACCACGGCAGCGTCGACGAGACCTTCGCGACGCTCGACCGGGAGGGGCGGGTCGTCCCGCGCCGGGGGAACATCGGCCCGCCGGTGCCGCCCTCGGCGACCACCTCGGTGGTGCAGTTCAACGACGTGGCCGCGGTGGAGCGGGAGCTGTCCACCGGCGAGATCGCCTGCGTGCTCATGGAGCCGGCGATGACCAACGTCGGCATCGTGCTCCCGGAGCCCGGCTACCACGAGGCCCTGCGGTCGCTGACCGAGCAGCACGGCACCGTGCTCGTCCTCGACGAGACGCACACCCTTTGCGCCGGGCCCGGCGGGATGACCGCGGCCGACAGGCTGCGACCGGACGTCGTGACGCTCGGCAAGGCCCTCGGCAGCGGGGTCCCGTGCGGGGCGTTCGGGATGACCGCCGAGGTCGCCGACCGGGTGCGCCGGTCGGTCGAACTGGAGGACGTCGACGTCGGCGGCGTCGGCGGCACGCTGGCCGGCAACGCGCTCTCCCTCGCGGCGATGCGCGCCACCCTGCAGCAGGTCCTGACCCCCGACGCGTTCGCCGGCATGCTCCCGCTGGGGGCCCGGTGGGCCGAGGGCGTCGCCGGCGTGCTCGCCGACCAGCAGGTCCCGTGGCACGTCACCCGCCTCGGGGCGCGCGCCGAGTACGCGTTCGCGCCGGTCCCGCCGCGCACCGGCCGCGAGGCCGCCGCGGCCGACGACTTCCCGCTGCAGACCCTGCTGCACCTGTCGGCGCTCAACGCCGGGATCCTGCTCACGCCGTTCCACAACATGGCGTTGTTGGCGCCCACGACCACGGCCGAGGACGTCGACCGGCACACCGCGGCCTTCGCCGCCGTCCTCGAGGAGCTGGTCGCGTGACCGGCCGCGGGCCCGGCGGGGCCGCCGACCTCGTGCTCACCGGGGCCGCCGTGTGGTGCGGCGGTCCGGAGTCCCACCGCGCCGGGGCCCTGGCCGTGCGCGGGGACCGGATCGTGGCGGTCGGCACCGAGGACGAGGTGCGGCAGCACGCCGGCAGCCGCACCGAGCACCTGCACCTGCCCGGCCGGCTGGTGGTCCCCGGCTTCCAGGACGCGCACGTCCACCCCCCGCAGGCCGGCCGCAACCGGCTCAGCGTGGACCTCGACGGCCTGCCCGACCGGGCCGCCTACCTCGAGGCCGTCGCCCGCTACGCGGCGCAGCACCCGGAGCGGACCTGGATCTTCGGCGGCGGCTGGTCGATGGAGCACTTCCCCGGTGGCGCACCCGTCAAGGAGGACCTCGACCGCGTCGTCCCCGACCGGCCGGTCTTCCTCTTCAACCGCGACGTGCACGGCGCGTGGGTCAACTCCCGCGCTCTCGAGCTCGCCGGGATCACCCGGCACACCCCCGACCCGCCCGACGGGCGCATCGAGCGCGACGCGCACGGCGAGCCGACGGGAACCCTGCACGAGGGGGCTGCCTACACGCTGAACGACACGGTGGTGCCGGCGCCCGGCCCGGCGGAGCTGGAGGCGGCGATCCTGTCCGCCCAGGAGCACCTGCACCGGCTGGGGATCACCGGGTGGCAGGACGCGTGGGTGACACCGGAGACGCAGCGGGCCTACGAGTCGCTGGCCGCCGGAGGGCGGTTGACCGCCCGGGTGGTCGGCGCCCTGTGGTGGGATCGGCACCGCGACCTCGGTCAGGTGCCCGACCTGCTCGCCCGCCGGGAACGGGGGCGGGCCACCGGGCACGGCCGGTTCTTCCCGACCACCGTGAAGATCATGGCCGACGGCGTCCTGGAGAACGGCACCGGCGCGCTGCTCGAGCCCTACTGCGACGGCTGCGGGGGCGACACCGGCGACACCGGGCTGAGCTACCTGGACCGCGAGGAGCTCGCCGCCGCCGTCACCGCCCTGGACGCCGAGGGCTTCCAGGTGCACGTGCACACGATCGGCGACCGCGCGGTGCGCGACGCGCTGGACGCCGTCGCCGCGGCGCGGGCGGCGAACGGCCCGGCGGACTCCCGGCACCACCTGGCGCACGTCCAGCTCGTCCACCCCAGCGATGTCCCGCGCTTCGCCGAGCTGGGCGTGGTGGCCAACTGCCAGGCGTACTGGGCGCAGCACGAGCCGCAGATGGACGACCTGACCCTGCCCGTCCTCGGCGACGAGCGGAGCGGGTGGCAGTACCCGTTCGCCGACCTGCTGCGCGCCGGTGCCCGCCTCGCGATGGGCAGCGACTGGCCGGTGACCACACCCGATCCGCTGCAGCAGATCGAGGTCGCCGTGACCCGCGTCGACCCCGCCGACCGCAGCGCACCGCCGTTCCTGCCCGAGCAGCGGCTCTCCCTGACCGAGGCCCTCACCGCCTTCACCGCCGGCAGCGCGTACGTCAACCACGACGACGCCGAGTCCGGGCGCCTGGCGCCGGGCATGCGCGCGGACCTCGCGGTCCTCGACACCGACCTGTTCGCCGACGGCGCCTCGCCGGTGGCCGACGCGCGGGTCGAGTTCACCGTGGCCGCCGGCCGCGTGGTGCACCAACCCCGCTGAGCCCCCGGCCGACCGGACCCGTCCACGAGGAGAGACCGATGACCGATCTGCGCAACTTCGTCGACGGCGGGTACGTCGACACCTCCGGCGACCGCCGCTCCGACCTGGTCGACCCCACGACCGGAGAGGTCTTCGCGACGGCGCCGGTGTCCGACGCGACCGACGTCGACCGCGCCTACCGGTCGGCCGCGCGGGCCTTCGAGGGCTGGCGCGACGCGACCCCCTCGACCCGGCAGCGGGCGCTGCTGGACTTCGCCGACGCGGTCGAGGCCCGCGGCGAGGAGATCCTGGCGCTGGAGAGCCGCAACACCGGCAAGCCGCTGGCGGTCGCCGCCCGCGAGGAGCTGCCGCCGATGGTCGACCAGATCCGCTTCTTCGCCGGGGCCGCCCGCGTGCTGGAGGGGCGCTCGGCCGGCGAGTACCTGGCCGGGCACACGTCCTGGGTCCGGCGGGAGCCGGTCGGCGTCGTCGGTGCGGTGACCCCGTGGAACTACCCGATGATGATGGCGGTCTGGAAGATCGCCCCCGCGCTCGCGGCGGGCAACTCGGTGGTCCTCAAGCCCAGCGACACCACCCCGGCCACGACCCTGCTGCTGGCGGAGATCGCGGCGGAGTTCCTGCCGCCCGGGGTGCTGAACGTGGTCTGCGGCGACCGGGACACCGGGCGGGCCGTGGTCGAGCACCCCGTCCCCCAGATGGTCTGCATCACCGGATCGGTGCGGGCCGGCATGGATGTGGCCGGCGCGGCGGCGGCCGACCTCAAGCGCACGCACCTGGAGCTCGGCGGCAAGGCGCCGGTCGTGGTCTTCGACGACGCCGACGTCGCGGCGGCCGCCGAGGCGATCGCGGCCGCCGGCTACTTCAACGCCGGCCAGGACTGCACGGCGGCGACCCGGGTCCTCGCGGGGCCGCGGATCCACGACGACTTCGTCGCCGCGCTGTCCGAGGCTGCGGTGGGCACCACGACCACGGCGCAGCACGGTCCCGGCGACGAGGACGCGCTCGTGCCGCCGCTGAACAACGCCGCCCAGCTGGACCGGGTGCTGGGGTTCCTCGACCGGGTCCCCGACCACGCGACCGTCCCCGCCGGCGGGGGACGGCAGGAGGGCCCCGGGTTCTTCGTCGAGCCGACCGTCGTCGCGGGGCTGCGACAGGACGACGAGCTGGTGCAGGACGAGGTCTTCGGCCCGGTGATCACCGTGCAGCGGTTCTCCGACGAGGACCAGGCGGTGCGCTGGGCCAACGGCGTGCGGTACGGGCTGGCGTCGAGCGTGTGGACGACGGACTTCGGTCGGGCCATGCGGATGACCCGGCGGCTGGACTTCGGCTGCGTGTGGGTCAACTGCCACATCCCCGTGGTGGCCGAGATGCCCCACGGCGGCTTCAAGCACTCCGGCTACGGCAAGGACCTGTCGATGTACAGCCTGGAGGACTACACCCGGATCAAGCACGTGATGGCGAACATCGAGGCCTGACGGCCCGGCAGCCGGGCGGGGTCCCGGCCGCCGGCTGTCAGCCCCGCCCGTCCAGCAGCGGCCGCGCGGGGTCCCAGGTCGTGCCGTCCCGGGCGTCGGCCCGCCGGCGGGCCAGCGCCGACAGCGCCTCGAGCACCACCCGGTTGCCCAGGTAGGCGGTCACCTCCGCGACGTCGTACGGCGGGGACACCTCCACGACGTCGACGCCCACCACGGGCAGTTCCAGGCAGATCCGCCGCACCGCGTCGAGCAGCTGCCGGGAGGTGAGGCCACCCGGCTCGGGGGTGCCCGTGCCCGGCGCCATGCCCGGGTCCACCACGTCGACGTCGACGGACAGGAACACGCCGTCGCAGTCGTCGACCGCCAGGGCCATCGCCTCGTCGAGGCAGGCGTCCAGGCCCCGGGTGACGATCTCGGTCATCTCGTAGGAACGCAGGCCCCGGGCGGCCATCCAGTCCAGCGTCTCCGGCCCCGGCCAGTAGCCGCGCAGCCCGATCTGCAGGAACCGGTCGCCCCGCGCCGCACCCGACTCGATCAGCCGGCGCATCGGCTGGCCGTGCCCGTAGAGGGAGCCGAACTCGATGTCCCCGGTGTCGGCGTGGGCGTCGAAGTGCAGCACCGACACCCGCCCGTGGCCGTGGTGGTTGGCCACCCCGGTGACGTCCGGCAGCGCGATCGAGTGGTCCCCGCCGAGGACCACCGGGATCGCCCCGGCGGCGGCGACCGCGGTCACCGCCCGCTCGACGGCGGCGAGCGCGCGCTCGATCTCCCCCGGCGGCATCTCGACGTCCCCCGCGTCGAGGACCCGCAGGTCGGTCAGGCCGTCCACGCGCAGCGCCAGCGACGGCCGGGAGCCGTCGTGGGCGAGGTAGCAGGCCTGCCGGATCGCCGACGGGCCGAACCGGGTGCCGGGCCGGTGGGAGGTCCCGCCGTCGAACGGGGCGCCGACTATGACGACGTCGGCGCCGGCGAAGGAGGCGGGGTCGTCGAGGTCGCAGCGCGGCACACCGAGGAAGGTGATGTCGGGGCCGAACTGGCTGCCGTAGCGGCTCATGCGTTCTGCGGGAAGCCGAGGTCGACCCCACGGTCCCGGGGGGCCGGCCACCGGCTGGTGACGACCTTCCCGCGGGTGTAGAACGCGATCCCGTCCGCGCCGTAGGCGTGCGCGTCCCCGAACAGGGATGCCTTCCAGCCGCCGAAGGAGTAGTAGGCCATCGGCACCGGGATGGGGACGTTGACCCCGACCATGCCCACCTGGACCTCCTGCTGGTAGTGCCGCGCGGCCCGCCCGTCGGTGGTGAACACCGCCGTCCCGTTGCCGTAGGGGTTGGCGTTCACCAGGGCCAGGGCCTCGTCGTAGGTCCCCGCCCGTACGACCGAGAGCACCGGGCCGAAGATCTCGTCGGTGTAGACCGACATGCCGGGCCGGACGTGGTCCAGGACGGTGGGGCCGAGCCAGAAGCCGCCCGCCGCGCCGTCGGGTGCGACCGTCCGGCCGTCCACGACCACGGTGGCGCCCTCGCGCTCGCCGGCGTCGAGGTAGCCGGCGACCCGGTCCCGGTGCTCGGCGGTGATCAGCGGGCCCATGTCGGCCCCGCGCCGCCCGTCGCCCACGCGCAGCCCGCGGGTGCGCTCGGCGATCCGCTGCACCAGGTCGTCCCCCACCGGGTCGACGGCGACCACCACCGAGATGGCCATGCACCGCTCGCCGGCGGAGCCGAAGCCGGCCGACACGGCCGCGTCGGCGGCGAGGTCCAGGTCGGCGTCGGGCAGCACCACCATGTGGTTCTTCGCGCCCCCGAGGGCCTGCACCCGCTTGCCGGTGCGGGCGGCGGTCTCGTACACGTGCCGGGCGACCGGGGTGGAGCCCACGAAGCTCACCGCGGCCACGTCGGGGTGCTCGAGCAGCCGGTCGGCGGCCCGGCGGTCCCCGTGGACGACGTTGAGCACGCCGGCCGGCAGCCCCGCCTCCGCCCACAGCTCCGCCAGCCACCCGGCGGCCGAGGGGTCCTTCTCGCTGGGCTTGAGCAGCACGGTGTTCCCGGTGGCGATGGCCACGGGCAGGAACCACAGCGGGACCATCGCGGGGAAGTTGAACGGCGAGATCACCGCGACCGGCCCGAGGGGCTGGCGCAGCGAGTACGTGTCGACGTCGGTCGAGACACCGGCGGAGTGGTCGCCCTTGGACAGGTGCGGCACGCCGCAGGCGAACTCCACGACCTCCAGCCCCCGGTTCACCTCGCCGAGGGCGTCGGAGAGGACCTTGCCGTGCTCGGCGGTGATGATCGCCGCCAGCTCCCGCCGGCGGGCGGCCAGCAGCTCGCGGAAGGCGAAGAGCACCTGCGTGCGGCCGGTCAGGGAGGTCCGGCTCCAGGTGGCGAACGCGTCCCGGGCGGCCGCCACCGCGGCGTCGACCTCCGCGGCGTCGGCCAGCGGGACCTGCCCGGTCACCTCGCCGGTGGCCGGGTCGTGCAGGTCGCCGTACCGGGTGGCCTCGCCGTCCCACGGCTTGCCGTCGATCCAGTGCGCCAGGCGGTTCATGCCGGCGTGCTCCCCTCGGCCGTCGGGTCGGTGGCCGCCAGGAGGGCGGCCCGCAGGATGTCCAGCCCCTCGTCGGCCTCGTCGGCGCCGAGGGTCAGCGGCGGGGCGACGCGCAGCACGTTCCCGTGCAGCCCGCCCTTGCCGATCAGCAGACCGCGGCGCCGGGTCTCCTCCATCGCCCGGGCGGCGGCCGCGGGGTCGGGCACGCGGGTACCGGGCTCCACGAGTTCGATGCCGATCATCAACCCCGCGCCGCGGACCTCCCCGACCAGCGGGACCGTCCGGGCGATCTCCCGGAGGCCGTCGAGCAGCCGCCGCCCGACGGCCCGGGCGTTGGCCTGCAGGTCATGGTGCAGTAGGTAGTCGAGGGTCGCCAGCGCGCCGCGGGTGGACAGCGGATTGCCGCCGAAGGTGGAGATCGAGTTCGCCGTCAGCCCGTCCATGAGGTCGGCGCGGGCCACGACGCCACCGATCGACAGCCCGTTGCCCAGCCCCTTGGCGAAGGTCATGGCGTCGGGGACCACACCGTGGGCGGAGATCCCCCAGAAGGTGTCGCCGGTGCGGCCCCAGCCGGTCTGCACCTCGTCGGAGACGAACGGGATGCCGTGCTCGTCGAGGACGTCCTTGAGCGCGCGGAAGAAGCCGGTGGGCGGCACGACGAAGCCGCCGACCCCCTGCACCGGCTCGGCGATCATGCAGGCCACGTCGCCGGAGGTGGTCGTCAGCAGCACGTCGCGCAGGTCGTCGGCCGCCGCCCGGCAGTAGTCGGCGTCGGAGAGGTGCCCGAACGGGCTGCGGTAGCGGTAGCCGTTCATCACGTAGCTGACGTCGACCGGCGAGAACGACGACGGCGACCAGCCCCGGTTGCCGGTCACGCCCATCGCCGCGTAGGAGCGGCCGTGGTAGCTGTTGCGCAGCGCCAGCACCTGGTTGGACCGCCGCGCGGAGGTGGTGAGCAGCAGGGCGGCCTCGTTGGCCTCCGTGCCGCTGCTGGTGAAGAAGACCTTGGCGTCGGGGATCCCCGAGAGCTCGGCGATCCGCTCGGCGAGCTCGACCTGCGACCGGATCAGGTAGAGCGTCGAGGTGTGCAGCACGCCGGTGTCTGCCTGGGCCGCGATCGCCTCGGTGACCTCGGGGACGCCGTAGCCGAGCATGTTGGTGAGGATCCCGGCGAAGAAGTCGAGGTACTCGTTGCCCTCGCCGTCGATGACGCGGCAGCCCTTGCCGGCGGCGATCTCGATCGGCTGCTCGTAGTTCAGGGTGAGCCAGGACGGCAGGACGGCGCGGTGCCGGGCGAGCAGGTCGGCGGCGCCGCCCCCGCCGCTCACGCCGCACCCCCGCCGGACGCCAGTGCCTCGGCCACCGCCGGGTGCACCACGTCGCCGCCGGCGACGTTCAGCGACCCGGCCAGCCGCTGGTCGGCCGGGTCGGCGACCAGCAGCCGCAGGTAGGGGGTGACGGCGGCCGAGAGCGCCCGGCTCGCCGTGCGCGGGTACTGGCCGGGCACGTTGGTGACGCAGTAGTGCAGCACCCCGTGCGCCAGGTAGGTGGGGTCGCTGTGGCTGGTCGGCCGCGCCGTCTCGATGCACCCGCCCTGGTCGATGGCCAGGTCGACGACGACCGACCCCGGGCGCATGGCGGCGACCATCTCCTCGGTGACCACGATCGGGGCACGGGCGCCGGGCACCAGGGCCGCACCCACCACGAGGTCGGCGCCGGCCACGGCCTCCGCGACCGACTGCGGGGAGGAGGCGAGGGTGCCGGTGACGGTGCCGGCCTGGTGCGCGGTCCACAGCCGGTGCAGGTCGACGTCGACCCCCAGGACCTCGGCGTCCATGCCGCGGGCCCCGCGGGCGGCCATGGTGCCCGCGACGCCGAGCCCCAGCACGACGACTCGCGCGGGTGGGACACCCGCGGCCCCGCCCAGCAGGGTGCCGTTGCCCTTCGCCAGTGCCGCGGCCCCCATGATCGCGGCCGCGCGACCGGCGATCTCGCTCATCGGGGCCAGCAGGGGCAGGCCGTGGCGGTCGCTGACGGTCTCGAAGGCGTGCGCCTCCACGCCCGCGTCCTGCAGGGCGCGGGTCAGGGCGGGCTCGGCGGCCAGGTGCAGGTAGCAGAACAACCGGAGCCCGGGGCGGAAGTGGGTCCACTCCGGCGGCTGCGGCTCCTTCACCTTGACCACCACGTCCGCGGCCCAGGCGTCGGCCGCATCCGGGACGACGTGCGCCCCGGACTCCTTGTAGTCCGCGTCGTCGAACCCGGCCCCCAGGCCGGCGCCGGCCTGCACCAGGACGCGGGCGCCCCCGCGGGTCAGCTGGGCCACGGCGCTGGGGTCCAGGGCCACCCGCCGCTCGCCGTCCTTGGTCTCGGCCACCAGGCCGATGCTCGTCTCCACCGATCTCCTCCAGCCCGCGCGGTGTCCCCCGGATGAGACGCCAGTCACCTTCAGCCTGGTCAGCGCGGTGGCGCGACGGCAAGATACGGATCGTCAGGGCATCCCGGCCCGACCTGACGATCCGGAAACCCGATGCTGCCGACCGTCGCCGAGGTGCTCGACCTGCCGTCCGTGGCGGCCGGGCGTCCCCTGACCACCGCATCCCCCGCGGCTCTCGCCCGGCCGGTGCGCTGGGTCCACGTCAGCGAGGTCCCGGACATCGGCAGCCTGCTCAGCGGCGGGGAGCTGCTGCTCACGACCGGCATCGCGCTGCCCGACGACCCGGCGGTGCTCGCCCGGTACGTCGACGAGCTCGCCGACGTCGGCGCCTCCGCGCTCGTCGTCGAGCTCGGCCGTCGCTACACCGCGCTGCCGGCCGCGCTGCTCCGGGCCGCGCGCCGCCGGGACCTCCCCCTGGTCGCGCTGCAGCGGCCGGTCCGCTTCGTCGACGTCACCCAGGCCGTGCACTCCCACATCGTCGAGGCGCAGTTCGCGCAGCTGCAGCGATCGGACACCGTGCACGCCGCGTTCACCGCGCTCACCGTGGCCGGCGCCTCCCCGGCGGACGTGCTCGCCCGCGTGGCCGAGCTGGCCGGGTGCCCGGTCGTGCTGGAGAACCGGGCCCACCAGGTGATCCTGGACGAGCCCGCCGGGGTGCCCCGGACCGTCCTGCTCGACGGCTGGGAGACCCGGTCCCGCCGGGCCGCCTGGACCGGGACGACCGGCACCGGGCCCGAGGGCTGGCTCGTCACCCCGGTCATGGCCCGGGGCGAGACCTGGGGCCGACTGGTCGCGGTCACCGACGGCACCGACATGGCGTACCGGACGGTGGTCCTCGAACGCGGCGCCACCGCCCTGGCGGTCGGCCGCCTCCTCGAACGCGACCGGGAGACGCTGGAGCGGCACGCCCACCGCTCGCTGCTCTCCGACATCGTCGAGCAGCGCTGGGCCTTCCCCGCCGAGATCGCCTCGCGCGTGACCGCCGCCGGGCTGCCCGTCGCCGGCCGGTCCCTGGTGGCCGCCGTCGTCCACTGGCCGGACGCCCCCGCCCGCGGCACCGTCGCCGGCGAGAGCCCGGCGGCGCGGGCGCTGGAGCGCGACCGGGCCGAAGGCGTCGGGCTGGCCGCCCGGCTGTGCCGCCTCCCCGCGCTGGTCGGCAGCGTCGGGCACGGGGAGGTCGGGATCCTGGCGGCGCTCGACGGCGTCACGGGGGCGAACCTGGAGCAGACGCTGCACCGCCTGGCCGACGCGCTCCGCGCCCAGCCGCTGGCCGGCGCCCGCCCCCTGATCGGCGTGGGCAGCGTCGTCCCCGGCCTGGCGGAGGCGCGGCGGTCGTTCCAGGAGGCGTCGCAGGCCGCGCAGGCGGCGGTCGGCGACCCGCGGGGCCTGCCCTTCTACCGGCTGGTCGACGTCCGGCTGCGGGGTCTGCTGCACCTGCTGCGCGAGGACCCCCGGCTGCAGGCGTTCGTCGAACGCGAGCTCGCCCCGCTGCTGACCGCCCACGACGCCGATGCCCTGCTGGCGGCGCTGCAGGCGCTGCTGGCCCGCGGGGGCAACAAGACCGCCGCCGCGGCGGCGGCGCACCTGTCGCGGCCGGCGTTCTACGCGCGGCTGGCCCGGGCCGAGCGGCTGCTGGGGCTGGACCTGGACGCGCCGGAGTCGCGGCTGTCGCTGCACGTGGCGCTGCTGGCCCGCAGTGCCCAGCAGCCGGTCTGACGGGTCCGCCGGGCCGGTGGGCCGGAGGCCTCAGGAGTCGAAGCCGAGCCCGGCCCGGTCCAGCCCGCGCAGCCACAGGTTGCGGCGTCCCTCGTACCGGTCGGCCCGGGCCAGCGACCACTGGGTCAGCGCGATGCCGGCCGACCGCAGGGGTTCGGGCGGGAACGGCGCCGGCCGGCGTCGCACCATGGACAGCCGGGTGCGCTCGGTGTCGGCGCCGGACAGCAGGTCCAGGACGACGTCGGCCGCGAAGCGGGTCGCCCCCACCCCCAGCCCGGTGAAGCCCAGCGCGTAGCCCACCCGGCCGCCGCGGGCGCGCCCGTAGAACGCGCAGAAGCGGGTGCTCGTGTCGATCACCCCGCCCCACCGGTGGGTGAAGCGCACGTCGGCCAGCTGGGGGAAGGTCTCGGCGAAGTGCCGGGCCAGCCGGGCGAACGTCTCCGGACGCTGGTCGAGCCGCGCCTCGATGCGGCTGCCGTAGTGGTAGACGGCGTCGTACCCGCCCCAGAGGACCCGGTCGTCGCGGGTCAGCCGGTAGTAGTGGAACCGGTTCGCGGAGTCGCCGACCCCCTGCCGGTTCCCCCACCCCACCGACGCCAGCTGGGCGGCCGACAGGGGCTCGGTCACGAGCACGTAGTCGTACACCGGCACGGTGTACGGGCGCAGCCGCCGCAGCAACGACGGAAAGGCGTTGGTGGCCAGCACCACGCGAGCGGCCCGCACCGTGGCGAACGGCGTCCGCAGCACCACCCGGCCCCCCTCGGTGCCCAGCGCGGTCACCGGCGTGTGCTCGTGCAGCCGGACGCCGTGCGACTCCGCGGCGGCGCGCAGGCCCCACGCCAGCCGGGCGGGCTCCACCAGCGCGGTCGTGTGCCGCTCCCAGAGCCCGGCGAGGTAGGTGGGGCTGTCCAGCTCGGCGCGGACGGCGTCGGCGTCGAGCAGCAGCGGGGGCGGTGCGTCCGTGGTCACCGGCAGCCGCGCCCGCTCGGCCAGCTCCTCGGCCTGCCACGGCTCGGTGGCCACGTCCAGCGCGCCGGTGCGGCGGAAGTCGCAGTCGATGCCGTAGCGGTGCACCGTCTCCTCGATCCCGTCGAGGTTGGCCTCCCCCAACCGGTCGAGGACGGCCATCTCCCCCGGCCACCGGGCGTACCCGTTCGCCGCACCGTGGGTGAGGCTCGCCGCGCAGAACCCGCCGTTGCGCCCGCTGGCCTGGGTGCCGGTGCGGCCGGCCTCGAGCACGACGACGTCGTCGGCTCCTCCGTCCCCGACCGCGGCCCGCTCGCGGGCGCGCAGCGCCGTCCAGAGCCCCGTGTACCCCCCGCCGACGACCGCGAGCTCGCAGTCGACGTCCGCCACCAGCGCCGGCGCCGGCGGCGGTGCGGCGGGGTCGTCGAGCCAGAACACCGCCGGCTCCGCGTCCGCCAGGGCCGACAGCGCCGGGTCAGCCACGGCGGGCGCGCTTGACGAGCTCCCCGATGCCGACCGCGAGCAGCGCGGCGAGCAGCATCGCGGTCCCGATGACGTTCACCTGCGGCGGCACGCCACGCTGCGCGGCGCCCCAGACGTACATGGGGAAGGTGATCGTGTTCCCGGAGTTGAAGTTCGTGATGATGAAGTCGTCGAAGGAGAGGGCGAAGGCCAGCAGCGCGGCCGCCAGGATGCCGGGCGCGGCCAGCGGGAGGGTGATCCGGCGGAAGGTCTGCCACTCGTTGGCGTAGAGGTCCATCGCCGCCTCCTCCAGGCGGCTGTCCAGGCCCGCGAGCCGGGCCTTCACCGTGACGACGACGAAGCTGACGTTGAACATGATGTGCGCCAGCACGATCGTCGCGAAGCCGGTCCCGACCCCCAGGTTGACGAACAGGGTCAGCAGCGAGGCCCCCATGACGACCTCGGGGGTGGCCATCGGCAGGAACACCAGCAGGCTGGTGCCCGTCCGGCCGCGGAACCGGTGCCGCACCAGGCCGAACGCCAGCAGGGTGCCGAGCACGGTCGAGACCAGCGTGGCCAGGGCACCGATCTCCAGGCTGCGCACGACCGCGTCGCACATGCCCGCCGGGGCGCACGGGTTCAGCCAGGCCTCGGTGGAGAATCCCTGCCAGGTGAAGTTGAACCGTCCCGCCGGGTCGTTGAAGGAGAAGAGCAGCACGACGGCGATCGGCACGAACAGGTAGACCAGCACCAGGACGGCGAAGGCCATCACCAGGTGCCTGCGGACCCACCCGGACAGGCGGGCGAGGGCCGAGGTGCGCCGGGGCCCACCCGGGGCCGGGGCGGCGCCGGAGCGGGTGGGGCGGTCGAGGGTGGTGGTCACGTCGTCCTCCGGCTCACAACAGGTCCCGCGCACCGACGCGGCGCACGTAGACGAGGACGATGACCAGCACCGAGACCATCAGCGCGAAGGACAGCGCGGCGGCGGTCGGGTAGTCGAGCACGGTGAGGAACCGGCTCTGGATCACCGTGCCGACCATCGCGGAGTTCGGCGTGCCGAGGAACTGCACGTTGACGTAGTCGCCCGCTGCCGGGATGAACGTCAGCAGGGTGCCGGCCACCACGCCGGGCAGCGACAACCGCCAGGTCACCTTGCGGAAGGCCGTGAAGGCGTTGGCGTAGAGGTCGGCGGCCGCCTCGAGCAGCCGCTCGTCCATCTTCTCCAGGCTGGCGTAGAGCGGCAGGACCATGAACGGCAGGAAGTTGTAGGTGAGACCGAGGACCACCGCGGCCGGCGTGGCCAGGAGGCGGCCGCCGTCGTCCAGCAGGGCCACCGCCCGGAGGGTGTCCACGACCCAGCCGTCGTCGCTGAGGATGATCTTCCAGGCCAGGGTGCGGATCAGGAAGCTGGTGAAGAACGGGGCGATCACGAGGATCAGCAGCAGGTTGCGCCAGCGGCCGGCCTTGAAGGCGATCGCATAGGCCAGCGGGTAGCCGATCAGGAGGCACAGCAGCGTCGCCGCCCCGGCGTACAGGAAAGAGCGCCCGAACTGCGCGCCGAAGGTCGACAAGGCCTCGCTGTAGTTCGACCACTCCCAGGTCAGCCGGTACCCCTGGCCCAGGGATCCGGTCTGCAGGGACATGGAAGCCAGGGCGACCATCGGGACGAGGAAGAACACCGCCAGCCAGGCCAGGCCCGGCAGGAGCAGCAGGTAGGGGGTGTACCACCGCCGCGGACGCGGCGGCTCCTCGTCGGTCGCGTCGGTGGCCGGCCCGGCGTGGCCGGTGAGGGCCGCCGTCACCGGCGCTCCCCGGCGCCCGCCGCTCGTCGCCCGGAGACGCGGGCAGGGACAGGCCCGGTCACGACCGGGCCTCCGCGAGCACCGACGCCCCGGACTGCTCGGCCACCTCGGTCGGCGCGGCATCGAGCGGGAAGGTGTGCTCCGGCCGCCAGACCACGGTGATCTGCTCCCCCGCGGCGACCCGTCGTTCGCCGCCCGCGTTCTGGGCGAACACGCTGATCTCCTGCCCCCACGGGGTCCGCACGAGGTACTGGGTGGACAGGCCCGTGAACGACACGTCGGTGACCGTGCCCGGGACCTGGTTGCCCAGCGCCGCCCCGGGGGCCTCCCCGGCCGGCACCGCGACCGTCTTCTCCGGCCGCACGCCGAGCGACAGCCGGGCCCCCGGGGAGCCGTAGCGGCCGGGGATGCGCAGCCGGCAGCCCTGGACGGTGACCAGTGTGCCGTCCCCGCCGACCTCGTCGACGACGCCGTCGAGGCAGTTGGACTGGCCGAGGAAGTTGGCCACGTAGCGGCTGGCCGGACGCTCGTAGAGCTGCTCGGGGCCGCCGAGCTGCTCCACCCGGCCGGCGTTCATGACGGCGATCGTGTCGGCCATGGTCATGGCTTCTTCCTGGTCGTGCGTGACGTGCACGAAGGTGATGCCGACCTCGGTCTGGATCCGCTTGAGCTCCAGCTGCATCTGCCGGCGCAGCTTGAGGTCGAGGGCACCCAGGGGCTCGTCGAGCAGCAGGACCCGCGGCCGGTTGATCAGCGCGCGGGCCAGGGCGACGCGCTGCTGCTGGCCGCCGGACAGCTGCCCCGGCCTGCGCCGGCCGAAGCCGCCGAGCTCGACCAGCTCCAGCATCTCGTCCACCTGCCGGCCCACGTCCTTGACCCCGCGACGGCGCAGCCCGAACGCGACGTTCTCGGCGATCGAGAGGTGCGGGAAGAGTGCGTAGCTCTGGAACACGGTGTTGACGGGGCGCTTGTAGGGCCGGAGGTCGGTGACGTCGTCCTCGCCCAGCAGGATCCGGCCCCCGGTCGGCTGCTCGAGGCCGGCCACCATCCGCAGGGTGGTGGTCTTGCCGCACCCCGAGGGCCCCAGCAACGCGAAGAAGGATCCGGCCGGGATGGTCAGCGTGAGGTCGTCCACGGCGGTGAACCCGCCGAAGCGCTTGGTGACCCCCTCGATGCGCACGTCGCTGCTGGTGCGGTCCCCCTCCGCCGGGCTGCGCCGGTCAGGCACCGATCACCGCCTGGAAGAGGTCCTGGTACTCCCGCTCCTCCTCCTCGGTGAGGGCCTTGAAGCCGTGCAGGTTCGCCAGGATCTCCGGCGTCGGGAAGATCAACGGGTTGGTCGCGACGTCGGGTGCGGTCTCCAGCGCGGCCTCCCGGGCGCCGGCGACCGGGGTGACGTAGTTGACCCAGGCCGCGACCTGGGCCGCCACCTCGGGGTCGTAGTAGTGGTTGATCAGCTGCTCGGCGCCCTCCTTGTTGGCGGCCCCGGCCGGCACCATCAGGTTGTCCGACCAGAGGATCGCCCCCTCGGCGGGCAGCACGAGCTGGAGCGCGGGGTCGTCGGCCTGGAGCTGCACCACGTCGCCGGACCAGGCGAACGCCGCCCCGATGTTGCCCGCGGCCAGGTCGGCCGCGTACTCGTTGCCGGTGAACTGCCGCACGTAGCCCTCGTCGACGATCTCCTGCAGCTTGGCGATCGCCGCCTCGTAGTCGGACTGGCTGTGGTCCTCGGGCGTCTTGCCCATCGACAGCAGGATCAGCCCCATGGTGTCGCGCATCTCGCTCAGCATCGTGATGCGGCCACGGAGGTCGGGCTGGAACAGGTCGTCGACCCGCGTGATCTCCCGTCCCAGCTCCTCGGGGTTGTACGCGATCCCGGTCATGCCGCTCTGCCAGGGCAGGCTGTACCGGCGGCCGGGGTCGAAGGGGACGTCCTGGTAGGCGGGCTGCAGGTTGCTCGCGTTCGGGATGTTGGACTTGTCGAGCTCCTGGACGTACCCCAGCTGGATCATCCGGCCGGCCATCCAGTCGGTCAGCACGATCAGGTCCCGGCCGGTGCTGCGCCCCGCCTCGAGCTGCGGGGCGATCTTGCCGAAGAACTCGTCGTTGGAGTTGATGTCCTCGGTGTAGGCCACCGACAGGCCCGTCTGCTGCTCGAACGCCTGCAGCGTCGGGTGCACGCTCGCGTCGTCCTCGGCGGTGTCGAGGTACAGCGGCCAGTTCGACCAGTTGACCGTGGTGGCGTCCTGGGCGCTCCCCGCACCGGGGGCGCCGGCAGCGTTGTCGGTGCCCTCCGTGCCGCACGCGGACAGCAGGGGGCCGGCGGCCAGGGCGGCTCCGCCCAGGCCGATGACCCGCAGGAAACCACGGCGGTCGAGCGCTGCAGACGTGATCCGCATCAGCTCCGGTCGTAGATCGCTCAACGGCGTGTCCTTCCGCGACGGCGACCCTGCCGGGCCGCCGGGTGGGGTCAGCGAGTGACGAGGTGCGAGAAATTTCACATCAGTGCTTGCGCAGTGCGCAGATTGGCAGACAACATCCCCGCCGGACAAGGGTTCGGTCGTCACGGATCGATACCGCTACGGATTCCTTCGCCGACGGGAGCCGCCATGACCACCGATCCGACCGTGCCCGGTCCACCCGGGCTCTGGTTCGACACGCTCCCGGGGGCGGTCGTCCCCCGCCCGTCCCTGAGCCGCGACATCGATGCCGACGTCGCCGTCGTCGGCGCCGGGTTCACCGGCCTGTGGACGGCGTACTACCTCGCCCGGGCCGACCCGACGCTGCGGATCGTCGTGCTCGAGGCCGAGGTCGCCGGGTTCGGGGCCAGCGGCCGCAACGGGGGGTGGTGCTCGGCGCTGTTCGCGGCCAGCCGCGAACGCATCGCCCGGACCGCCGGGCGGCAGGCCGCCGTCGACCTGCACCGGGAGCTCCGGCGGACCGTCGACGAGGTCGGCCGGGTCGCCGCGGTGGAGGGCATCGACGCCCAGTACGTGAAGGGCGGCACCCTGGCGATCGCCACGCGGCCCGAGCACGTCGCCGCGCTGCAGGCGGAGGTCGAGCACGAGCACGCATGGGGGGCCGGCGCCGAGGACGTCGCCTGGCTGGACGCGGCCGAGACGGCCGGGCGGGTCCGGACCTCGACCTGCCTGGGCGGGGTCTTCACCCCGCACTGCGCCCGGGTCCACCCCGCCCGCCTCGTGCGCGGGCTCGCCGACGTCGTCGAACGCGCCGGCGTCACCGTGCACGAGCGGACCCGGGTCACCCGCATCGGCCCCCGCGTGGCGGAGACCGCGCACGGCCGCGTCCGCGCCGACGTCGTCATCCGGGCGACGGAGGGGTACACGGCCACGCTCGCCGGCCACCGCCGGGCCCTCGCACCCGTCTACTCGCTGATGATCGCCACCGAACCGCTCCCGCCCGGCTTCTGGGACGAGGTCGGCTGGGCCGGCCGCGAGACGGTGACCGACGGCCGCAACCTGATCATCTACGCGCAGCGCACCGCCGACGACCGCATCGCGCTCGGCGGCCGCGGCGCGCCCTACCACTACGCGTCGTCGGTCCTCCCCGGCCACGACGGCTCCGAACGCGTCTTCGCCGCGCTGCGGCGGACGCTGGTCGACCTGTTCCCCGCTGCCGCCGACGCCCGGACCACCCACCGCTGGGGCGGGCCGCTGGGGGTGCCCCGCGACTGGATGAGCTCGGTGGGGCTGGACCGGCGGACCGGTCTGGCCTGGGCGGGTGGCTACGTCGGTGACGGCGTGGCGACGTCGAACCTCGCCGGCCGGACCTTGGCCGACCTGGTGCTGCAGCGCGACAGCGACCTCGTGCACCTGCCGTGGGTCGGGCACCGCTCCCCGCACTGGGAGCCGGAGCCGCTGCGGTGGCTCGGCATCAACGGCGGGCTGCAGCTGGCCGGGCTGACCGACGCGATCGCCGCCCGGACCGGACGGCCGGCGCGCCGCACCGGGCAGCTCCTGGCCCGGCTGACCGGCGGTTGAACAGCCGGTCGGACAGCGGATATCGCCGTATCCGTGCGGTGGAACACAGGAATGAGTGGGATGGACGAGAACGGACGACGGAATCTCTTGCCACGGGGCGCCGCCGGACGACACCATGCCGGGGTGACCACACGCCCCCGGCAGGACCGGGGCCACCAGCTCGACGACACCTCGAAGGCGATCATCGAGCAGCTCCAGCAGAACGGCCGGCGCGCCTACGCGACCATCGGCCGCGAGGTCGGGCTGTCCGAGGCCGCCGTGCGGCAGCGGGTCCAGCGCCTCCTCGACGCGGGGGTCATGCAGATCGTGGCCGTGACCGATCCGGTCCAGCTGGGCTTCGCACTGCAGGCCATGATCGGCATCCGCGCCGACGGGGACCTCACCGAGATCGCCGACAAGATCGGGAAGCTCCCCGAGGTCGACTACGTGATCATCACGGCCGGCTCGTTCGACATCCTCGTCGAGATCGTCTGCGAGGACGAGGCCCACCTCCTGTCCGTCGTCACCAACGGCATCCGCGCGCTGCCCGGAGTCCGCACCACCGAGACCTTCGTCTACCTCAAGCTCGCCAAGCAGACCTACACCTGGGGAACCCGATGACCGCCACCTCGCAGTTCGTGACGACGCCCGGCACCACGGCGGCGGCGGACCGGCTCTCCGCCGCGGCCCGCGACCACCTGTGGATGCACTTCACCCGGCACTCGACCTACGACGACGGCGGCGAGGTGCCGGTGATCGTGCGCGGCGAGGGCCCCTACATCTGGGACGCCCAGGGCCGCCGCTACCTCGACGGGCTCTCCGGGCTGTTCGTCGTCCAGGCCGGCCACGGGCGCGCCGAGCTCGCCGAGGCCGCCGCCCGGCAGGCCACCGAGCTCGCCTTCTTCCCGCTGTGGAGCTACGCGCACCCGACCGCGGTCACCCTGGCCGAGCGGCTGGCCGCCGCGGCGCCCGGGGACCTCGACCGGGTCTTCTTCACCACCGGCGGCGGCGAGGCGGTCGAGACGGCGTGGAAGCTGGCCAAGCAGTACTTCAAGCTCGTGGGCAAACCCATGAAGCACAAGGTCATCAGCCGGGCCGTCGCCTACCACGGGACTCCCCAGGGCGCCCTGTCCATCACCGGCATCCCGGCGGCGAAGATGCCCTTCGAGCCACTGGTCCCCGGGGCGCACAAGGCTCCCAACACCAACTTCTACCGGGCTCCCGAGCACGGGGACGACCCCGAGGCCTTCGGCCGGTGGGCGGCCGACCAGATCGAGATCGCCATCGAGATGGAAGGGGCCGACTCCGTCGCGGCCGTCTTCCTGGAGCCGGTGCAGAACTCCGGCGGCTGCTTCCCGCCGCCTCCCGGGTACTTCGCCCGGGTCCGCGAGATCTGCGACCGGCACGACGTCCTGCTCGTCTCCGACGAGGTGATCTGCGCCTTCGGCCGGCTCGGGGAGACCTTCGCCTGCGACCGGTACGGCTACGTGCCCGACATGATCACCTGCGCCAAGGGGCTCACCTCGGGCTACTCCCCCATCGGCGCCATGATCGCCAGCGACCGGCTGTTCGAGCCGTTCCGCCGGGGCGACAACTCCTTCGCCCACGGCTACACCTTCGGCGGGCACCCCGTCTCGGCCGCCGTGGCCATGGCCAACCTCGACCTCTTCGAGCGGGAGGACCTCAACGGCAACGTGCGCCGCAACGAGGGCGCCTTCCGCCGGACCCTGGAGGGGCTGCTGGACCTGCCGATCGTCGGCGACGTCCGCGGGGACGGGTACTTCTACGGGATCGAGCTGGTCAAGGACAAGGCCACAAAGGCGACCTTCGACGACGACGAGGCCGAGCGGCTCCTCCGCGGGTTCCTGTCCAAGGCCCTGTTCGACAACGGCCTCTACTGCCGCGCCGACGACCGGGGCGACCCGGTGGTGCAGCTGGCGCCGCCGCTGATCTGCGACCAGGGCCACTTCGACGAGATCGAGCAGATCCTCCGCTCGGTCCTCACCGAGGCCTGGCAGCAGCTCTGAGCCCGGGGCGGCGGTGCGCTCCGCGCCGGCCGCCCCCGGGCCCTGTCCCCCGGAGGTGGGCATGCGCATCCTGCTGATCGGCGCCGGAGGTGTGGGCGCGGCGGTGACCGCGATCGCCGCACGCCGGCGGTTCGTCGAGCGTCTCGTCGTCGCGGACGTCCAGCTCGCCCGGGCCGAGAAGGCCGTGGCCGCGACCGGCGACCCCCGGTTCGTCGCCGCCCGGGTGGACGCGTCCGACGAGGCGGCCGTCGGGGCGCTGCTGGGCGAGCACGGGTGCACCGTGCTGCTCAACGCGACGGATCCGCGCTTCGTCATGCCGCTGTTCCGGGCCGCCCTGTCCGCGGGCGTCGACTACCTCGACATGGCGATGTCGCTGTCCCGCCCGCACCCGGAGGAGCCCCACCGCCGGACCGGGGTCAAGCTCGGCGACGAGCAGTTCGCGCTCGCCGGGCACTGGGAGGCGGCCGGGCGGCTCGCCCTGGTCGGGATGGGCGTGGAGCCGGGGCTGTCGGACGTGTTCGCCCGCTACGCCGCCGACCACCTCTTCGCGGAGATCGACGAGCTCGGCGTCCGCGACGGAGCGAACCTGGCGGTGCGCGGCCACGACTTCGCGCCGTCCTTCTCCATCTGGACCACGATCGAGGAGTGCCTCAACCCGCCGGTGATCTGGGAGCGGGATCGCGGCTGGTTCACCACCGAACCGTTCAGCGAGCCGGAGGTCTTCGACTTCCCCGAGCGGATCGGCCCGGTCGAGTGCGTCAACGTGGAGCACGAGGAGGTCGTCCTCATGCCGCGGTGGGTCGACGCGCGGCGGGTGACGTTCAAGTACGGGCTCGGGACGGAGTTCATCGACGTCCTCAAGGCGCTGCACAAGACGGGCCTGGACTCGACCAACCCGGTGCGGGTCGGTGATGTGGAGGTCGCGCCACGTGACGTCGTCGCCGCCGCCCTGCCGGACCCCGCCGGACTCGGCGAGCTGATGACCGGCAAGACGTGCGCGGGCCTGTGGGTGCGCGGCACCGGCCGTGACGGCAACCCGCGCGAGGTCTACCTGTACCACGTCGTGGACAACGCCTGGTCCATGACGGAGTACGGGACCCAGGCCGTCGTCTGGCAGACCGCGGTCAATCCGGTGGTGGCCCTCGAGCTCCTCGCCACCGGCCGGTGGCAGGGCGCCGGCGTCCTGGGACCGGAGGCCTTCGACGCCGTCCCCTTCCTCGACCTGCTCACCGCCTACGGCTCCCCCTGGGGGATGCGCGAGGGCGGCTGAACGCCCTCCCGTCCCCGGCGCTCAGGCCGGCGGCGCGGCGTAGAGCTCGGGACGGCGGTCGCGGAGGTAGGGGTTCAGCGCGCGGGACGGCGCAAGGGCAGCCGGGTCGACGTCGGCGACCAGCAGCTCCTCCCCCAGCCCGGCCCGGGCCAGCTCGGTGCCGTCCGGGCCGATCACGCAGCTGGAGCCGCAGTAGGTGTAGCCGCCCTCGCGGCCGATCCGGTTGACGTAGGCGACGAAGAGCTGGCTCTCCAGCGCCCGCGCCGGCACGAGCAGCGAGCTCACGGCGCCGTAGGGATCCATCAGGCCGGTCGGGACCACCAGCAGCTCGGTACCCGCCACCGCGTGCGCCCGGACCGCCTCGGGGAACTCCACGTCGTAGCAGATGAGCAGGCCGACGACGACGCCGTCGAGGGAGAACTGGACGACCCCCACGTCGCCGGCGACGAAGCATTCGCGATCGAGGTCGCCGAAGAGGTGCGCCTTCCGGTAGCCGGCGAGCAGCGTGCCGTCCCGGTCGACGACCTGCACCGAGTTGGCGATGCCGGAGGCCGTCCGCTCGGGCTGTCCGAACGCGATCGCCACGCCCGTCTCCACGGCGACGGCGGCCATCCGCTCGGTGTAGGCGCCGGGCACGGGCTCGGCCAGCGCGGTCACCCGCTCGGCACCGATCGCGTAGCCGGTCACCGACATCTCCGGCGCAACCAGCAGCCGGGCGCCGGCCTCGGCCGCGCGCCGGGCGGCGTCGGCGATCGCGGCCAGCCCCGCCTCGGCATCCGGCGTCTCCACCGGCCCCTGGAACAGCGCGACGCGCATGGGTCTCCTCCTCGATCCCGGACGTGCGTCACCCAGCATGGCAGGGCAGGTACCGTGCCCCTCCCCCACGACTGGAGTCCTCTTCGTGTCCGAGCAGACCCCCATCGGCCCGGTGGATGCCACCCGGATCCCCCGCTACGCCGGTCCGGCCACCTTCGCCCGCCTGCCCCGCCTCGACGAGGTCTCCCGCGCGGACGTCGCGATCCTCGGCGTCCCGTTCGACTCGGGCGTCAGCTACCGACCGGGCGCCCGGTTCGGCCCAGGCCACGTGCGGGCCGCCTCCAAGCTGCTGCGCCCCTACAACCCGGCCCTGGACGCGGCGCCCTTCGGCAGCCAGCAGGTGGCCGACGCCGGCGACATCGGCGTCAACCCCTTCGACCTCGACGAGGCGATCGCCACGATCGAGCGCTCGGTCACCGACCTGCGGGCCGATGGCGCCCAGCTGCTCACCCTCGGCGGCGACCACACCATCGCGCTGCCGATCCTGCGGTCCCTGGCGCGCGACCACGGCCCCGTGGCGGTGCTGCACTTCGACGCCCACCTGGACACCTGGGACACCTACTTCGGCGCGCCCTACACCCACGGGACCCCCTTCCGGCGGGCCAGCGAAGAGGGCCTGATCGACCTCGAGCGGTCGATGCACATGGGCATCCGCGGCCCGCTCTACAGCAAGCAGGACCTCGAGGACGACGCCGTCCTGGGCTTCCAGGTGGTCCGGTCCGACGACTACGAGGTCGACGGGGTGCGCGGCGCGGTGGACCGGATGCGCCGCCGGCTGGGCGACGGCCCGGTGTACGTCTCGGTGGACATCGACGTGCTCGACCCGGCCCACGCGCCGGGCACGGGAACCCCGGAGGCCGGCGGGCTCACCAGCCGGGAGCTGCTGCAGACCCTGCGCGGCCTGGTCGGGCTCGACGTCGTCGGCGCCGACATCGTCGAGGTCTCCCCGCCCTACGACCACGCCGAGCTCACCGGCATCGCGGCCGCGCACGTGGGCTACGAGCTGCTGTCGGTGCTGGCGCTCAACCGGCGGGGCCGCCCGGCCTGAGGGTCGCCTCCCGTGCGGCGTCCGGAGGGGCGCCGCACGGGATGGCATCACCGGGCCGCGACCTGCTCGGCGAAGGCGGCGTCGAGGACGTCGAGCGCGTCGGCGAGCAGCTCCTGCCCGATGACCAGCGGGGGCAGGAAGCGCAGCACGTTGCCGAACGTGCCGGCGGTCAGGACGATCACGCCCTGGGCGTGGCAGGCCTTCGCGATCCGGCCGGCCAGCTCGGCGTCCGGCTCGGTGGTACCGGGACGGACCAGCTCGACGGCGAGCATGGCCCCTCGGCCGCGGACGTCGCCGATGACCCCGGTGCGGTCGGCCAGCGCCCGCAGCCGCGGCACCATGGTCGCCTCGATGGCGCGCGCGGCGCCGGCGAGGTCCTGCTCGCGCATGGTGCGGATGGTCGCCAGCGCGGCGGCGCAGGCGACCGGGTTGCCGCCGTAGGTGCCGCCGAGACCGCCCGTGTGGACGGCGTCCATGATCTCCGCGCGCCCGGTCACCGCCGACAGCGGCAGGCCGGCGGCGATGCCCTTCGCCGTGGTGATCAGATCCGGGACGACGCCCTCGGCCTCGCAGGCGAACCAGCTGCCGGTCCGGCAGAAGCCGGTCTGGATCTCGTCGGCCACGAACAGCGCGCCCGACTGCCGGCACCAGTCGGCGATCGCGGGCAGGAACCCGTCGGCGGGCACGACGAAGCCACCCTCGCCCTGGATCGGCTCGATCAGCACGGCCGCGACCTCGTCCGCGCCGACCTGGGCCTCGATGACCGCGATCGCGCGGGCCGCGGCCTGCGCGCCGCTGATCCCCGGCTCGTCCCGGTACGGGTAGGACATCGGCACCCGGTAGATGTCGGAGGCGAACGGCCCGAAGCCGTGCTTGTACGGCATGTTCTTGGCCGTCAGCGCCATCGTGAGGTTGGTGCGGCCGTGGTAGGCGTGGTCGAACACGACGACCGCCGAGCGCCCGGTGGCGTGCCGGGCGATCTTGACCGCGTTCTCGACCGCCTCGGCGCCGGAGTTGAACAGCGCCGACTTCTTGGCGTGGTCGCCCGGGGTGATCCGCGCCAGCTCCTCGCACACGGCGACGTAGCCCTCGTAGGGGTTCACCATGAAGCAGGTGTGGGAGAAGGCGGCGACCTGGTCGGACACCGCGGCCACGACCTCGGGCGCGGCGTGGCCGACGTTGACCACGGCGATGCCCGCGCCGAGGTCGATCAGCGCGTTGCCGTCGACGTCGACGACCACGGCCCCCTCGGCGCGCTCGACGTAGCAGGGCACGGTGCCGCCCACGGCGGCGGACACCGCGGCCGCGCGGCGAGCGGCCAGTTCCCGCGAGCGGGGGCCGGGTAGCTCGGTGACCAGCCGTCGCTCCTGCGGAACGCTCCGGGGTCCGGCCAGCACGTCGGTCATCGGTCCTCCTCGGGAGTGGGTCGCGCGCTCCCCGGGAGGGGGACGAGCGGTGTCCAGGGTCCGCCGCCCGGGCTCGTGGCGGTACTGTCCACTCCGGCGCCCGGGTGGCGTCGGAGTGTCCGCTTCGTCGAAGGTCTGCCCGTGCCGGTCACCGTCGCCACCCTGCTGGGCCACGCAGCCCTCGGTCTCACCCTGCACACCCGCTCGGCCCCGGTGGACCGGCGGCTCTCCTGGGTGCACGTCAGCGAGCTCGCCGACCCGGCCCCGTTCCTCGAGGGCGGTGAGCTCCTGCTGACCACCGGCCTCCCGCTGACCCCCGATGGCGACCGCTGCCTCGAGTACGTCGACCGGCTGGCCGGAGCCGGGGTGGCCGCCCTCGGTCTGGGCACCGGGCTCAGCCACCCGCACGTGCCCGGGGAACTGGTCCGCGCCGCCGACGAGCGCGGCCTCGCCGTGCTCGAGGTCCCCCGCCGGACGCCGTTCATCGCACTGTCCCGAACCGTCTCGGCAGCCCTGGCCGCCGACGAGTACGCCGCGGTGGCGAAGGCATCGGCGGTCCAGCAGGAGCTGACCCGCGCGACGCTGGGCTCGGGGGCGCCGGCGGCGGTGGTGGAGCGGCTGGCGCGCCACCTGGGGGGCTGGGCGCTGCTCGTGGACGCCGCCGGGACGCCGCTGCAGGCCGCGCCCCGGTCCGCCCTGCAGCGGGCGGGCGACCTGGTCCCGGCGATCGACCGGCTGCGCGCCGCGCGGCCGCCCGCCGGCGCCGCGCTCACCCGGCCCGAGGACGTGGTCCTCCTCCAGTCGCTGGGCACCGGCGCACGCGCCCGCGGCTTCCTGGCCGTCGGCCGGCGGGGCCCCTTCCCCGCGGCGGACCGCTCGGTGGTCAACGCCGCCGCCCTGCTGCTGACCCTGCGGCTGGAGCAGTCCCGCGCGCTCGACGGCGCCACGGCGCTCCTGCGCGCCGCGCTGCTGCGGCTGCTGCTCGAGGGTCAGGAGGCCCTGGTCGGCTCGGTCCTCGGTGAGCTGGGCGAACGGCTGCCCGACGCGCCGGTCCGACCGCTGGTGGTGCTGGGCGGTGCGGACCAGCGCGCCGCCGCCGTGGACGTCGCCGGGGACGCCGCCGCCCATGCCGGGGAGACGCTCTTCGCCGCGGACCTCGACGGCGCCCTGGTGATCCTGGTGGCCGGCGGCGGGAAGCTCGCAGATCGGTCGACGGGCCTGCCCGGCGGCGTCACCGGCGCCGTCCTGGGCACCGCCGAGCCGGTGCCGTGGCCGCGGCTGGCCGACGGCGTGCGGCAGGCGCGCCAGGCCGCCGAGCACGGCCGGGCGGGCGGGCACGCGGTCACCGCCTTCGCCGACCTGGCCGGTCACGGGCTGGGTGCCCTGCTGGACCCGGCTGCCACGTCGGCGTTCGCCGAGGCGACGCTGGCGCCGCTCCTGGCCGCGGACCGGGCCGGCCCCGGGGACCTGGTCGACTCGCTGCGGATCTGGCTGTCCTGCCACGGCCAGTGGGAGCCCGCGGCCGCCCGGCTCGGCGTGCACCGCCACACCATGCGCAAGCGCATCCGGCGGGCGGCGGAGCTGCTCGGCCGCGACCTGGACGACCCCGCCGTCCGCGCCGAGCTCTGGCTGGCCCTGCACCCGCCCGGACGCTGACCGCACGGGACGGCCGGGCGCGGGCCGGCCCGGTCAGTCCTCGGGCAGGCGCACCGGTGCCAGGTCCTGGAACAGGTCCCCGGGCCCCGGGTTGCCCGGGTGCGTCCGGCCGCCGAGGTGGTGGAGCACGCCCCACACCGCGTTGAGCGCCGTCTGCACCGCTCCCTCCGCCCAGCCCGCCGTCCAGGAGATGTCGTCGCCGGCGAGGAACAGCCCCCGGAAGCGCTCCGGCAGCTCGTCCTGCATGAAGTGCGTGAACAGCCGCCGCTGGTAGCGGTAGTGGCCGGGCAGGTTGGCCTTGAACGCGCCCATGAAATCGGGCTCGGACTCCCACGAGACGGTGACCGGTGAGGCGATGACGTGCCGGCGCAGGTCCACGTCGGGGTAGATCTGGCGCAGCGAGGCCAGCATGACCTCCATCCGGTCCTGCGCGGACAGGGGCAGCCACTTGAGCGAGTCGTCGGCCCACGTGTACGACAGGCAGATCAGCCCGGGGCGGCCCTCCCCCTGGTCGAGCAGGTAGGTGCCGCGGGTCATGCGATCGGTGAGCGTCATGCTCATGCGGTCGCGGCCGGTGGCCGGGTCGACATCCTGCCAGAACGGGCGGTCCACGAGGCAGAACAGCTTGGTGGACCCCATGTAGTGGGTCCGTTCGATCGCCGTCCAGTGGTCGATCGGGAACAGGTCCTCGTCGCAGGAGATCCGGGAGAGCAGCATCCAGCTCTGCGCCGTGAAGACCGCGGCCGGGTAGGTCCGGATCGAGCCGTCGCCGGCGGTGACCGTGAGGTGGTGCGGCGCGGTGCGGTGCAGCCGGGTCACCCGCGGCAGCGGTCGCCCGCCGGGGTGGAGGGAGGCCAGGGTCGTGCCGGCCGGCCAGTGCGCGGGATCGGCGGGGGCCACCTGCCACAGGCCCACGGGCAGCTGCTGGCTGCCGCCCACGATGCTCAGGTGGTCGTCGTCGGCGGCGGTGTAGACCACGCGCAGGATCTCGAGGATCGAGTTGGGGTAGTCGGTGTCCCAGCCGCCGGTGCCGAAGCCGACCTGGCCGAAGATCTCGCGGTGCCGGAACGAGCGGAACGCCGGTGAGGCGGCCAGGAACCCGTAGAAGGTGGTGTCGTCGAGCCGCTCGACCAGGTCGTCCCACAGCTTCTTGATCGTGACGACGTCCCGCGTGCGGATCGCGTCCTGCATCTCCGCCAGCCGCGCCCCCTCGACGAGGGTCTGGTGCCAGGCGTCGGCGACCTCGCGGTAGACCGGCGGCAGGTCGTCCAGGGTGCGGGCGTAGTGGGTCTCCCCCTTCAGGTCGACGACCGTGCTCGGCGTCGCGACGTCGAGCGGGTTGGGAAACCGCTCGGTCACCAGGCCCAGGGCGCGCACGTAGTGGAACAGGGCGGTCGACGTCGGCGGGAAACGCATGGCGCCCATCTCGGCGACGACGCCTGGGTGGCCGTCGAAGCCCACCGAGCGCAGCCGGCCACCGATCTCGTGCGCCTCGTAGACGACCGGGCGCAGGCCCAGTCGCATCAGCTCGTACGCGGTCACGATCCCCGAGAGCCCGCCGCCGATGACCGCCACCTCGGTGCCCAGTGCGGCCTCCGGCAGCCGGCCCAGGCCCGCCGGATGCGCCAGCCAGTCGTCGTAGGCGAACGGGAAGTCCGGCCCGAACATGGTCAGCGACCGCGCCGGCCGCTCCTGGCCCGGCTCGTAGGCGTTGACGGGGATCGCGGACGTCATGACGGGGGTCCTCCGGCCGGGACGGGGTGCTGGGCGCAGCGCGGACGTGCAGGGGCCCGGCCCACCCCGTGCTGGGTGGGCCGGGCCCCGGACGCCGCGGCAGAGGCTACGCGAACGCGGGCATGACCTCGTCGTGCAGCAGCTGCAACTGCTCCTCCACGGTGGCGACCCCGGGCAGCTCGCGGCCGGTGAACGCCTTGACCAGGGATGCGTCGGTGAGAGCGGCGACGACGTGGTTGACGCCGGCGGGCTCGATCTCCTTGATCTTCGCCGTCACCTCCTCCGGCGTGCCGGCGAAGGACAGCTTGTCGGCGAGCTCCGGGCTGGTCAGCTCGATGCCCCGGGCCAGGTCGCCGCCGGCGATCGCGTCGATGATCGGCGTGAGGCTGTCCGGGTCCACGCCGTTGCGCCGGAGCTGCTCGGCCGGCATCGAGGAGGCGTAGATGCCGACCATGCTGCGGGCCGCGTCCTTGGCCGCCGCCGAGTCCCGCCCGACGGCGACCACCACCCAGGCGCCGAAGTCCAGCGTCGTCCAGTCCTTGCCGGCCCGCTCGGCACCGATGCGCAGGTGCTCGGCGGCGTACTCGTAGGCCTCCCGGGTGTAGCTCAGCGCGTGGTGGCAGCCGTCGGAGTGCTCGGCCGCGGCCTCGAAGGACTTCGGACCCCGCATCGCCCCCATCTTCACCGGCAGCCGGTCCTGGACGGGCCGGGCGAAGGTGAACAGGCCCTCGTAGGAGAAGAACTCCCCGTCGAAGGTGATCGCGCCGTCGTCGAGGAACGTGCGCATCACCTTGACGCCCTCGATGACCCGCGACAGCGGCTTGGTCTTCGTCCAGTCGGTCTTGTACTGGGCGAGCAGCCCGAAGTTCCCGCTGGACAGCACCACCTCGGCGCGGCCGCCGGTCAGCTCGTCGAGGGTGGCGGCGGCCTGGGCGATCAGCGTCGGCTCGCGCAGGGTCACCGCCGAGACGCTGGGCCCCATCCGCACCCGCGAGGTCTGGGCAGCCGCGGCGGCGAAGAGCAGCCAGAGGTCCTTGTGCCAGGTCTCGTCTGCCGCGTAGACGGCGTGGAAGCCGAGTTCGTCGGCCAGCCTGATCGCCCGGAGCGACTCCTCGAGGGGGTAGTCGGGCAGCATCGCGTAACTGAACTTCATCGGATCTCCTCGGTCACCTGGGCGCGGCTCTCGCGCCGGATCTGCTGGAGCTGCGCAGCCACCTCTCGGGCATCGCCCTCCGGGACGTGCGAAGAATGCCGGTCCGGCCGGGCCAGGAACAGGTAGAGCAGCCCGCTGCCCGCGACGACGGCCAGCCCGATGGCGACGATCCAGCGGTCGAGGAAGGTCTCCGTGCCGGGTGCGGGCTTGATCAGCAGGACGATGGCGAAGATCCCGTAGGCCAGCGCGAGGACGTTGACCACGAGTCCGGCAGTGCCCAGGTTCCAGAGACCGGCCGGCCGCCAGCCCTTGAGCCGCTGCCGCAGCGCGGCCAGCACCACGGCCTGGAAGGAGACGTAGATGCCGAGGACGGCGAAGGCGGTGACACGGGCCAGGATGTCCTCCTGGAAGTAGACGAACACCGCGATCAGCACCGGCACGACGCAGACGACCAGCAGCGCGTTGATGGGGACGGCGTGCGTCGGTGAGACGCGGGCCAGCCACCCGCTCGCCGGCAGCATGCGGTCGCGGGCGAAGGCGTAGAGCAGCCGGCTGCCGGCGGCCTGCAGGGACAGCACGCAGGACAGGAACGCGATCACGATGACGACCAGGAAGACCTTCGACCCGGCCGTCCCCAGGGAGCTCTCGAGGATCGACGGGATCGGGTCGGCGTCCTCGCCGTTCACGATCGCCTGCAGATCCGGCGCGGCGAGCACGTAGCCGGCGTAGGACAGCAGGCCGGAGACCCCGCCGACCAGGATGGTCAGGATCATCGCGCGCGGGATCTGCCGGGTCGGGTCGGCGACCTCCTCGGCGACGTCGCCGCAGGCCTCGAAGCCGTAGAACAGGAAGAGCCCGGACAGCGACGCGGCGAGGAACACCCCGAGGTACCCGTCGCCCCCGCCGGCACCGAGCGTGTCGAAGAAGACCGAGAACGGCTGCTCGCGGCGGAACAGCAGCAGGAACAGGCCGAGGGCGATGACGCCGATGAGCTCCGCGGCCAGGCCGATCTGCGCGATCCGCGCCAGCGTGCGGGTGCCGCTGTAGTTGACGGCGAAGGCCACCACGAGCAGGGCGACCGCGGTGAGCAGCACGACGCCCGCGGTCGCCTCCAGGTCCAACAGCGCGGCGACGAAGCCGCCGCCGAACTCGGCCACCGCCGTGACGGTCACGATGATCGCCCAGATGTAGATCCACGAGACGATCCACGCGTAGCGCCGGCCCCACAGCCGCCGGGTCCACGGGTAGATGCCGCCGGCGAGCGGGTACTGGCTCACGACCTCGCCGAACACCAGGGACACCATCAGCTGGCCGGCGCCGACGATGACGATCCACCAGATGGCGGGCGGCCCGCCGATGGAGAGGCTGTAGGCGAACAGCGAGTACACGCCGACCAGCGGCGACAGGTACGTGAACCCGAGCGCCATGTTGGCCCACAGGCCCATGCTGCGATGGAACTCGCCGGTGTAGCCGAGCGCGGCGAGCTGCGCGTCGTCGTCGCTGGTACCGGTGGGTGCACCGGGTCGGGTCACGGGGTTCTCCTCGGGTGCGGGCGACGGGCCGTCCACGGACACGGCTGTGTCCGAGGTCACGATGCCGAGGAAACCTATAGAGCCAGAGTTCAGAGGACAAGAGCACGCGAGCGCGAGCTCGTCCCGCCACGCCGCTCAGGCGGTGAGGACGCTGCCGCCGTCCGCCGGGACCACGCGCCACGGCGTGCCGGGGACCTCGACCACCGGGCCGGCCGCTGCGGCACCGGCCGGCAGCAGCCCGCCCACCAGCCAGCGGGCGGCCGTCGAGAGGACGATGCGACCCTCCTCGTCGACCAGGACGAACGGTGCCGGGAGCCGGCCGAGGACGCGCAGCAGGTGCGCCTCGAAGCTGCGCACGGGGACGTCGGCGCCGGCCACGCCGGCGAACTCGCCGTCGACCACCACCGGCTCGGTCAGGGTCAGGAGGTAGCGGCCGGTGCCGTGCACGTCGACGTAGGGGCCGACCACGTGCCGGCGCCCGGTCCGGCGCGGCACGTCGAACCACTCGGCCGCGGTGTAGTCGTAGTACCCCAGGCTGGTCGGTTTCAGGTCCGGCTCGAGCGAGCGCAACCGACCGCCTTCGGGGTCGACCTGCCACCACTCCAGACGCAGCGGGAGCCCGCGCTCGGGGCGGGGTGCGACGACCAGGCCGAGACCGACGGCGAGCTGGTCCGGCTCCCGGAGGAGCTCGCGGACGTCGTCGGCGAGCACCGGCCCCCGGGTCAGGAAGCCCTCCCGCGCGCCGGGCCGCAGCGCCTCGGCGCGCACGGTGCCGACGGTGCCGAAGACCCGCTCCACCACCTCCGCGACGGCCGCGGCCACCCGCGCGGCCTCCGTCCCGGGCGCGGGGGTCACGAGACCTCCCGCGGGCGGTCGGCCGCTGCTTCCGCACCGGGCAGCCGCAGGCGCAGCTCGATCGACCAGAGCGTCCGCGTCTCGATGTGCTGCTCCGCCCGCGCCCGTGCGCCGGCCGGGTCGCGCGCCTCGACGGCGTCCACGACGGCCCGGTGCCCGGCGACGATGACCCCCAGCAGCTCCGGGACGTGCGCCGGGGGCCACGGCAGCTGGCCGAGCTCGAGGTGCAGGTCCATCTCCTGCATCGTCAGCCGCACCGACTGGGCGCAGGCGGCCAGCTCGACGTAGAAGCGCCCCTCCGCCCGCCGCTGCCCGGTGACGGAGTCGGCCTCGGCCAGCCGGTCGACGATGTCCCGGAGGCGGGCGATCTCGGTGCGGGAAGCGCGCGCGGCGGCCAGCCGGGCGGCGGTCGCCGCGACGGCCCCGTGGACGTCACCGAGCTCCCGCAGGTCCGCGGTGCCGAGCTCGGCCAGCCGGGCCTCGGCCAGCCCCGCCAGCACGTCCTCGCGCGCCCGCACGAAGCTGCCACCGCCGCGGCCGCGGCGGGTCTCGACCAGCCCGAGCTTCCGCAGCTCGGCCAGCGCCTCCCGCAGGGTCACCGTGGAGACGTTGAGCATCGTCGCCAGGTCGGTCTCGGTCGGGAGCTGCTCGCCGTCACCCAGGAGCCCGAGCGCGATCGCACTCCCGACGCGCCGCACCACGGCCTCGCTGCGCAGGGCGCCGTCGTCGAGCGGGGCGAAGACCGCGCGCCGCGCGTCACCGCTGAGCAACTGCACGTCCGCCTCCTCGGTCCGGGATGACCGGAAGTCTCCCACCCACCGCCCGCGGGCTTAACCGTTGATTCCATAGGTTTTGGTGGCTACCGTGACGCACGCCCCAGCCTTCCTGTGACGAGGAGCACCGCAGTGACACAGGTCCAGCCCGAACGGGCACCCGGGCAGGCCCCCCGGGTCGACGCCCTCTCCGAACCGTTCACCCCCGGGGCCCCCTCCAATTCGCCCGAACTGGCGGAGTTCCCCGAGACGCTCGCCGGACCGGTCCCACCGCCGGTGCAGGACCCGAGGACGGCCGCGTTCGTCGAGCAGTGGCGCAACACCTCGTACAACTGCTTCTCCTCGGGCCACAAGTTCTGCCGCGAGGTCTGCCCGGTCACCCAGATCGAGCGCAACGAGTCGTGGACCCCCACGGCCTTCCACGCCAACGTCGTGGCGATGGAGCGCGGCGAGCTCTCCATCGAGGACATCGCCGCCGACTACGTCAACTGCACCCAGTGCGGCGCCTGCGAGCTGCGGTGCCCCAACACGCTGTTCACCGGCGACTTCTACCGCTTCCGCACGCGGACGGTGGACGTGGTGAAGGCGGTGCGCTCGCTCGCCGTCGAGAGCGGTGTGCACCAGCCGGGCTGGCAGAGCTGGAACGAGCGCACCGATCTGCGCACCCACGAGCCGGTGCTGGGCGAGACGCCGGTCAGCCAGGAGAAGGTCCGGGACTGGGCCGAGGGGCTCGACATCCCGATCGGCGGCGAGACCGTCCTGTTCGTCGACTGCGAGGCGGCCTTCTACCGCACCTCGGTGCCGCGCGCGGTGGCACAGATGCTGCAGCTGGCGGGCTACGAGTTCGGCCTCATGGGCGAGCAGTGGTGCTGCGGCGGGCCGGCCGCCGAGATGGGCTACGCCGAGCAGGCGCAGCGCTTCGCGCGGCACAACCTGGACAACTGGCGGGCCACCGGCACCAAGCGCGTGCTCGTGCTCGACCCGCACGACTACATCAGCTTCACCGAGGACTACCCGAAGTACTTCGGCGAGGAGTTCGACATCGAGGTCGTGCTCGTCATCGAGGTGCTGGCCCAGCTCCTGCGCGAAGGGAAGCTGACCCCGTCGGTCCCGGTCGACCGGGCGATCACCTACCACGACCCGTGCCGACTCAACAAGCGCAAGGGCATCTGGGCCGAGCCGCGGGAGCTGCTGCGGGCGATCCCCGGGCTGCGGTTCGAGGACGTCGACCGGGTGACGCAGTGGTCCTACTGCTCCGGCGGCGGCGGCGGCCTGCCGATCGAGAAGCCGGAGCTCACGCGGAAGATCAGCGCGCTGCGCCTGGAGCGGGCCGCGGAGCTCGACGTCGACACCCTGGTCAGCGCCTGCCCGTGGTCGGAGCGGCCGCTGTCGGAGGCCGGCGACGCCGAGGACATCGACGTCGTCGACCTGCACGAGTTGTTCGCCCAGTCGCTCGGGATCACGGTCGGTGGCTCCCGCGGGGACGTCGGTGACCGGCGGCTGGCGCAGGAGCGCACCGGCGTGCCCGGGCGGGCGCGGCGGACCCGCGGCAGCTCCGGTGGCTGCGGTGGGGGTGGCTGCGGCGGCGGCTGCGGGAACGGTTCCGGCGGCTGCGGGTGCGGAGGGCACTGACCATGACGATCACCGAACCGGCGCCGTTCACCACCGAGCCGCTCAGCGACGACCGGCTGCACCAGCTGGTCTCCGCCCTGCGGCCGGCCCTGGACGACGACCAGATCCTGCTGGCGAAGACCGACCGCTACAACCGCGCCCGCGTCCCCGCGCCGTTCCCGGTGCACCGCTGGTCGGAGCGGGTGCCCGACGTCGTGGTGATGCCGCGGACCACGGAGCAGGTCGCCGCCGTCGTGCGGATCGCCAACGACCTCCGCATCCCGGTCGTCCCCCGGGACGGCGGCACCGGGCTGACCGACGGCGCGGTGCCCATGCGGCGCGGCATCGTCGTCGACGTCAAGAAGATGAACCAGATCCACGAGCTGGACCTGGTCAACCGCACGGTGACGGTGGGCACCGGGATCAGCATGCTCAAGCTGAACGAGCGGCTCGCGCAGCACGGGCTGTTCTACCCCGACGACCCGGCGTCCTACCCGTGCTCGCTGGTCGGCGGGCGGATCGGCACCAGCGGCTGGTCGCTGATCGGCTCGCGCTACGGCCACACCCGGGACCTGGTGCTCAGCTTCGACCACGTGCTCCCCACCGGCGAGGTCCTGCACGTCGGTGACGGCATCGGGGGGAAGATCAGCAAGAGCTCGAGCGGCTACCAGCTCAAGCACCTGTTCATGGGCCACCAGGGCACGCTGGGCATCGCGACCAAGGCCACGCTCAAGCTGTTCCCCAAGCCGGAGGCCGAGCTCTCCCCGTTCTGGGCGTTCGACAACTACGAGGACGCGCACGCCTGCACGGGTGCCCTGGCCCGCGCCGGGGTGGCGACCTTCGCCGGCGCCGTCCTGTTCGACGAGCACAAGGTCGCCTACCTGCGGCGCGACGACGAGGCGTACATCCCGCAGCCGGCGGACGTCCGGGCGCTGGTCTGCTCGGTGATGTACGGCTACGAGGACGAGGTCCGCGCCGGGGGGAAGCGGCTGTTCCGCATCGCGAAGGAGCACGGGGCCCGCTACCTCGGCGACGAGATCTCCGAGGGCGACTGGGCGGCCCGGCACGACCGGTACGCCACCCCCCTGCACGGCCGCACCAAGGACGGCCAGGTCATCCCCATGTCCTGGCACTGCGAGGACGCCGCGGTCAACTTCTCGAACGTGCCCGCGGTCAGCCGTGCCTGGCACGGGATCCTGGCCGACCTGCGGCGCAGGACCGACGTCTTCGACGACTGGGGCATGTTCGCCTACACCTCGGCGGCCACCGGGGTGGACTACCTCACCGAGATCGACGTCGGCATCTGGGAGCAGCGCCTCGACGACGCGGCCTGGGCAGCCTGGGTGCAGGCCAAGCGGGACATCGCGGCGGTGGCGCTCGCGCACGGCGGCTCGATGAGCGCCTGCCACGGGTCCTGCCGGGAGGGCGAGGTCGACCTGCTGCCGGAGGAGCTCGGCAAGGGGTTCGACGTGATGCTCGACGTCAAGCGCGCGCTCGACCCGAACAACGTCATGAACCCCGGCAAGTACCTGCTGGACCGCGCGTACGGGAGGGACACGACCGATGAGGGACGTTGACCAGGAGCAGGACCCGGGCCCGGCCGCGACCGCGCCGTACCGCTTCGCCGACCAGCACACGCCGCCCGTGGCGCAGCGGGTCAGCGAGGTCGCCCAGACGACGTTCGAGCACGTCTACGAGGTCGACCCCCGGCTGATGGAGGTGCACGTCCTCCAGCAGGTGTTCCCCAACTGGGACACGTTGCGCATCATGCGCAGCCGGCACGACCACCTCGAGTGGATGCACCACCACTTCGCCGAGAAGGTGGTGACCGGCTCGGAGCTCCTGGCCGAGGTCGAGCGCGAGAGCGCACCGACGCCGCCACCCCTGTAGGACGGCGCCGACCCCCGGCCGGGACCCGCAGCGCACTCCCGGCCGGGCGGTCGGCTACGGATCTCGTTTTCATCCGGGCCGCACGCCGCGAGGACTAGCGGTGGGACGCCCTCGACCGATAGGAATCAGTCGTGACCGAGAAGCTGGAACTGAAGAACTTCGTCGGCGGGCAGCAGACCGACACCACCGACGGCCGACGGATGGACCTGGTCGACCCGAGCACCGGCGAGGTCTTCGCGTCCGCCCCGGTCTCCGGGCCCGAGGACGTCGACCGGGCCTACCGCACCGCCGCCGATGCGTTCGAGACCTGGCGCGACACCACGCCCTCGGAGCGGCAGCGGGCGTTGCTGCGGCTGGCCGACGCGGTGGAGGAGCACGCCGAGGAGCTCATCGCGCTGGAGAGCCGCAACACCGGCAAGCCGATCGGGCTGACCACGTCGGAGGAGATCCCCCCGATGGTCGACCAGATCCGGTTCTTCGCCGGTGCCGCCCGGACCCTGGAGGGGAAGGCCGCAGCCGAGTACATGGCCGGGCACACCAGCTGGATCCGCCGCGAGCCGATCGGCGTCGTCGGTCAGGTGACGCCGTGGAACTACCCGATGATGATGGCGGTCTGGAAGATCGCCCCGGCGCTCGCGGCGGGCAACACCGTCGTCCTCAAGCCGTCGGACACCACGCCGGTGACCACGCTCCGGCTGGCCGAGCTCGCCGCCGACATCCTCCCGCCGGGTGTCCTCAACGTCGTCTGCGGGGACCGGGACACCGGCCGGGCGCTGGTCGAGCACCCGACGCCCCAGCTGGTGGCGATCACCGGCTCGGTCCGCGCGGGCATGGAGGTGGCCGGAGCCGCGGCGCGGGACGTCAAGCGGGTCCACCTGGAGCTCGGCGGCAAGGCGCCGGTCGTGGTGTTCGACGACGCCGACCTCGAGGCGGCCGCCGAGGCGATCGCCGTGGCCGGCTACTTCAACGCCGGGCAGGACTGCACCGCCGCGTCCCGGGTGCTGGCCGGCCCCGGCATCCACGACGACTTCGTGGCGGCGCTGACCGAGCAGGCCCGGAGCACCGCCACCACCTACGCGAACGGTGCCGGGGACGAGGACGCCATGGTGCCGCCGGTGAACAACGCCAACCAGCTGGCGCACGTCACCGGGTTCCTGGACCGGGCGCCCGACCACGCGCAGGTCACCGCGGGCGGGCGCCGGCAGGGCGACCGCGGGTTCTTCGTCGAGCCGACCGTCGTCGCCGGGCTGCGGCAGGACGACGAGATGGTGCAGCGGGAGATCTTCGGGCCGGTCATCACCGTGCAGCGGTTCACCGACGAGGACGAGGCGGTGCGCTGGGCGAACGGTGTGGAACTCGGCCTGGCCTCCAGCGTGTGGACCAGGGACTTCGGCCGCGCCATGCGGATGAGCAAGCGGCTGGACTTCGGCTGCGTGTGGATCAACGCGCACATCCCGCTGGTCGCCGAGATGCCGCACGGCGGGTTCAAGCACTCCGGCTACGGCAAGGACCTCTCCCTCTACGGGCTCGAGGACTACACCCGGGTCAAGCACGTCATGGCCAACATCGACAGCTGAGGCAGCACACGACGAGGCCCCGGTCCGATCGGACCGGGGCCTCGCCGTGTCGCGGGCCGGTAGGCCGACAGATCACACAGCGATGCCGGTGAGCACGAGGACGCGCTCCTCCGTGAGGTCCTCCATCGCGGCGTGCACACCCTCGCGGCCGGTACCGGAGTCCTTCACGCCGCCGTAGGGCATCTGGTCGGCGCGGAAGCTGGGCACGTCGCCGATCACCACTCCCCCGACATCGAGCACCTGGGCCGCGCGGAAGGCCACCTGCAGGTCCCGGGTGAAGACGCCGGCCTGCAGGCCGAAGCGGCTGTCGTTCACCCGCGTGAAGGCCTCGTCCAGGGAGTCGACGGTGTCGAGGACGACGACCGGGCCGAAGACCTCCTCGCAGGACACCTTCACGTCCGCCGGGACGTCGGCGAGCACGGTCGGGGCGTACGACGCCCCGTCCCGGGTCCCACCGGCGAGGAGGCGGCCGCCTGCGGCCACGGCCTCGTCGACCCAGCTCTCCACCCGGCGGGCGGCCTGCTCGTCGATCAGCGGGCCGACGTCGGTCGCGCTGTCGGTCGGGTCTCCGGTGACCAGCTTCCCCACCGCCTCGACCACCCGGTCGGTGAGCCCGGCGGCGATGTCGCGGTGGGCGAACACCCGCTGCACCGACACGCAGGACTGCCCGGCCTGGTACATCGCGAAGGTGGCGATGCGGGTGGCCGCCCAGTCCAGCGCAGCGTCGTCCTGGTCGGGGGCGACCACCGCCGCCGCGTTGCCGCCGAGCTCCAGGGTGACGTGCTTGCGCGGCGCGGACTCGCGGATCGACCACCCCACGGGCACCGACCCCGTGAACGAGACGACCGGCAGGCGCGGGTCGCGCACCAGCTGCGCGGCCACCTCGTTCGGCACCGGGAGCACCGACCACGAACCGGCCGGCAGGTCGGTCTCGGCCAGGATCTCGCCGAGCAGCAGGGCGCTCAGCGGCGTCGCCGGGGCAGGCTTCAGCACGATCGGGGCGCCGACCGCGATCGCCGGGGCCACCTTGTGGGCCACCAGGTTCAGGGGGAAGTTGAACGGCGCGATCCCCAGCACCGGGCCACGCGGGGCGCGGCGCACCAGCGCCATCCGGCCGCTGGCGGCCGGGTCGGTGTCCAGCCGCTGCAGCGTGCCCGACCACCGGCGGGCCTCCTCGGCTCCCCACCGGAAGGTGGAGACCGCACGGGCGGCCTCCGAGCGGGCCCACTTCAGGGGCTTGCCCGACTCCGCGGTGATCAGCGCGGCGATCTCCTCGGCCCGCTCGGCGAGCCGGTGGGACACGTGGTCCAGCGCAGCCGCCCGCACGTGCGCCGGGGTCGCCGCGCAGGCGGCCCGGGCGTCGTGGGCGGCGGAGACCGCGGCCTCGACGTCCTCCGCGGTCGCGTTCGTCGTGCGGCCGGCGAGCGCGCCGTCGAACGGCGACCGCACCTCCAGCACATCGGTTCCGGTCGCCGGCCGGCCCGCGATCCAGTACGGGGTCGTCGTCATGGCTCCTCCTCAGGTTCCGGACGGAGCCTGCCCGAGTCCCGCGATCCCGCGGGATGTCCGGTCCGGCCACTCCGCGCCGGCCGGTGCGCCATCCCGGCACTAGTGGCCCAGGACGTCCTCCAGCGCGGCCAGCACGAGGCCGACCCTGGCGGGCGACGCGTTCGGACCCATCAGCCCGATCCGCCAGACGGTCGAGGCGTAGGCGCCGGCCCCCGCGCCGATCTCCAGGTCGTACCGCTCCAACAGCTCCTTCCGCACCGCGGCGGAGTCCACGCCGTCGGGCACCTTCACCGTCGTCAGCTCCGGCAGCCGGTGGCCCTCCGCGGCGAAGAGCTCCAGCCCCAGCTCGGCCAGCCCCTCGTGCAGCAGCCGGCCCGCCTCGGCGTGCCGGGCGTGCACGGCATCCAGCCCCTCGTCGAGGATCCGCCCCAGCCCGGCGTGCAGCGACACGACCATCCCGGTCGGGGCGGTGTGGTGGTAGGTGCGGCCTCCCGAGCCGGCGGCCTCGCCCGCGTACCCGCCGAGCATGCCGAGGTCGAGGTACCAGCTCTGCGGCTTCTCGATCCGCCGCTCCCAGGCGCGGTCGGAGATGGTGAACGGCGCGAGCCCCGGCGGTACGCCCAGGCACTTCTGCGAGCCGGAGTACGCCAGGTCCACGCCCCACTCGTCCAGCCGCACCGGGATCCCGCCGAGCGAGGTGACGCAGTCGGCGAGCAGCAGGGCGTCGCCCTTGCCGGCGGCGAGCGGCTCGAGGTCCGAGCGCACGCCGGTGGAGGTCTCGGCGTGCACGGCGGCGATCAGCTTCGGCGACGGGTGCGCGGCCAGCACCCGCTCGGCGTCGACCGGCTGCCCCCACTCGTGCTCGACGGCGACGACCTCGGCGCCGCACCGGGCGGCGACGTCGGTCATCCGCTGCCCGAACAGGCCGTTCACCGCGACGACGACGACGTCGCCCGGCCCCACCGTGTTGACGAACGCCGCCTCCATGCCCGCCGACCCGGTGGCCGACAGCGGGAGCGTGCGCCGGTTCTCCGTCCCGAACACCTGGCGCAGCCGGTCGGAGGTCTCGTCCAGCACCTGCAGGAACAGCGGGTCGAGGTGCCCCAGCAGCGGCAGGCCGAGCGCGGCGGTCGCCTCCGGGTAGGGGTTGGACGGACCGGGACCGAGCAGGGTGCGGGCGCGCAGCGGCATGTCCAGCAAACTACCGGCGTGGCCACCGACCAGCCGGACGACCTCGATCGCACGGCCGCGATCGCGATGTACCGGGAGTACGCCGCCACGCTGCCCGCTCCGCCGCTCGAGGAGCCCGCGGTCGAGAGGTTCGGCGACAGCGCGCCGCTGGCCGACGAGCTCATCGGCCTGGTGCTGGCCGGGACCAAACGTGCGACGGCCGCACTGGTCGTCGACTTCCTCGACGACAACCAGCCGCTGCCGCGCATCGGCGGGCACTGGATCGCCTGCGACGGCAGCGGCGCGCCCCGCTGCGTCCTCCGGACGACGGAGCTGCGGCTCGGCCCGCTGCACAGCGTCGACGACGCCTTCGCCTGGGACGAGGGAGAGGACGACCGGACGCGGGACAGCTGGCTGCGCGAGCACGAGCGCTACTTCCGGCGCACCCTGCCCCCGCGTGGCCGGACCTGGGCCGACGATGTCGAGGTGGTCTTCGAGCGCTTCCGCGTCGTGTGGCCCCCCGAGGTCGCCGGCTAGGACATCGTCGGCCTCCGGCCGACACCGCGGCCAGGTGCCGTCCCGGCCTTCGCTGAGCCGCTGCCCGTGTCCCCGCCGGGAGGGCCTCCGGCCCCCCGCGGCAGGTCCACCCGGTCTACGACCGGCTGGGGTCGCTCGGGCCCGGCGCGCCGGGCTGACCCGGCAGGGCCGGCTCCTCGGGCCTCGCGTCGATGCCGGCCTCCTTGCGCTGCGCCTCGGTGATCGGCGTCGGCGCACCGGTCAGCGGGTCGAACCCGGCACCGGTCTTCGGGAACGCGATGACCTCACGGATCGACTCCACCCCCGACAGCAGGGCCGAGAGCCGGTCCCAGCCCAGCGCGGCCCCCGCGTGCGGCGGCGGGCCGTAGGCGAACGCCTCGAGGAAGAAACCGAACCGCTCGCGGGCCTCCTCCCGGGACATGCCGAGGGTCTCGAACACCCGCTCCTGCAGCTCGGCGTCGTGGATGCGCACCGAGCCGCTCATCACCTCGTTGCCGTTGATCACCATGTCGTAGGCGTCGGACAGCGCCGCGCCCTTGTCCTCGGCGAACCGGTCGCGCCACTCGGGGGTGGGCGAGGTGAACGGGTGGTGCATGAAGGTCCAGTCGCCGTCCTCGGTCTCCTCGAACATCGGGAAGTCGACGACGAACAGGAACGACCAGGACCCGGGCTCGATGAGGTCGAGACGCTTGGCGATCTCGTTGCGGGCCGCGCCGAGCAGTTCCTGCGAGGTGCGGCGGGCGCCGGCGGCGAAGAAGACGCAGTCGCCCGGCGCAGCACCCACGGCCTCCACCAGCCCGTCGCGCTCGGCGTCGGAGATGTTCTTGGCGACCGGCCCGCCGAGCGTGCCGTCCTCGGCGATCGTGACGTAGGCCAGTCCGCGCGCGCCCCGGGACCTGGCCCAGTCCTGCCAGGCGTCGAACGCCCGCCGCGGCTGCGAGCCGCCGCCGGGCATGACGACGGCGCCGACGTAGGGCGCCTGGAAGACCCGGAACGGGGTGTCGGCGAAGTACGAGGTCAGCTCGGTGAGCTCGATGCCGAAGCGCAGGTCGGGCTTGTCCGAGCCGAACCGGTCCATGGCCTCGCGGTAGGTCATCCGCGGGATCTCGGGGATCTCGTAGGACGCCAGCTCCCGCCACAACGCGCCGACGACGTCCTCGGCGATCGCCAGCACGTCGTCGCGCTCGACGAAGCTCATCTCGAAGTCCAGCTGGGTGAACTCCGGCTGCCGGTCGGCGCGGAAGTCCTCGTCCCGGAAGCAGCGGGCGATCTGGTAGTAGCGCTCCAGGCCGCCGATCATCAGCAGCTGCTTGAACAGCTGCGGAGACTGCGGCAGCGCGTACCACTTGCCCTGCTGCAGGCGCACCGGCACGAGGAAGTCCCGCGCGCCCTCGGGGGTGGAGCGCGTCAGGTTCGGCGTCTCCACCTCGGTGAACCCGTGACCGGCCATCACCCCGCGGGCGATGCGGCTGATCTCCGAGCGCAGCCGCATGGCCCTCGCCGGGCCCTGCCGGCGCAGGTCGAGGTAGCGGTACTTGTAGCGGACGTCGTCGGAGGCCGCCTGGTCGGTCTCGATCGGGAACGGCAGCGGCGCCGAGGCCGACAGCACGCGCAGCTCCGAGGTGGCCACCTCGATGTCGCCGGTGGGCAGCTCGGGGTTCTCGTTGCCTTCCGGCCGGCGCCGCACCTCACCGGTGACGAGCACGCAGTACTCGTTGCGCAGGTGGTGGGCCTCCTCCTCGCGGACGACGACCTGCACGTACCCGGAGGCGTCGCGCAGGTCGAGGAAGACCACCCCGCCGTGGTCGCGGCGGCGGGCCACCCAGCCGGCGAGGGTGACGGTGGTGCCGGCGTCGGACGCGCGCAGCGTTCCGGCGTCGTGGGTGCGGAGCACGGAGGTGCCTTTCGAGAGAGACAGGGAGGGGGTTACCAGCGGTCGTGCACGTGGGCGCGGATGCGCTCGTCGTACACGCGCTCGAGGTCGGCGAGCTGGCTGTCCGAGAGCGGCGCCATGGTGGCGGCCGCGACGTTGCCGCGCACCTGGGTGACGTTGCGCGCCCCCGGGATGACGGTGGTGACGCCGGGCTGGTCGATGACCCAGCGCAGCGCGAACGCAGCGGTGGGCACCGCGTCGCCGGCGATCTCGGCCACCTCGCGGGCCGCGGCGACGCCGACGTCGAACGGCACACCGGCGAAGGTCTCGCCGACGTCGAAGGCCTCGCCGTTGCGGTTGAAGTTCCGGTGGTCGTCGGCCGGGAAGGTCGTCGACTCGTCGTACTTGCCGGTGAGCAGCCCGCTGGCCAGCGGGACGCGGGCGAGCACGCCCACGCCGGCGGCGGCAGCGGCGGGGAGCAGCTCCTCCAGCGGCTTGCGCCGGAAGATGTTGAGGATGACCTGGATGGTGGCCACGCCCGGGTGCTGCAGCGCCGTCAGGCCCTCCTCGACGGTCTCCACCGAGACGCCGTAGGCGGCGATCGAGCCGTCGGCGACGAACCCGTCGAGGGTGTCGTACACGCGCTGGTCGGAGTAGACGGCGGTCGGCGGGCAGTGCAGCTGCACCAGGTCGAGGGTGTCGACGCCGAGGTTGCGGCGCGACCGGTCCACCCAGGCGCGCAGGTTCTCCTGCGTGTACTGCGCGGCCTCGAACGGGTCGGCGCGCCGGCCGGCCTTGGTGGCCACGAACGGCCGGTCGGCCCGGGGCGCGAGCGCCTTGCGGATCCGCTCCTCGGAGCGGCCGCCGCCGTAGACGTCGGCGGTGTCCAGCAGGGTCACCCCGGCGTCGAGCGCGGCGTCGAGCACCTCGGCGGCGGTGTCCTCGTCGACGTCGCCCCAGTCACCGCCGAGCTGCCACGTGCCCAGCCCGATCACGCCGACCTCGGCCCCGGTCCTCCCGAGCGGTCGCTGCTCCATCGAAGTACTCACTCCTCCACACTCGCACGCACGGTCTCGAACAGCTCGCCCACGGGCACGGGCCGCTGCTCGCCGGTGCGCATGTCCTTGAGCTGGCCGACGCCCTCGGCCAGGTCCCGCTCCCCCACGACGACGACGTGCGTGGCGCCGGAGCGGTCCGCGGCCTTCATCGCGCCCTTGAGCCCGCGGTCGCCGTAGACGGTGTCGGCGGGGATCCCGGCCTCCCGGAGCTGCCCGACCAGCCGGACGGCCAGCCGCTTGGCCTCGGCTCCCAGCGGGACGACGAACGCCTGCACCCCGGCGGCCACGCCGACGTCGAGCCCCTCGGCCTGGACGGCCAGCAGCGTGCGGTCGACCCCGACGGCGTAGCCGATCCCGGAGACGTCGGGCCCGCCCAGGGCCGCCGACAGCCCGTCGTAGCGCCCGCCGCCGCCGATGGCCGACTGCGCGCCCAGGCCGTGGTGCACGAACTCGAACGTCGTCTTCGTGTAGTAGTCCAGCCCGCGGACCAGCTTCGGCGCCTCGGTCCACGGAACGCCGAGGTCGGTGAGGTGCTGGCGGACGGCGTCGTAGTGGGCCTTCGTGGAATCCGAGAGGTGGTCGACCATCAGCGGGGCGTCGTCGAGCTGCGCCTGCACCTCGGGCCGCTTGTCGTCGAGCACCCGCAGCGGGTTGATCGCGGCCCGGCGCCGGGTCTCCTCGTCGAGGTCCAGCTTGTCCAAGAAGGCCACCAGCAGGTCGCGGTACTGCGGGCGGCAGGTGGCGTCGCCCAGCGAGGTGAGCAGCAGCTCGAAGTCGGTGAGGCCGAGATCGCGGAACCCCTGCACGCCCAGCGCCACCACCTCGGCGTCCAGCGCCGGGTCGTCGACGCCGAGCGCCTCCATGTCCACCTGGGTGAAGTGGCGGTACCGGCCGGCCTGCGGCCGCTCGTAGCGGAACGCCGTGCCGACCGTCCAGAGCTTCACCGGCAGCGCGCCGCCGTGCAGGCGGTGCTCGATGAAGGCGCGCATCAGCCCGGCGGTGAGCTCGGGGCGCAGGGTCAGCGAGCGACCGCCGCGGTCGGTGAAGGTGTACATCTCCTTCGTCACGACGTCGGTGGACTCACCGACGCCGCGGGAGAAGACGGCGGTCTCCTCGAACACCGGCGTCTCGACGTAGCCGTAGCCGGCCCGCCGCAGCGGCGCGGTCAGCGTGTCGCGGACGGCGAGGAAGCGGGCGGAGTCCGGCGGCAGCGTGTCGAAGGTGCCCTTCGGCGCGGTCAGCCCGCTCACGTGTCCTCCTCGCTGGCCCTCGTCAGCCGCGTTCGCGGAGCTGCTGTGCCCTCTGGTGAGCTCGCAGGCTCGCTCACAACCCCCGCCCCTTCGGCGCGACCGCGGCCTCGGCCAGGTAGGGGTTGGTCGCCCGCTCGCGGCCGATCGTCGTCGCCGGGCCGTGGCCGGGCAGCACGACGGTCTCGTCGGCGAGCGGCAGGACGACGTCGCGCAGCGACGAGAGCATCGCGTCCCACGAGCCGCCGGGCAGGTCCACGCGGCCGACCGAGCCGGCGAAGAGCACGTCGCCGGCGAGCAGCCCGGGCGCCTCGCCGAGGTCGAGCTCGAAGACCACCGAGCCCTGGGTGTGCCCGGGCGCGTGCCGCACGGTGAGGTCCACCCCGGCCAGCGACAGCACCGCGCCGTCGTCGAGCGACTGCACGTCCGACGGGTCCGGCAGCCGGACGCCGGTGATCAGCGGGGCCAGCGCGGGCCCGTGCCAGCGGGCGGGGTCGCTGAGCATCCCGAAGTCGTCGGGGTGCAGGTAGGCGGGGATGTCGTAGCCGTCGCAGACCGGCAGCACCGAGAAGGTGTGGTCCAGGTGCCCGTGGGTGAGCACCACGGCGACGGGCTTGAGACCGTCCTCGGCGAGCATCCGGGCGAGGGGTTCGACGGCGTCCATGCCCGGGTCGACGACGACGCACTCCTGCCCCGGTCCGGACGCCACGGCATAGCAGTTGGTGCCGAACGCGCCGGCGGGGAACGAACGGATGAGCACCCGTGCAGGTTACGCGGGGGCGCACGGGCGTTCCGGCGCTGCCAGGGAACGTCCAGTCCCGCCACCTAGACTTCCACCCCGACCAGCGCCGCCGCCCGCCGTCGCGGCCGCCCACGAAGCCCCGTCCGCCCGAGGAGTCCGCCCCCGTGCCCACGAACAAGCAGCGTCGGGAAGCCGCGCAGCGTCACCTGCAGCGCCAGCTGGAGCGCCGCGCCGAGCAGGCGAAGAAGCGCCGCCGGAACCTCGGGCTGCTGCTCACCGCGCTCGCCGTCGTCGTGGTCGTCGGGGCCGCCCTGCTCATCACGAACGTGTTCGGCGGCGACGACGCGACCGACGACCTGGCGGCCGAGCCGACCACGCCGGCGGCCACCTCGTCGGCGGCGCGCACCACCAACGCCGACGGCACGGTCACCTGCGAGTACCTGCCCGACGAGTCGGGCAACACCAACCTCACCGACGTGGGCACCCCGCCCAACCCGGAGGCCACGCCCACGCAGGGCACCGCCACCGTGCTGATGAGCACCGACCAGGGCGACCTCACGCTCACCCTGGACCGGGCGCAGGCCCCCTGCGCGGCGGCCAGCTTCACGTACCTCACCGAGCAGGGCTTCTACGACGGCACGCCCTGCCACCGGCTGGTCAACGCCGAGACCTTCGGGGTGCTGCAGTGCGGCGACCCGACCGGCACCGGCTCCGGCGGGCCCAGCTACAAGTACGCCGAAGAGGTCACCCCGGACACGACCTACCCCCGCGGGACCGTCGCCATGGCCAAGACCGCGGCCCCGAACAGCACGGGCGGCCAGTTCTTCCTGACCTTCGTCGACACCGAGCTGCCCCCGGAGTACACGGTGGTCGGCACGATCGACGAGGCCGGCCTCGGTGTGCTCGACGCGGTCGCCGCCGGCGGGGTCCAGGGTGCCGAGGGCCCGGGCGACGGCGCCCCGAACATCCCGGTCACCATCGAGGACATGGCCGTCGTCGGCTGAGCCGGCCGCCCTCCCGGCTCACCTGCAGGGCTCCTGGCTCACCACCGGAGGTGAGCCAGGACCCGGAACGATCAGGTGACCTGATCACCAGGGAACGGCGCCGGCGGGGTGCGCGGGGCCGCGGTGGTCAGGCCGTGACGCGCTCGACGTCGAAGACGCCCTCGACGTTGCGCACCGTCTGCAGCACCGCGCCCAGGTGCGCGGGGTCGGCCAGCTCGAAGGTGAACCGGCTGATCGCCACCCGGTCGCGGCTGGTCTGCACCGACGCGGAGAGGATGTTCACCCGCTCGTCGGCGAGCGCCTTGGTCACGTCCGACAGCAGGCGGTGCCGGTCGAGGGCCTCCACCTGGATGGCCACCAGGAACACCGACCCCGGCGAGGAGGCCCACTCGACCTCCACCAGACGTTCAGGCTTGCTCCGCAGATCCCCGGCGTTGGTGCAGTCGGTGCGGTGCACGCTGACACCCCCGCCGCGGGTCACGAAGCCGAGCACCTCGTCGCCGGGCACCGGGGTGCAGCACTTGGCGAGCTTGGCCCAGACGTCGGTCATGCCGTGGACGATGATCCCCGGGTCGCCGCGGGCCGTGCGCCGCGTCGAGGGCCGGCGGGTCGGGATGGCGGTCTCGGCGATGTCCTCCGCCGCGCCCTCGCTGCCGCCCAGGGCGGCCATGAGCTTCTCGACCACGGAGGCGGCCGAGAGCTGGCTCTCCCCCACCGCCGCGTAGAGGGCGGTGACGTCGGCGAACCGCAGGTCCTTGGCCAGCGTCGACAGCGCCTCGCCGCCGAGCAGCCGCTGCAGCGGCAGGCCCGCCTTGCGCATGGCCCGGGTCAGCGCCTCCTTGCCGGCGTCGACCGCGTCCTCACGGCGCTCCTTGGTGAACCACTGGCGGATCTTCGTCCGGGCGCGCGAGGAGCCGACGAAGGTCAGCCAGTCCTTCGAGGGGCCGGCCGTGGGCGACTTCGAGGTGAAGATCTCGACGACGTCGCCGTTGGAGAGCTTGCTGTCCAGCGAGACCAGCGAGCCGTTCACCCGGGCTCCGATGGTGCGGTAGCCGACCTCGGTGTGCACCGCGAAGGCGAAGTCGACCGGCGTGGACTCGCCCGGCAGGCTGACGACGTCGCCCTTGGGCGTGAAGACGAAGACCTCCTGCGGCCCCAGGTCGTAGCGCAGGGTCTCGAGGAACTCCCCGGGCTCCTGGGCCTCGCGCTGCCAGTCCAGCAGCTGGCGGAGCCACAGCATGTCGTCGGCCGAGCCGGCCTTGGGCGGCGCGCCGCTCTCCCCCGCCGCGGGCTTGCCGCCGGCGCGGGCCTTCTCCTTGTACTTCCAGTGCGCCGCGATGCCGTACTCGGCGGTGCGGTGCATGTCGTGGGTGCGGATCTGCAGCTCGACCGGCTTGCCCTGCGGCCCGATGACCGTCGTGTGCAGCGACTGGTACATGTTGAACTTCGGCATCGCCACGAAGTCCTTGAACCGGCCGGGCACCGGCTGCCAGTGGGCGTGCATGATGCCCAGCGCCGCGTAGGTGTCGCGCACCGAGTCGACCAGGATCCGGATGCCGACGAGGTCCCAGATGTCGGTGAAGTCCCGGCCCCGGACGATCATCTTCTGGTAGATCGAGTAGTAGTGCTTGGGGCGGCCGGTGACGACGGCCTCGATCTTGGCCGCCCGCAGCTGCTCGGTGACCGACGCGGTGACCTCGGCCAGGTAGGTGTCGCGGGAAGGCGCCCGCTCGGCGACCAACCGCACGATCTCGTCGTAGCGCTTCGGGTAGAGCGTGGCGAACGCGAGGTCCTCGAGCTCCCACTTGATCGTGTTCATGCCCAGCCGGTGGGCCAGCGGGGCGAGGATCTCCAGCGTCTCGCGCGCCTTCTTCTCCTGCTTCTCGGGCGGGAGGAAGCGCAGCGTGCGCATGTTGTGCAGCCGGTCGGCGAGCTTGATGACCAGCACCCGCGGGTCGCGGGACATCGCCACGATCATCTTGCGGATCGTCTCGGCCTGGGCCGCGTCGCCCAGCTTCACCTTGTCGATCTTCGTGACGCCGTCGACGAGGTGGGCCACCTCCGAGCCGAAGTCGGTGGTGATCGTCTCCAGGGTGACGCCGGTGTCCTCGACGGTGTCGTGCAGCAGCGCCGCGATCAGCGTCGTGGTGTCCATGCCGAGGCCGGCGAGGATGGTGGCGACGGCGAGCGGGTGGGTGATGTAGGGGTCGCCGCTCTTGCGCTTCTGGCTGCTGTGCGCGCTCTCCGCGACGTCGTAGGCCCGCTGCAGCAGCACCAGGTCGGCCTTGGGGTGGCTCTGCCGGTGCAGGGCCGCGAGCGGTTCCAGGACCGGCCGGACCAGGCCGCTGCGCTGGCCGGCGACGATCCGGCGGGCGAGCCGGTCGCGGACGCGCCGGCGCGGGGTGCCGGGCTCGGCGTCGGGCTCCGCGCCGACGTCGTCGGGACGGCGGACCGCCGGGCGCTCGGGCAGCGGGCTGCGCACGGGCGCCTCGGCCACGGGCTCGGCGACGACCCCACCGGTGGCTGCCCCGGCCCGCGCGGCAGCCGCGTCGGCGGCTACTTCGGAGGCCACGGCGACTCCTGCGGCTGGCAGAGGGGGGACCCTCACCATGCTAGCGGGACCGCGCCCGCCGCCGCCGGGCTCGCGACCGGGATCTCCCTCGGTCAGGTGGCCCAGAGGGCGTGCACGGTGTGCGGGGCCAGCAGCTGCCGGCCACCGAGCGCGGCCAGCTCCACGACCACCGAGATCCCCGCCACGACCCCGCCGAGCTGCTCCACCAGCGCGATGGCGGCGCCGAGCGTGCCACCGGTGGCGAGCACGTCGTCCACGAGCAGCACCCGCTGCCCGGGCCGGACGGAGTCCGCGTGCAGCTCCAGCGTCGCGGTGCCGTACTCCAGGGTGTACTCGGCCGAGACCCGTTCGCGCGGCAGCTTGCCCGCTTTGCGGACCGGCACCACCCCGACGCCGGCGTCGAGCGCGACGGCCGCAGCGAGCAGGAACCCGCGCGCCTCCACCCCGGCGACGACGTCGAAGGGACGACCACCGGGGTGCCGGGTGGCCAGCGCGGCCGTCCGGGGGTCCGACGCGCCCGGGGTGGCCAGCCCGTCGACCATCCGCCGGAAGGCGTCACCGTCGGCGAAGACCGGCGTCAGGTCCCGGAAGACGATCCCGGGCTCGGGGTGGTCCGGGACGTCGACGGTGAGCGAGGCGATGAGCTGGTCGAGCGGGAGCTCGGCGGGCACCGCGCTCACCGGCGCCGCTTGCCCGACGGCCGACCGGCGCCCGGGCGCTGCGGCCGGACGCCAGGCCGCGGCGCGGCGGTGGCGCCCCGCGACCCGTCCGGGCGCACCGACGCGGGTGACTCCACGACGACGTCCGCCGGCACGCTCTCGGGCAGGTCGGCCACGGCCACCCCGCCGGCCGGCCGGCGCCGCCGCGCGCTGGCGACCGGGCCGGCCGGGGCGGCAGCACCGCCCGTGCGGGCGGCCGAGGAGCGCCGGGCCAGCACCCGCCGGCGCAGCGCCTGGACCTCGGGCTCCCGCTCCTTGAGGTCGGCGACGATCGGCGTGGCGAGCACGATCGAGGAGTAGGTGCCGGCGGCCAGGCCCACGAAGAGCACGAGGGCGAGGTCCTTGAGGGTGCCGACGCCGAGCAGCCCGGCCCCGACGAAGAGGAGACCCGCGACGGGGAGCAGCGCGATGACCGAGGTGTTGATCGACCGCATCAGCGTCTGGTTGACGGCCAGGTTGGCCGCCTCGCCCCAGGTCATCCGGGCGCTGCGCTCGAGGTCGCGGGTGTTCTCGTCGACCTTGTCGAACACCACCACGGTGTCGTAGAGCGAGAACCCGAGGATGGTCAGGAAGCCGATGACCGTCGACGGCGTCACCTCGAACCCGACCAGCGAGTACACCCCGGCGGTGATCACGATGTCGTGCACCAGCGCGGCCATGGCGCCGACCGCCATCTTCGGCTGGAAGCGCACGGCCAGGAAGAGGACGACCGCGACGAGGAAGACGGCCAGCGCGACGAGCGCCTGGTCGGTGATGTCCTGGCCCCACTCGGCGCTGACCGACTCCGGGCTCACCGACTCGGGCGCGATGCCGACGGTCTCGGCCAGCTCCTCCACCACGGCGCGCTCGGTCTCGTTGTCGAGCTGGGCCGTGCGGATGAGCAGCGTGTCCCCGCCGACGATCTGCGCCGTCGCCACCTCGGCCCCGGCGTCCTCGGCCGCGGCCCGGGCGTCCTGCAGCTGCTCCTGGGTGCCGGGCAGGCGGAAGCTGTTGCCGCCGGCGAAGTCGATGCCGAAGTTGAAGCCGCGGAACACCATGGAGGCGATGCACAGCAGCACCACGATCGCGGTGATCTTGTAGATCAGCCGGCTGCGGCCGACGACGTCCAACCCGGCCTCGCCGTTGTAGAGCCGGTGCGCGAGCCCCGCGCGCCCGGCCCGGGGGGCCGGGGTCGCGGCGACGTCGTCGTCGGCCGGATCCTGGGGCAGGCCGGCGTCGGCGAGCGCCTCCTCGCCGGTGGCCACCGGCTCGTCCGCGGGCGTCGGCTCGTCCGCGGGCGTCGGCTCCGCCGGGTCCGTCGGGCGGGTCATGTGGTGCTCCTGTCCTGGCGACCACCGGAGGCGGCGCCGACGAGTTCCCCGGCGGGCGCCTCCGTACCGGGCCGGCGGGTGTGCTCCACCCGTCCCAGCCCGGAGAAGCGGTTCCGGCCGAAGCCCTTGAACCGCGACAGCACGGCCATGAGCGGGTGGGTGAAGAGGAAGACGACGACGAGGTCCAGCACGGTCGACATGCCGAGGGTGAAGGCGAAGCCCTTCACGTCCCCGATCGCCAGCAGGTAGAGGATCGCCGCGGCCAGGAAGCTCACCGCATCCGCGGACAGGATCGTGCGTCGCGCGCGGACCCAGGCCCGCGGGACGGCGGACCGCAGCGACCGGCCCTCGCGGATCTCGTCCTTGAGCCGCTCGAAGTAGACGACGAAGGAGTCGGCGGTGATGCCGATCGACACGATGAACCCGGCGATGCCGGCGAGGCTCAGGGTGAAGCCGATCTCGCGGCCCAGCAGGATCAGGCAGGCGTAGACCACCACCGCCGAGAGGGCGAGGCTGGCGATCATCACCAGGCCGAGCAGCCGGTAGTAGAGGAGCGCGTACACGAACACCAGGGCGATGCCGATCGCCCCGGCGATCAGCCCGGCCTCGAGCTGCTCCTCGCCGAGCTCGGTGGAGATCGACTGCGCCGTCGCCTGGGTGAAGGTCAGCGGCAGGGCGCCGTAGCGCAGTTGGTTGGCCAGCTCGGTGGCCGACTCCTGGTCGAACTGACCGGTGATCGTCGTCGGGTTGGTGGTGATCGGGCTGTTGACGGTCGGCGCCGAGATGACCCGCCCGTCCAGGGTGAAGGCGACCGGCGAGCCGACGTTGGCGGTGGTGTACGTCGCCCACGTGGCGAGGCCGTCGGACTGGAAGTCCAGCAGCACGATCCACTCACCGGTCCCGGGCTCGGTGCCCGGGTTGGCGTCGTCGATCTCGGTGCCCTCGATGATCGTGGGTCCGAGCAGGTACTTGGCGGTGCCGTCCTCGCTGCAGGCGGCCACGAAGGAATCCGGCCGCGCGACGTCGCCGGTGACGTTGTCCGCCTCGCAGGTGAGGGTGGCGAACTCGGCCGCCGCCTCCTCCTGCGTCACGGCGGGTGCGTCCGGGTCGGGCAGGGTCGGGTCCTCGACGGCGCCGTCGGCGACCTCGGGGTCCACGCCCTCCTCGGCCCCCTCCTCCGTGGCGGGGTCCTCCTCGGCCGGGACGGCCGGGGCGGGGCCCTGGACCACCGGCCGGAACCGCAGCTGCGCGGTGGCGCCGAGCTGGCGGGCCTGCTCGCCGTCGTCCCCCGGGACGGAGATGATGATGTTGCTGTCGCCCTCGGTGACCACCTCGGCCTCGGCGACGCCGAGCCCGTTGACCCGCTGCTCGATGATCTGGCGGGCGAGCTCCAGGTCCTCCTGGGCCGGCGCCTGACCGTCGGGGGTCCGGGCGGCGAGGGTCACCGTGGTGCCGCCGCGCAGGTCGAGGCCGAGCTGCGGGGTGCGGGTGTCCCCGGTGAAGAACACCAGCCCGTAGAGCAGGGCGACGATCAGCGCGAACGCGCCGAAGTAGCGCCCCGCCGGGAGCGTGCGGTTGGCCACGGAGCTCCTCCGGGTCAGACGGTGCCGTCGGCCGGGCGCGCGGCGTCCCCGTCGGACGGCGCGGCGCCTGCCGGGCGGCGCACCTCGAGGATCGCCTGCCGGGCGAAGGTGACGACGACGCCCGGGGCGATCTCCAGGTCCAGCGTCGTGTCCCCCAGCGCGGCGACGGTGCCGTGCATGCCGCTCGTGGTCATGACCGGGGTGCCGATCGCGAGGGAGGCCTGCAACGCGGCCTGCTGCTCCTGCATGCGCTTGCGCTGCCGCGCGGGCAGGACGAACAGCACGACGGCCAGCAGGGCCAGCATGATCAGCGGGAAGTACTCCACGACAGGTGTGCCTCTCTTCCGCGACAGGTGCCTCGCGGTGGTGCGGCCCGGGACGGGACCGCTCGGGTGCGTCGGTTGCCGTGCGCGCGGCGACCAGGCGGGACGCGCACGGCCCGGCCTGCGAGTTGCGCGCCAGCGTCCGGGAGTCTAGGCGTCGAACAGGGTCTCTGACGACGACCCCGGTACCGGTGGGTCTGCTGTGACCCGCCCGAGGGGGACGCCGCCCCGCGGCACCGGCCGGCCCAGGTGCTCCCAGGCGGCCTCGGTGGCGACCCGCCCGCGCGGCGTGCGCGCCAGCAACCCGGCCCGCACGAGGAACGGCTCGCACACCTCCTCGACGGTGTGCGGCTCCTCCCCCACGGCGACGGCGAGGGTGGCGACGCCCACCGGCCCGCCGCCGAACTTGCCCACGAGCGCCTCGAGGACGGCGCGGTCGAGGCGGTCCAGCCCGAGGTGGTCGACGTCGTAGAGCGCCAGCGCGGCCTCGGCGACCTGCAGGGTGACGCGGCCGTCGGCCTCCACCTCGGCGTAGTCGCGCACCCGGCGCAGCAGCCGGTTGGCGATGCGGGGGGTCCCGCGGGAGCGGCCGGCGATCTCGGCGGACCCTTCGTCGGTGAGCTCGACGCCGAGCAGCGCGGCGCTGCGGGCGAGCACCCGCTGCAGCTCGGCCGGCTCGTAGAACTCCATCTGCCCGACGAAGCCGAACCGGTCGCGGAGCGGGCCGGTCAGCAGCCCGGCCCGGGTGGTGGCCCCGACGAGGGTGAAGGGGTTGATCTCCAGCGGGATCGCCGTCGCCCCCGGCCCCTTGCCGACGACGACGTCGACGCGGAAATCCTCCATCGCCATGTAGAGCAGTTCCTCGGCGGGCCGGGCGATGCGGTGGATCTCGTCGATGAAGAGCACGTCGCCGGGCGCCAGGTTCGACAGCATCGCCGCCAGGTCGCCCGACCGCTCGATCGCCGGACCGCTGGTGATCTTCACCGAGGTGCCGAGCTCGGAGCCGATGATCAGCGCCAGGCTGGTCTTACCGAGCCCGGGCGGCCCGGAGAGCAGCACGTGGTCGGGGGTACGCCCGCGCCGCTTGGCCCCCTCGAGGACCAGGGCGAGCTGGCGGGCGACCTTCGGCTGGCCGATGAAGTCGTGCAGCGAGTGCGGCCGGAGCGCGGACTCGACGACCCGCTCCTCGTCGCCGGCCTGCGGCGACACCGCCCACTCCGGCGTCACGTCGGCGGCCAGGTCGCCGGTCAGCGACCGGTCGAACGGGGCGCTCACGACCTACCCAGCAGCTGGAGGGCCCGCCGCAGCAGCACCGCGACCTCCACGCTCCCGGTCGCGGCGATCTGCTCGTCGGCCACCGGGGCGAGCTGACCCACCGCGGTCTCGGCCTCCTTGCCGCTCCACCCCAGGCCGACCAGCGCGCTGGAGAGCTGGTCCCGCCACGGGGCCACCGGCGTGAGCGACGGCAGCCCGGTGGGGGCGGGCGCGTCCAGGGAGGTGTCGGTGGTGGTGGAGCCCAGCCGGTCGCGCAGCTCCAGGATCAGCCGCTCGGCGCCCTTCTTGCCGATGCCCGGCACCTGCATGAGCGCCTTGACGTCGGCCATCGAGACCGCCCGGCGCACCTCGCGCGGCGGGTGGATCGCCAGCACCGCCTGCGCCAGGCGCGGGCCGACGCCGTTGGCGGTCTGCAGCAGCTCGAACAGCTGGCGCTCGTCGTCGTCGGCGAAGCCGTAGAGGGTGAGCGAGTCCTCGCGCACCACCAGGCTGGTGGCCAGCCGGGCGGCCTCCCCCACCTGCAGGCGGGCGATGGTGCCCGGGGTGCACTGCACCGCGAGGCCGATCCCGCCGACATGAACGACGGCGCCGTCCGGGGAGACCGCGGCGACCCGGCCGCTCACGCTGGCGATCATCGCGCCGCCACCCCCGTCCACCGCGGCAGCGTGGTGGACCGCACCGGCGCACCGATGCCGCCGGCGAGCGCCGCCGTGCGCAGCCGCTGCTGCGCCGGACCGCGCCAGGCGTGGCAGACGGCCAGCGCGAGCGCGTCGGCGGCGTCGGCCGGCTTGGGGGCGGCCGCGAGCCCGAGGACCCGGGTGATCATGAGGGTGACCTGCTCCTTGTCCGCGCGGCCGTTGCCGGAGATGGCCGCCTTGACCTCGCTGGGCGTGTGCCAGGCGACCGGCCGGTCGGCCTGGGCCGCGGCGAGCGCAGCGACCCCGGCCGCCTGCGCCGTCCCCGTGGCGGTGCCCTTGTTGTTCTGGGTGAACACCCGCTCGATGGCGACCACGTCGGGGCGGTGCTCGCGCAGCAGCGCCGTGACCGCGGTGTGCAGTTCCAGCAGCCGCAACTCCACGTCCAGCTCCGCCAGGGTGCGGACCACCCCGACCCCGACCGCCGTCGGCCGCGCCCCCGGGCGCCCGTCGACCACTCCCCACCCGCACCGGGTGAGGCCCGGGTCGATGCCGAGCACCCGCATGGTCACGCTCCCGTCAGCCGAACTGGTGTTCGACCGAGGCTAACCGCAGCCCCCGACCGAACCCCGCCAACACGCCCTGGTGAGCTGATGGAACGGTCCCGGTGCAGGGCCCCACGCCGAGCCCGGTGACGTACTGGAACGGCCCCGGTGCAGGGCCCCACCCCGAGCGGAGCGAGGGGAAGGGGGGCACCGGGGTCCTTTCAGGCGTCGGCCGCGACCTGCTCCATGACCTCGTCGGGCACGTCGTAGTTGGCGTAGACGTTCTGCACGTCGTCGCAGTCCTCGAGTGCGTCGATCAGCCGGAAGACCTTGGCCGCGCCCTCGGCGTCGAGCTCCACCTGGACGCTGGGCTGGAAGCCGGCCTCGGCGGAGTCGTAGTCGATGCCCGCGTCCTGCAGGGCGGTGCGGACGGCGACCAGGTCGGTGGGCTCGCAGAGCACCTCGAGGGTGTCGCCGAGGTCGCGCACCTCCTCGGCGCCGGCGTCCAGCACCGCCATGAGCACGCTGTCCTCGTCGACCTCGTCGGACGTCGGGACCACGACCACGCCCTTGCGGGAGAAGAGGTAGGAGACCGAGCCGGGGTCGGCCATCGACCCGCCGTTGCGCGTCATGGCGGTGCGGACCTCCATGGCGGAGCGGTTCTTGTTGTCGGTGAGGCACTCGATGAGCACCGCGACGCCGCCGCTGGCGTAGCCCTCGTAGGTGATGCCCTGGTAGTCGACGCCGCCGGCCTCGAGGCCGGCGCCGCGCTTGACCGCGCGGTCGATGTTGTCGTTGGGCACCGAGCTCTTCTTGGCCTTCTGGATGGCGTCGTAGAGCGTCGGGTTGCCGGCGGGGTCACCGCCGCCGGTGCGGGCCGCGACCTCGATGTTCTTGATCAGCTTGGCGAAGAGCTTGCCGCGCTTGGCGTCGATCCCGGCCTTCTTGTGCTTGGTCGTCGCCCACTTGGAGTGGCCGCTCACGGCTCTCCCCTCTCTGCGTCGGCCAGGTGACGGCGCACGATGTCGACGAACAGCGCGTGCACCCGGCGATCCCCGGTCAGCTCGGGGTGGAAGCTGGTGGCCACCACGTCCCCCTGGCGGACCGCGACGATCCTACCGTCGGCCGGTCCGCCGACGACCCGGCCGAGGACCTGCACCCCCGGCCCGGCCTCCTCCACCCACGGCGCGCGGATGAACACGGCGTGCACCGGCCCACCGGCCAGCCCGTCGAGCTCGACCCGGGTCTCGAAGGAGTCCACCTGGCGGCCGAAGGCGTTGCGGCGGACCGTCACGTCCAGCCCGCCGACGGTCTCCTGGCCCGGCGGCGCGTCCAGCAGCCGGTCGGCGAGCAGGATCATCCCGGCGCAGCTGCCGTAGGCGGGCAGCCCGGCGCCGACGGCGTCCCGCAGCGGCTGCAGCAGGCCCCACCGCGCGGCCAGCTTCGCCATGGTGGTCGACTCCCCGCCGGGGAGGACGATCCCGTGGAGGTCGGCGAGCTCCTCGGGGCGGCGCACCGGCCGGGCGTCGGCGCCCTCGGCGTGCAGCACGGCGAGGTGCTCGCGGACGTCGCCCTGGAGGGCCAGCACCCCGACGACGGGGCGGGTGGGGCCGGTGGACACGGCCGCCCACGCTACGGCGTGGCTCAGATCGCCGGCGCCGACGGGGTGAGCCCGGCCGCGCGGCTCGACGTCCAGGTGAGCAGCGACTCCAGCGGCCCGCGGCCGACGGTGCGCCGCCACCCCCACGCACCGGCCAGCGCGGCGGCGGCGAACCACACCCACAGGACGGGGCCCTGCACCCGGCCGGGCATGACCTCCATCAGCACCCGGATGGCCACGAGGTGGGTGGCGTAGACGGTGAGCGCCAGCGCTCCCACGGCGGCCACCGGGGCGGTCAGCCGCGGCAGCCGCTCGGTGAGCACCAGGCAGCCGACCACGACGAGGACGGCGAACCCGGTCGAGCCGAGGACCTCGAAGGTGGTCCCGCTGTGCGCCTCGGCGCCGGTCAGCCAGTCGACGTCGAAGATCCCCGGGACGGCGAAGCCGGTCTCCGGGCCCGCGGAGGGCATGCCGCCGGTCAGGAGCTCCGTGCTCACCCAGCCCCCGCCGTAGCCGAGGACCGCGGCCGCCGCCCCCGCCGCGGCCAGCCGCAGACGCACCGCACCGGAGGCCAGGTCCAGCCGGCCTACCGCGAGGCCCACCAGCACGAAGGCGATCCAGAGCAGCGCCGGGTAGTAGCCGGTGACCAGCAGCGAGGCGAGCAGCCCCTGCGCCGACCCCGCCGTGGTGAGCGCCTGGCCGGCGATCACGAGCAGCGGCGGGACGACGACGGCGACGACGCCCGCGGTCACGAGCAGCCGGCGCACCGGCCACCGCAGGAACGGCAGCACGAGCAGGAACAGCACCCCGTACACGCCCAGGATGACCGCGACGAAGGTGCCCAGCGCCTCCAGGACCAGCCCGAAGGCGAAGACCCACAACGCGCGGACGACGATCCGCACCCGCACCCGGCCGAGCTCCGACCCCTCGGGCGGCCGGTCGCGTCCGGAGAGGAGCGCCACCGAGATGCCGGCCAGGGTGGCGAACAGGATCGACGAGCGGCCGTCGACCACCGCGGTCCACGTCCGCGGGTCCGGGTGCAGCTCGCCGCCCACGCGCAGGTGGGCGGCGAACATGCCGAGCACGGCGAGCCCGCGCGCGACGTCCAGCCCGCCGATGCGTCGCCGGACGTCCACGTTCACCAGCCGCGGGTGGCGTACCGCTCGCTCTCCGGGAGCGTCGCGACGTTGATCCCCACCATCGGCTCCCCCAGCCCGCGCGAGACCTTGGCGATGACGTCGGGGTCGTCGTGGAAGGTGGTGGCCTGCACGATGGCGGCCGCGCGCTGCGCCGGGTCGCCCGACTTGAAGATGCCCGAGCCGACGAACACGCCCTCGGCGCCGAGCTGCATCATCATCGCGGCGTCGGCGGGGGTGGCGATGCCGCCGGCGGTGAAGAGCACCACGGGGAGCTTCCCCAGCCGCGCCACCTCGGCGACCATGTCGTGCGGGGCCCGCAGCTCCTTGGCCGCGACGAAGAGCTCGGTCTCGTCCAGGTTCGCCAGCCGGCGGATGCCGGCGCGCAGGGCCCGCATGTGGCGGGTCGCCTCGACGACGTTGCCGGTGCCCGCCTCACCCTTGGAGCGGATCATCGCCGCCCCCTCGGAGATGCGCCGCAGCGCCTCGCCGAGGTCGGTGGCGCCGCAGACGAAGGGCACGGTGAACGCGTGCTTGTCGATGTGGTGCGCCTCGTCCGCGGGCGTGAGCACCTCGGACTCGTCGATGTAGTCGACGCCCAGGGACTGGAGCACCTGCGCCTCGACGAAGTGCCCGATGCGGGCCTTGGCCATCACCGGGACGGAGACCGCGTCGATGATCCCCTGCACCATGTCGGGGTCGCTCATCCGCGCGATCCCGCCCTGGGCGCGGATGTCGGCCGGCACCCGCTCCAGCGCCATGACGGCGACCGCGCCGGCGTCCTCGGCGATCCTGGCCTGCTCCGGGGTGACGACGTCCATGATGACGCCGCCCTTGAGCTGCTCGGCCATGCCGCGCTTCACGCGCTCGGTCCCGGTCCCGTCGTCCGTCCGGTCGAGGTGCCCTGCCACTGTTGTCCGCCTTCGCTAGCCCAGCTGAGTTGCGAGCAACCTTACGGCCGTCAGGACGCGAGGCGGCCGGCGACGTCGGCACCCGCCCCCACGTCGCCCAGCCGGTCGTCGTCGCCCAGCCGGTCGTCGATGTCGAAGTAGCGGGGCAGCGGGCGCCTGCGGTGCAGCCCCGCCCAGCGGGAGGCGCGACGGCCGCGGAGCTCCCGGGTGTCGCGGACGGCGTCGTTGTAGAAGCGGCGGGCCAGGGTGACCCGCGTCTGCGTGCCCGCCAGCTCGGTGCGCAGCGCGGCCGGGACGCCGGGCAGGTCCGGCGGCAGCTCCCGCAGCTCGTGGCCCAGCGCGTTCTCCGCCAGCTCCCGGTCCCCCGTGTCCCGGGCGGCCCGCGCCCCGGCGGCACCGCTGGCCAGCCGGGAGCGGACGTCGTCGCCGAGCGCGGCGGGGTGGTGCCGGGCCAGCTCCTCGGCCAGGCCGGCACGGCGCTGCAGCTGGGCGTCCAGCGCGGCCCAGGCCCGGTCCACGCGTGCGGCCAGCCGGCGCAGCCGGGTGAGCGTCCACCCGGTCCAGACCACCAGGAGCAGGAGCACTCCGGCGGCGAGCAGCAACCAGGCCTCGGGCGTCACGGTCCCCGAGGCTAGCGGCGCGGGCGCCGGATGCGGGGACGTCCGGCCGCGGTGCCCGTCAGCGGCACCCCGGGGAACTCGTGCTCGGGCGAGGCGGTCACCACGCCGCCGCCGGGCGGGAGCACGGTCTCGTAGACGGCGAGGATGCGACGGGCGAGCAGCTGCCAGTCGTACGTCGCGGCCGCCCGGGATCCGCGCGCGGCCAGCTCGGCGCGCCGGCCGGGGTCGGCGAGCAGGTCCGACAGCGCCCGCCCGAGGGCCGCGGGGTCGTCCCGGCGCACCACCACGCCTGCCGCGCCGTCGTCGAGCACCCGGACGAAGGCGTCCAGGTCGCTGGCGACGACCGGCGCCCCGGCGGCCATCGCCTCGATCAGGATCACGCCGAAGGACTCGCCGAGCAGGTTGGGCGCGCAGTAGACGTCGACGCTGCGCAGCAGCGCCGCCTTGTCCGCCTCCGACACCTCACCCAGCAGCGTCACGTGGGGCCGGAGGTCGGTGCCGACCATCGACCACAGCTGGTCGGCGTCACCGCGGCCGGCGATGAGCAGGCGTGCGTCCGGGTGCGCCCGGACGACGGTGCGCATGGCCTGGAGCAGCACCGGCAGGCCCTTGCGCGGCTCGTCGAAGCGCCCCACGAAGCCGACCGTCGGCGGGCCGTCGCCGCGCGGACGCCCGGTCAGCGTGGGCCCTTGGGCGAAGAACCCGACGTGCACGCCGTTGGGGATGATCACCGCGTCCCCGCCCAGATGCTCCACCTGCACCCGGCGGGCGAAGTCCGAGACGGCGATCCGCCCGGCGATGCGCTCCAGCCAGGGACGGACCATCGGCCCGAGGACGGCCAGCACCTTCGACCGGGTGGTGGCCGTGTGGAACGTCGCCACGATCGGCCCCCGGGCGATCATGCACACCAGCAGGGACACCGACGGCGACGACGGCTCGTGCACGTGGACGACGTCGAAGCGGCCCTCGCGCAGCCAGCGGCGCACCCGCGCGGCCGACACCGGCCCGAACTGCAGGCCGGCCATCGAGCCGTTGTACGGGACCGGGACGGTGCGCCCGGCGAAGGTGAGGGAGGGATCGGTGACCGACTCCTCGTGCTGCGCGGGGGTCAGCACCTCGACGTGGTGGCCCATGTCGCGCAGCGTCCCGGCGAGGTCGCGCACGTGGTACTGGACGCCGCCGGGGACGTCCCACCGGTAGGGGCAGACCAGGCCGATGCGCATCAGGCCGCCGCCTCCGAGCGGGGCGGGTCGGGCGGGACATCGGGCCAGATCCGGCCGAGCACGTGCCAGTCCTCGGGGCGCTCGGCGATGCCGGCGGCGAAGACGTCGGCGACCTGCTGCATCGCCGTCCCCACCCGGTCGGCCAGCCGGCCGGGGCCGCGCACCGGAACCTCCGGGTGCACGCACATCCGCCACCCGCCTCCGGCGAACTGGCAGACGGCCGGGATCAGCGCCGCGCCCGTGCGCTCGGCGAGCAGCGCCGCGCCGCCCGGCATGGTGGCCGCCCGACCGAAGAACGTCACCGGGACCCCGCCGGCCCCGAGGTTGCGGTCGACCAGCAGGCAGGCGACGCCGCCGTCGGCGAGCCACCCGCGCAGCACCTCCGAGCTGGGGCGCTCCCCGCCGGTGAGCGGCACCACCCGGAAGCCCAGCGACTCGCGGTAGTCGAGGAAGCGGCGGTAGAGCGACTCGGGGTGCAGCCGCTCGGCGACGGTCATGAACGGCCCGTCCAGCCAGCCGGTGAACCAGGCGCCGGCGGCGTCCCAGTTGCCGCTGTGCGGCAGGGCCACGACCACCCCGCGCCCCTCGGCGCGCGCGCGGGCGATGTGCTCGATCCCGGGGACGTCGCTGTCGCGGCGGATCCGTTCCGCGGTCAGCGTCGGCAGCCGGAAGGCCTCCTGCCAGTAGCGGGCGTAGGAGCGCATCGCGCGGCGGGTGAGCTCGGCGAGATCCGGTTCGGTCAGCCGCCCGCCGGTGACCACGCGCAGGTTGGCCCGCAACTGGCGCACGCCTCTTCCGTCACGGCCGGCGGCCCACTCCCCCGCCCGGTCGAACAGCGCCCGCGCGGCCGGCTCCGGCAGCGTGCGCACCGCCCGCCAGCCGGCCGCGTACCCGGCGTCGGACAGCCGGCCGGCGAGCCGCTCCCGGGCACCGCTCACGACGCGATCCGCCGGCCGTCGGCGGCGCGCTTCACCGCCAGGACGCGCTGGGCCACGGTCACCGCGCTGCCGGCCAGCAGCACCCAGAGCGCCACGTGCACGGCGTACGGGATGCCCAGCCCGGTGAACCCGGTGCCGGTCAGCACGAGGATCAGCCGCTCGGTCCGCTCGACGACCCCGACGTCGCACGTCAGGCCCATGCCCTCGGCCCGCGCCTTGATGTAGGAGGTGAGCACGCCGAGCACGAGGCAGAGCAGGGCGAGCAGCACCAGCAGCCGGTTGTCGCCGCTGCCGGAGAACCACCAGACCAGTGCACCGAAGATGGCGGCGTCGGCCGCGCGGTCGCCGGTGGAGTCCAGCACCGCACCGAACACCGAGCCGCCGCCGCGCAGGCGGGCGAGCGCGCCGTCGAGCATGTCCAGCAGGACGAACACCGTGACGGTGAACGCGCCCCAGAAGAGGTGCCCGGTGGCGATGAGCCCGGCGGCCCCGGCGATCGCGCCGACCGTGCCGGTGATGGTCACCACGTCGGGGGTGACTCCCACGCGGGCCAGCCGGACCGCCAGCGGGTTGACCACCTTGGCCACCACGGGCCGGGCGTTGACGCCGAGCACTCAGGCCTCCGGTACCGGGACGGCGTGGTCGGCCCACGCACCGGCGAGCAGTGCCCGGGTCTCCCCCAGCACCTGCGGGAGCACGCGGGTGAGCCCGACCACCGGCATGAAGTTGGTGTCCCCGCCCCAGCGCGGCACGGCGTGCTGGTGCAGGTGGTCGGCGATGCCCGCCCCGGCCACGGCCCCCTGGTTCATGCCGATGTTGAACCCGTGGGCCCCGGTCACCGCGCGCACCACCCGCATCGCCGTCTGGGTGAAGGCGCCGAGCTCGGCGACCTCCTCGGGCGTGAGGTCGGTGTAGTCGGGCACGTGCCGGTAGGGCACGAGCATCAGGTGGCCGGCGTTGTACGGGTAGAGGTTGAGCACGGCGAACACCGACGAGCCGCGCGCCACCACCAGCCCCTCCTCGTCGCCGAGCGTGGGGATCACGCAGAACGGGCAGTCGTGCGCCCCGGTGGGCTTGCCCTCGCCCCTGATGTAGGCCATCCGGTAGGGCGTCCACAGGTGCTCGAACACCGTCGCCGGGCCGCCGTCGTCGGAGGAGACCGGCACCCGGTAAGGGGCGTTGTCCTCGCTCATCCGGGGACCGCCCCGGTCTCCGCCGTCGGGTCGGCGTTGCTGCGGGCCGCGATCCAGCCGGCGATCCGCTCGACGGCGGCGTCCACCGCCACGCCGTTGTCCTGGCTGCCGTCGCGGAACCGGAAGGAGACCGCGCCGGCCTCGGCGTCGGTGGCGCCGACGATGAGGACGAACGGGATCTTCTGCTTGCTCGCCGTCCGGATCTTCTTCTGCATCCGGTCGTCGGAGTCGTCGATCTCCACGCGGATGCCGCGGGCGCGCAGCTTCAGGGCGACGTCGGTCAGGTAGGGCACCTGCTCGTCGGTGACCGGGATGCCGACCACCTGCACCGGGGCCAGCCAGGCCGGGAACGCGCCGGCGTAGTGCTCGGTGAGCACGCCGAAGAACCGCTCGATCGACCCGAACTTGGCCGAGTGGATCATCACCGGCTGCTGCCGGGAGCCGTCGCCGGTCGTGTACTCCAGGCCGAACCGGGCCGGCTGGTTGAAGTCGTACTGGATGGTCGACATCTGCCAGGTGCGGCCGATGGCGTCCCGGGCCTGGACGGAGATCTTCGGCCCGTAGTAGGCCGCCCCGCCCGGATCCGGCACCAGTTCCAGGCCGGTCTCCTTCGCCGCCTCCTCGAGGACGGCCGTGGCGACCGTCCACTCCGCGTCGGACCCGATGAACTTGTCGGAGTCGTCGCGCGTGGAGAGCTCCAGGTAGTAGTCGTCGAGGCCGAAGTCGCGCAGCAGACCGAGCACGAAGTGCAGCAGGTGCCGGATCTCCCCCGGGGCCTGCTCGGGGGTCACGTAGCTGTGCGAGTCGTCCTGGGCGAAGCCGCGCACCCGGGTCAGGCCGTGCACCACGCCGGACTGCTCGTACCGGTAGACCGACCCGAACTCGAACAGCCGCAGGGGCAGCTCGCGGTAGGACCGCCCGCGCGACCGGAAGATCAGGTTGTGCATGGGGCAGTTCATGGCCTTGAGGTAGTACTTCGCGTTGTCCAGGTCCATGCCCGGGAACATGGTCTCCTCGTAGTACGGGAGGTGACCGGAGGTCTCGAACAGCCCGCTCTTGCTGATGTGCGGGGTACCGACGTAGTCGAAGCCCTCCTCCAGGTGCCGGCGCCGGACGTAGTCCTCCATCTCCCGCTTGATCACCCCGCCCTTGGGGTGGAAGACGGGGAGGCCGGAGCCGATCTCGTCGGGGAAGCTGAACAGGTCCAGCTCGGCGCCGAGCCGCCGGTGGTCGCGCCGCTCGGCCTCGGCCAGGTGCTCCAGGTAGGCCTTGTGCGCCTCCTTGCTCTCCCAGGCGGTGCCGTAGACGCGCTGGAGCTGGGGGTTCTTCTCGCTGCCCCGCCAGTAGGCGGCGGCCGACCGGGTGAGGCTGAAGGCCGGGATGCCGCTCGTGCGCGGCAGGTGCGGGCCGCGGCACAGGTCGGTCCAGACCCGCTCGCCGGTGCGGGCGTCGAGGTTGTCGTACATGGTCAGCTGCGCGCCGCCGACCTCGACGGAGGCGCCATCATCCGAGGACGCAGCCTCGCCGCCCTTGAGCCCGATCAGCTCCAGCTTGTAGGGCTCGTGCGCCAGCTCGGCCTGGGCGTCGGCGTCGCTGATCTCGCGGCGGGTGAACCGCTGCCCGGCCCGGACGATCTCGGTCATCTTCTTCTCGAGGGCGGTGAGGTCCTCGGGGGTGAAGGGCCGCTCGGGGTCGAAGTCGTAGTAGAAGCCGTTCTCGACCGGCGGGCCGATGCCCAGCCGGGTGCCCGGGAACAGCTCCTGGACCGCCTGGGCGAGCACGTGGGCGGCCGAGTGGCGGATGACCGCCCGGCCGTCAGCGCTGGACGCCGCCACGGCCTCCACCTCGGCGTCGGCGTCCGGCGCCCAGGCGAGGTCCCTGAGGTCACCGGTGGCCACCTCGCGGACGACGACCGCACCGTCGGCGCCCTTCAGCGGGATCCCGGCCGCCTTGAGCGCGTCCTGCGCCGTCGTCCCGGCCGGCACCCGGATCGGTCCGACGGCGGTGGGCGAGGGCTGGGTGGACACGAGCATGCTCCAGGGATCGAGGCGGCGGGCGTCGCGCGACGCCCGTTCTGCGGCCCCGAGCCTAGTGCGCGCCGGGCTCAGTCCCGGACGACCTCCAGCCCGGCCGCCACCGCGCCGCGCCGGTCGAGGACGTCGAAGATCCGCGCGGAGCTCACCGGGTCGGCCGGCACCACCTGCACGCCGGCGCCGAACTCGATGCGCAGGGGCACCGCCTCGGCCGCCGAGACGGTGAACCGGCCGCCGGCCCCGCGGGTGAAGGTGAACCGCGCGGCCACCGAGTCCTCGGTCGCGTACCCCCGGGTGGCGTGCTCGGCGACGTGGTTGCCCAGGCCGTAGGCGACCCACTCGCCGTCGATGCGCTCGAAGGGCTGCACCACGTGCGCGTGGTGCCCCAGCACGAGGTCGACGTCGGGCGAGGCCAGCAGGGCGCGCGCCGCGGCCTCCTGGGCCGCCGTCGGGTCGTGGTCGTACTCCTGGCAGCAGTGCAGGCTCGCGACGACGACCTCGGCACCGGCGGCCCGCGCCCGGGCCGCCCCCGCCAGCATCCCGGTGACGTCGGGCACGGCGACGAGGTCGACCGACCACTCCCGCCCGGCCGGCAGCGGCACCCCGTTGAGGCTGAACGTCGCGGCGACGTGGCCGACCCGCACGCCGTCCACGTCGACGACCGTCGGCTGCGCGCTCTCCGCCTCGCTGCGGTACGTGCCGGTGACCGCGATGCCGGCGTCCTCCAGGGCGTCGACGGTGCGGGTGAGCCCGTCGAAGCCGGCGTCCAGCGAGTGGTTGGACGCCGTCGAGCACACGTCGTACCCCGCGCCCGCGAGCGCGTCGACGATCTCGGGCTGGACGCTGAAACCCGGGTAGCCGCGGTAGGGACCACCCTCGGGCGCCACCGGCGTCTCCAGGTGGCAGATCGCCAGGTCGGCCCCGCCGATGATCCCGGAGACCGGGGCGAACACCCCGCTGAAGTCGTACGAACCGTCGGGCCGCGATGCCCCGGAGGTCAGCGCCCGCCCCTGGTGCACCAGCACGTCACCGGTGGCCACCAGCGTGAAGCTCTCCGGCTCCGCGGGCGGCTCGGCAGCCGGGGCCGTGGCCGCCGGGGCGGGCTCGCCCGCCGGTCCTGGGCTCTCCGGCCCGCTCCCGCAGCCGGTCAGCAGCAGCACGGCCGCCCCCGCGGCCCACCAGCGACGCACGGTCGACGACGCTAGAGCAGGACGGGGTCGCCGACGGCGATCTCGCCGGGCTGCCGCACCTCGGCGTACACGCCCAGGCAGTGTTTCGGCGTCCGGACGACGGCCAGCCGCGCGGTGCCGATGCGCAGCTCCCGGCCCACCCAGGTCCGCTCGTCGTCGTCGGGCAGGTCCAGCAGCACGTTGGCGCGCGGGTCCTCGGCCGAGCAGCCCTCGGGGACGTCGCCCGCCGCGGCCCGGTCGATCGCCTGCCGGGAGACCAGGTGCACGGGCGCGGCATCGGCCGCGGAGCCGCCCGGCGCCGGCTCGATCCGCACCGGCCGGCCCAGCGCGCCGGCGACCGCTCCGGCGTCGGCACCCGGGTCGCCGGTCGGCGTGAGCGCCGCCAGGCCGGGGGCGTGCTTGCCGCGCACGACCTCCCCGCTCGCCGCGTCGACGACCGTCCAGGCGCGGTCACCCTCCGGTCCCGCCGGGTGCAGGTGGACCCGCTCGCGGGCCGTGCCGCCGAGGGACTTGACGGGGTAGACCCAGATCCGCGCCACGCGCCCGCTCGTCGTCACGGCACCGACCCTAGGCCGCAGGGCGGGACCGGCGCAGGCGGCGCAGCTGGGCGTCCAGGTAGGGGCGGGCCCGCCGCTGCCCACCGGTGCGGGCGATCGCCGCGGCGAGGTCGTCCAGGGCACGCGCCAACCGCTCCGCGTCGGCCGGCCACCCCCGCCGGCGGCACTCCTCGAGCCACTCGACCGGGCTGCGGTGCCCCCGCTCCCCGTTGCACCGCCGGCACGCCGCCACCTCGTTCGCCAGCCACGAGGGCCCGCCCTTGACGCGGGGCACGACATGCTCGGTCGTGGGGCGGACCAGCGGGGAGAAGGTGCGCCCGCACCACACGCAGGTGGGCCCGTCGCGGTCCAGGACCAGCTGGAGCCGGGTCGCGCGGTCGGGCTGGGCGGTCATCACGGCCATGGTCCCGCGATCCGCCTGCCGGCGCCGCAAGGGCGGGACGGGCGGGAACGACGGAGGGCCAGGTTCCCCCGTCTCCGGGTTTCCCTGGCCCTGCGCGCCGGTGGGCGATACTGGGTTCGAACCAGTGACCTCTTCGGTGTGAACGAAGCGCTCTACCACTGAGCCAATCGCCCGTTGCGCATCCGATTGTGCCAGACGCTCACCGCCAGAGCGGCACCCACCCCGGCACCCAGTCGGGCACCCCCATGAGGTGCAGCGAGACGACGAGGATGCCGTACACGAACGCGGCGGTCGCCAGCCCGATGAGCAGCCGCACCCACACCCGCTGGGCGCCGACCCACTCGGTCCAGCGGGTGACGTGGCGCTTGGTGAACTCCAGCGTCCGCTCGGCCCAGGTGAACTCCGTGGCGAGGATGAACAGGCCGGCGAGCACTGTGAGCCAGCCCGGGCCGGGCAGCGGGATGGTGAGCAGACCCATGGCGACGACCAGGCTGCCGACGATGCCGACGCCTACCCGGTAGCCGTGGTTGAGGCCGCGGCGCGCCGCCAGCCCCCTGCGCCAGCGGGCCTCGGCGATCCGCTCACGGAGGCTGTGCACCTCGTCGTCGTCGTACCGCGCCCGCCGCTCGCCCGGGGTCTCCGGCTGCTGGCGCCCTGCCGCCACGGGTGCCGACGTCGTCTCTCGCGCGCTCAGCTGGTCACCTGCCCGGTCGCGACTACCTCCGTCGGTGCCGACGGAGCCTGCCGACCGGGCTCGATGCTGATGCCGTATCCGGGGAAGGCGTCGAGACCGGTCTCCCCGGAGCCTACGGCTCGGACCTCGATCTGCGAACGCTCGACGTCGAACGCGCCGAGCGCCACGGGGTCGCCCGCGCCGAGCCCCCACAGGACGTAGGTCGAGGACGACGTGTCGTTGCGCGCCAGCCCGTCGGTGACCACCTGGACCGCCTCGTCCCGGACCACCACGGTCGCCACCTGCCGCTCATCGGCGGTCAGCGGTGCGATCGTGGCCCGCCCCGGGCGCAGCAGCTCGGCCACCGCCTGCTCCTGGGCGGCGAGGGTGGAGCGCAGGTCGTCGCGGGCGCGGTCGAGCGCGGCGACCCACACGCCCAGCCCGACGACGGCGGCGACCGCCGCAGCGACCAGCGCGCGCGGCAGCAGCGTCCGCCGCGCCGGTGCCGGGTGCGGCACCGGACGCGCCTCCTCGCGGGAGGGAGCGGGAGCCGGCGGCGCGGGGGCTGCCCGCGGCGGCAGCTGCTCGGTGGCCTCGACGGCGGCCCGGAGGCGGTCCCGAAGCTGGGGTGACGGCTCGGCGGCCGGCAGGTCGTGCGCCATGGCCGCCATGACCTCCGACGTCTCGGCCACGGTGCGGGCGCAGCGCTCGCAGGTGGGCAGGTGCCGCGCGAAGCGGGCGTCGTCCTCGGGTTCGAGGGCGTGCAGGGCCCAGCCGACCGCGAGCTCGTCGTACGCGTGCTCGCCGCTCATCGCGTCGTCCCGTCCACCGGCGAGCCGCCCTCCAGCGCGCTGCCGCCCGGCGGGCCGCCCAGCCCACCGAGTTCCGACCTCAGCCTGCGCATGCCGGCCAGCATCCTCGTCTTCACCGTGCCGAGCGGCGTCCCCGTCAGCGCGGCCACCTCCCGCTGCGTGTAGCCCCCGTAGTACGCCAGCGTCAGCGCCTCCTTCTGGGCCGCGGGGAGCTCACCCAGCGCGGAGCGCACCTGCTGGGAGACCACGCGGGACCAGGCGTCGTCCTCGACGTCGCGGGCGGCCACCGGGCCCTCGAGCACCGCCTGGTCCTCGGCCCGGTTCTGCCGCCGGCGCTGGGACTCCTCGCGGCGCACGGCGTCGACCGCCTTGTGGTGCACGACGGCCAGCAGCCAGGAGGAGAAGCTCCCCCGCGCCCGGTCGTAGGCGTCGGGATCGCGCCAGACGCCGAGGAACACGTCCTGCAGCACGTCCTCGGCCAGGCCGTCGTCGGCCAGGATCCGCCGGGCCAGCGCGAAGGCCGGCCGGCGGAAGCGCTCGTACAGCTCGTCGACGGCGGTCCGGTCCCCGGCACGGATGCGCCGGAGGATCTCGACGTCGCCGACGCCGTCCTCCGGCCGGAGGACCGGTCGGCTCACGGCTCCCATGGTCACACGGGGCATTCGGAAGGACGCGTCCAGATGGTTCAGAACCCCCGTCCGTGACGCATGATGCTGGAGTGACTCGACGACACGAAGCACGTCACTTCTGCCAACCGCGGTCGTTGGAACTGTCATGACGAGCCGATGGACTCCCGGCCACATCTCGCCCATCACTCTTCACCTGGTCGGCCCGCGGTCGTGGACCGAGGTCCCGGCCCTGCTGTGCTACGACCCCACCGACCCCTATGCCGTGCGCATCGCCTTCGGTGACGCCGACGACCAGGACGGCGGGGCCGGCGGCGAGGAGGGCATCGCTTGGCTGGTGAGCCGGGAACTGCTCCAGGCCGGGCTCGAGCACCCGGTGGGCGACGGCGACGTCCGCATCTGGCCGGCTCGCGCGACGGCCGACCTGCTGTACCTGCACCTGCGCGCCCCGTCGGGCGAGGCGCTCTTCGAGCTCTCCCGCGCGACGGTCGCGGCCTTCCTGCGGCACACCGAGGCCCTGGTGCCCCCCGGCTCGGAGGGTGAGCTGCTGCAGCTGGACCAGGAGCTCGACGCCCTGCTGTCCAACGGCGGACCCGACTCGCCGGGGCGCTGACCTGCGAGGACGCTCCGGCAGAGCTCCCCTGGGAGGGGGCGGGGGGACCCCCCTGCACACCCCCTCAGGACGTCCGCTAGAGTTCTCCTCGTAACGCGGACGTGGCTCAGCTGGTAGAGCATCACCTTGCCAAGGTGAGGGTCGCGGGTTCGAATCCCGTCGTCCGCTCGGAACCTCGGGCACCGGTCGAGAGACTGGTGCCCGCGTGCGGTGGAGTGGCCGAGAGGCGAGGCAACGGCCTGCAAAGCCGTCTACACGGGTTCAAATCCCGTCTCCACCTCGTCGCTTCCTCGCGGGGCACGAGCGCGGAGGAGGGAGCCGGTCAGCTGACCGGATCGGGCGATTGGCGCAGTGGTAGCGCGCTTCCTTGACACGGAAGAGGTCACTGGTTCGAACCCAGTATCGCCCACCAGACGAACCCCAGGACGCCGGTCGGGCGCCTGGGGTTCTGCCGTTCCCGGGAGTTCACGCCCGGTCGTGCAGCACCCGCTCCGCGACGATGCGCTCCCCGTCGGTGACCGTGGCGAACCCCAGCTCACCCAGCAGCGGGGGCAGGCCGGCGGCGGTCGGCCCGACCCGCACCGTCGAGGCACCGGCCTCCCGTGCGCGCTGCAGCAGCAGCTCCGCCGCGGCCCGCCCGATCTCCCGGCCCCGGGCCTCGGTGACCAGCCAGAGCCCCGCCTCCAGGACGCCGGGCTCGTCGGTCCGCCGCAGCCGGGCGGCGCCGACGACCCGCTCGCCGTCCCCGGCAGCCTCGACCACGACCCAGGTCGCCTCCCGCGCCGGCCCGTCGAGCCCCGCGCGCCGCTCGCGGTGGAACGCGCGCAGCCACTCCACGCGCTCGGGCGACCACCGCTCCCCCGGCGTGACCCGCGGTGTCACCTCGTCAGCGGCGACCCCGTGCAGGGCCGCGGCGATCAGTCGCGACAGGGCCGCCTCGGTGACGGGCGCCAGGTCGACCACGGAGAGCTCGGCCAGCCGCGCCTTCGCGCGCCCGAGCCTGCGCCGCCAGGTGAAAGCGATGCCGAGGTAGGCCACGGCCAGGACCACCCATCCCCACCGCAGCCACGACGACGTGTCGCCGTCCACCCACTGGAGGCCGGCCAGCACCCCCCACACCCCGCCCAGACCGGCCTGCAGGCGCAGCTGCCACCGCGCGCCGGTGACCTCCTGCCGCGCCTCCCGCCGACGCCGGACCAGCGACCCCGCGTCAGCCACGTGCCGGCTCGACGCGCTCCGCCCAGAACCGGTCGACCTGCTCGGCCAGCTGCTCCGGCGTCCCGCTGTTGTCCAGCACGACGTCCGCCACCGCGCGGCGCTGCTCATCGGTGGCCTGGGCGGCGATCCGTGCGCGGGCGTCGGCCTCGGCGAGCCCCCGCCCGACCAGCCGGGCCACCCGCGTCTCCCGCTCGGCCGCCACGACGACGACGAGGTCGTAGCTCCCCGCCTGCCCGGTCTCCACGAGCAGTGGGACGTCGTTGACCAGCACCGCGTCGTCCGGGGCCGCGGCGACGAGCTCTACCGAGCGCTGCCGCACGAGCGGGTGGACGAGCGCGTCGAGCCGCCGCCGCGCGCTCTCGTCGGAGAAGACGATCGCCGCCAGGGCGGCGCGGTCCAGGGAGCCGTCGGCGGACAGCACCCCGTCACCGAACTCCGCGACGACGGCGGCGAGCCCGGGGGTGCCGGGTTCGAGCACCTCGCGGGCGATCCGGTCGGCGTCCACCAGCACGGCACCGCGTTCGACCAGCAGCCCGGACACGGTGCTCTTGCCCGAGCCGATCCCGCCCGTCAGTCCGATCCTCAGCACGCACGGACAGTAGCGACCACCCGACTCGAGATCACGGCGAGGTAACACGCGGCCGACGCGCCCGGCGCGTCGCTCCAGTCACACGCGCACCACCGTTAACGTCTGCCTCGGCGATCTTCCCCGCCGAGAGAGGCAGACCGAGAACATGTCCCGTCACACGCCTGCTGCGTCCCCGTCGTCCCGCGCCGCCGGCCGGCACCGGCTCGGCTCCGCCTCGGGCGTGCGCTGCGCCGACATCCCGGCCGTCCGCGAGCGGATGGAGTTCCAGCGCCCGGCCGTCGCCCACCGCAGCTCGTTGCTGCGCTGGATGTTCTCGACGCCGACCACCGGCCGGCACACCTGGAGCTTCCTCGCGGGCTCCGGCGGGCGGCCCCGCACGGCGTTCGCCATCATCCTGAGCCTCTAAGGCCCCGTCCCGCGGCTCGCCCCGAGCCTGCGAGGGGTGCGGAGGGCGGGGTCCTCCTGCTCCCCCGCACCGCCCGCACGCCGCCGCGACGCGCACCCGGAGTGCGACTGAAGGCCCGTGGACGCCGTCCACGGGCCTTCCGCGTGCCCGGATCCGAGAGCCGGCACGCCGCGCGACCACCGGCGACGGGGTGCCGCTACACCCGGGGACGACGGAGGCCCAGGACCGAACGGTCCTGGGCCTCCGACGTGCGGTGCTGGTGGGTCAGACCCTCAGGTCACTCGCCGCCGGCCAGCTTGGCGCGGAGCGCGGCGAGCGCCTCGTCGCTGGCGAGCGTGCCACCGGTGCTGGGGACGTCCGGCGTCGCGTCGGCGCTGGAGTAGCTGCCGCCGGCCGCAGCCTCGGCGTCGGCCTCCTTGGCCGCCGCGATCTGCTTGCGGTGCGCCTCGAAGCGGGCCTGGGCCTCGGCGTACTGCCGCTCCCACGTCTCGCGGGCCTCGTCGTAGCCCTCGAGCCACTCGCCGGTCTCGGCGTCGAAGCCCTCGGGGTAGATGTAGTTGCCCTGCTCGTCGTAGGAGGCGGCCATGCCGTAGGCGGCCGGGTCGAAGGTCTCCTCGTCGCCGACGACGCCCTCGTTGGCCTGCTTGAGCGACAGCGAGATCCGGCGGCGGTCCAGGTCGATGTCGATGACCTTGACCAGGATCTCGTCGCCGACCTGCACGACCTGCTCGGGGATCTCCACGTGGCGCTCGGCCAGCTCGGAGATGTGCACCAGGCCCTCGATGCCCTCGTCGACGCGCACGAACGCACCGAAGGGGACGAGCTTGGTGACCTTGCCCGGCACGACCTGACCGATCTGGTGCGTGCGGGCGAACTGGCGCCACGGGTCCTCCTGCGTCGCCTTCAGCGACAGGGAGACGCGCTCGCGGTCCAGGTCGACGTCGAGGACCTCGACGGTGACCTCCTGGCCGACCTCGACGACCTCGGACGGGTGGTCGATGTGCTTCCAGGACAGCTCGGAGACGTGCACCAGGCCGTCGACGCCGCCCAGGTCCACGAAGGCACCGAAGTTGACGATCGAGGAGACGACGCCGCTGCGGACCTGGCCCTTGGCGAGCTTGTTGAGGAACTCGCTGCGCACCTCGGACTGGGTCTGCTCCAGCCACTGGCGGCGGGACAGCACGACGTTGTTGCGGTTCTTGTCGAGCTCGATGATCTTCGCCTCGAGCTCGCGGCCCACGTAGGGCTGCAGGTCGCGGACGCGGCGCATCTCGACCAGCGACGCCGGGAGGAACCCGCGCAGGCCGATGTCCAGGATGAGACCACCCTTGACGACCTCGATGACGGTGCCGGTGACGACCTCGTCGGCTTCCTTCTTGGCCTCGATCGTGCCCCAGGCGCGCTCGTACTGCGCGCGCTTCTTGGAGAGGATCAGCCGCCCTTCCTTGTCCTCCTTCTGGAGAACCAGGGCTTCCACCTCGTCGCCGACCTTCACGACCTCGTTCGGGTCGACGTCGTGCTTGATGGAGAGCTCGCGCGAGGGGATGACGCCCTCGGTCTTGTAGCCGATGTCCAGCAGCACCTCGTCCCGGTCCACCTTGACGATGACGCCCTCGACGATGTCGCCGTCGTTGAAGTACTTGATCGTCAGGTCGATGGCGGCGAGGAAGTCCTCGGCGGAACCGATGTCGTTGATGGCGACCTGGGGGGTGCTGGAAGGACGGACCTGAGTGGAGGTCATGTGGTTGGTTGCTCCGGACGGTTTATGCGTAGGGACAGGACGACCCGCGGCTGTCGGACCGCGGGGAGGTGCAGCGGGGAGAACCGACGCGGGCGTCCCCCGGAGGGGAAGAGCACGACAGACCTCTGGCGCTCCTCAATGGTACGGACGCCGGGAGCCTCCGGTCCACCTGGGTGGGACCGCTCCTGCCCGGCCGGCGGCGTGTCACGATCGGCGTGTCATGACCGCACCCCCTCCCCGCCCCGGCCTCCCTCTCGGCAGCGACGGCTACCCCGCCGCGGGCGGGGTCGCCCGCCGCGCGGCCGGCACCGAGGAGTCGGCTCGCGCGAACCGCCGCTGGTGGGACGCCGCGGCCCCGGCCTACCTGGCCGAGCACGGCACCGACCTCGGCGACGTCGACTTCCTGTGGTGCCCCGAGGGCCTCCGCGAGGCCGACGCCCACCTGCTCGGCGAGGTCGCCGGCCGGCGGGTGCTGGAGATCGGCTGCGGCTCGGCGCCCTGCGCCCGCTGGCTGCGGGCCGCCGAGGCCGACGTCGTGGCCCTCGACCTCTCCGGCGGCATGCTCGCCCGCGCCGCCGAGCTCAACCGGACGACGGGGATCGCCGTCCCGCTGCTCCAGGCCGACGCCGGTGCGCTGCCCCTGGCCGACGCCGGCCTGGACGCCGTCTGCTCGGCGTTCGGCGGGCTGCCCTTCGTGGCCGACGTGGGGGCCGCGCTGCGGGAGGTCGCACGGGTGCTGCGTCCCGGCGGGCGCTTCGTGGCGTCGGTCAACCACCCGATGCGCTGGCCGTTCCCCGACTCCCCCGACCCCGCGGACCTGCGGATCACCTCCTCCTACTTCGACCGGACGCCCTACGTGGAGACCGACGACGCGGGCCGCGCCGTGTACGTGGAGCACCACCGCACGGTCGGCGACTGGGTGCGGGCCGTCGTCGGGGCCGGCCTCGTGCTGGAGGACCTGGTGGAACCGGAGTGGACGCCCGGGCGCACGGAGAACTGGGGCCAGTGGTCGCCCGAGCGCGGCGCACTCGTCCCCGGGACGTTGATCCTGGTCGCCACCCGGCCCTGAACCTCTGGTCGAGGTTCAGCCTCCGGCGATGGGTCTCGACCCGTGCCGCACCCAGAGCTCGTGGGCGGCGGCCGAGATCGCCGCGGCGAGCGGGACGAACAGCAGCGCCCCGGCGATCCCCCACAGCACGCCGCCGACGGTGACCGCGATCAGCACCGTCGCGGCGTTGAGGGGCAGCCGGTTGCGCATGACGTACGGCTCCACGAACGAGTTGCCGAGCTGCTGCACGACCACCACCAGCCCCAGGACGAGGGCGGCCGTGACGAGCCCGCCGGACGCGTAGGCGACCACCACCGCGACGAGCCCGGCGACGAACGCACCGATCGTGGGGATGTAGGACGCCAGGAACTGCAGCGCCGCGAGGGTCAGCGCCAGCGGGACGCCGAGCAGGAGCAGGCCGACGCCGATGCCCACGGCGTCGAACACCGCCACGATCGTCAGGCCGCGGACGTAGGCGCCCACGGTCGTCCAGGCCGCCCGGCCGGCGTCGTCGACGTCCTCGCGCACCCGGCCGCCGAACTTCCCCAGCAGCCAGCGCCAGATGCCCGGCCCCCCGTGCAGGAAGAGGTAGGCGAGCGCCACGACGAGGAAGGCGGCGACCACGACCTCGGCCAGCGTCCGCGCCGGGCCGAGCAGGTCGCCGGCGCTGGTCCCGCCGCCGGAGCCGCCGCCGGAGCCCCCGGACGAGCCGAAGCTCGGCAGCTCGACGCCGAAACGCTGCGACAGGTCCGAGGAGACCTGCTGGAACTGCTCTCGCAACCGCGGCAGCTGGCCGGCGATGCGCGCGCCCAGGGCCAGGAACCCGCCGCCGAGGACACCGACCAGGAGCAGCACCGCCCCGCCCGCCGCCAGCCAGCGGGGCGCGCCGCGGACGTGCGCCCACTCCACGAGCGGCGCCAGGATGCCGGCGACGAGCAGGGCGATCAGGACGGCCACCAGCGGCAGCGTCACCTTGACCGCGAAACCGGCGAGCAGCCAGAGCAGGACCGCGAGGACGAGCAGCCGGCCGCCCACGGCCGACGACCGCGCCAGCCAGGCGGGGACGGCGGGACGGGTCGGACCGCTGGGGGGTGGGGAGCTCATGGATCCGGTGTGGACCGGGGATCGGCCCCTGACACATCCACCGGGCCCGCCGCCGCGGATCGACAACAGCCTGTAACGCGGGGCGCTCCGGCCGGGGCGCCGCCGTCAGTGGGCCGCGGCGTCCCAGCTGGACCCGACGCCGACCGAGACCTCCAGCGGCACCGACAGCTGCGCGGCGCCCGCCATCTCGCGGCGGACGAGCGCCTCCAGGGCGTCCTTCTCCCCCGGCGCGACCTCGAGCACCAGCTCGTCGTGGACCTGCAGCAGCATCCGCGACGCCAGCCCTTCGGCCGCGATCGCCTTCTCCACGTTCAGCATCGCCACCTTGATGACGTCGGCGGCCGAACCCTGGATGGGGGCGTTGAGCGCCATGCGCTCGGCCATCTGCCGCCGCTGCCCGTTGTCGCTGGTCAGATCGGGCAGGTAGCGCCGCCGACCCAGCGTGGTCTCGGTGTAGCCGGTCTGCCGGGCGTCGTCCACGACGCCGTCGAGGTAGTCGCGGATGCCGCCGAAGCGCTCGAAGTACGCGTGCATCTGCTCGCGCGCCTCGTCGACCGAGATGCGCAGCTGCCCGGACAGCCCGTAGGCGGAGAGCCCGTAGGCCAGCCCGTAGCTCATCGCCTTGATCCGGCGGCGCATCTCAGGGTCGACCTCCTCGATCGGGATGTCGAAGGCCCGCGAGGCGACGAAGGAGTGCAGGTCCTCCCCCGACGTGAACGCCTCGATGAGCCCCTCGTCGCCCGAGAGGTGCGCCATGATCCGCATCTCGATCTGGCTGTAGTCGGCCGTCATCAGCGACTCGTAGCCCTGGCCCACGACGAACGCCTGCCGGATCCGCCGCCCCTCGGCGGTGCGGATCGGGATGTTCTGCAGGTTGGGGTCGGTCGAGGAGAGCCGGCCGGTCGCCGCGATCGTCTGCTGGAAGGTGGTGTGGATGCGCCCGGCGTCGTCGACCATCGGGATCAGCCCGTCGATGACCGTCCGCAGCCGGGTGACATCGCGGTGGCGCATCAGGTGCTCGAGGAACGGGTGCCCGGTCTGCGCGAGCAGGTTGGTCAGCGCCTCGGCGTCGGTGGTGTAGCCGGTCTTGTTCTTCTTCGTCTTGGGCAGCCCCAGCTCGTCGAAGAGCACGATCTGCAACTGCTTCGGCGAGCCCAGGTTCACCTCGCGGCCGATGACGGCGTAGCACTCGGCCGCGGCCGCGGCGACCCCCTCGGCGAACTCGCGCTGCAGGTCGTGGAGGAAGTCGAGGTCGGCGGCGATGCCCCGGTGCTCCATGCGGCCCAGCACGAACGTCAGGGGCAGCTCGATCTCGCCGAGCAGGTGACCGCCGCCCCGCTGGCCGAGCACCTGCTCGAGGGCGTCGGAGAGGTCGTTGACCGCCACCGCCTTGAGGACGTCGGCCTTCGCGGCCTCGGCGGCGACGTCGTCCTCGCTCGGCCCCAGGCCGTCGAGGGTCAGCTGCCTCTCGGGCTCGGCGGCGTCCTTGAGCTCGCGGCGCAGGTAGCGGACCGCCAGGTCGCCGAGGTCGAAGGAGCGCTGCCCCGGCAGCGCGAGGTAGGCGGCCAGCGCGGTGTCGCCGACGACCCCGGCGAGCTCCCAGCCGCGGGCCCAGATCGCCAGCAGCGGGCCCTTGACCTCGTGCACCACCTTCGGCCGGTCGGCGTCGGCGAGCCAGGCGGCGAGCGCCTGCTCGTCCGCGACGTGCAGCCCGGGGCCGAGGTCGACGAAGGTCGTGTGGCCGTCGGCGGCGGCGAGCGCGAGGCCGGCGAGCTCGCCGGCACCCCGGCCCCAGCTGCCCCGGAAGATCACGCCGGTGCGGCCGGTGCGGGCGTGCGCCTCCAGCCAGGCGCCCAGTTCCCCGGCGGGCACCTCGTCGACCGTGACCTCGAAGCCGCCCTCCACCTCCGGCTCGGCGCTGGTGAGGGTGGCGAAGAGCCGGTCCCGCAGCACCCGGAACTGCAGGTTGTCGAAGAGCGTGTGCACCTCGTTGCGGTCCCACGGCTGGACGGCGAGGTCGACGGGCCCCACCTCCAGGGGCACCTGCCGGTCGAGCTCGGTGAGCCGCCGGTTCTGGAGCACCGAGGAGAGGTGCTCGCGCAGCTTCTCCCCGACCTTGCCCTTGACCGTGTCCACCTGGTCGACCAGCGCGTCCAGCGAGCCGTACTCCCGGACCCACTTGGCGGCCGTCTTCTCCCCCACGCTCGGGATGCTGGGCAGGTTGTCGCTCGGGTCGCCCCGCAGCGCCGCGAAGTCCGGGTACTGCGCGGGAGACAGGCCGTACTTGGTCTCGACCTCCGCCGGCGTGAAGCGGGTCATGTCCGAGACGCCCTTGCGCGGGTAGAGCACGGTGACCTGCTCGTTCACCAGCTGCAGCGCGTCGCGGTCGCCGGTGGCGATCAGCACGTCCATGCCCTGCTCGACGGCCTGCACGGTGAGCGTGGCGATCACGTCATCGGCCTCGTAGCCCTCGGCGGTGATCACCGGGACGCGCAGGGCGCCGAGCACCTCCTGCACCAGGCTGACCTGCCCGCGGAAGTCGGTCGGGCTCTCGGCGCGGTTGGCCTTGTACTCGGCGTAGATCTCGCTGCGGAAGGTCTTGCGCCCGACGTCGAAGGCGACGGCGAGGTGCGTGGGCTGCTCGTCGCGCAGGATGTTGATCAACATCGACGTGAAGCCGTAGACGGCGTTCGTCGGCTGCCCCGTCGTGGTCGAGAAGTTCTCCACCGGCAGCGCGAAGAACGCGCGGTAGGCCAGCGAGTGCCCGTCGAGGAGCAGCAGCCGCGGGCGCGCGCCCTGGCTCGAGGGGGCGGCGGGTGCGGAGGTGGAGACCGGAGCGGACATCGCCGCCGATCGTAGGGCCAGCCACCGACACCCGGGACGCGCCGGACCGGTCGCTACGGTGCCGGGGTGAGCACCCCTCCCCCGGACTGGCTGCCCGACGGCATCAGCAGCCCCCTCGACGACAAGCTCGGCGTGCGGATCACCGACTGGGACCCCGACCGGCTGGTCGCGACGATGCCGGTCGCAGGCAACGAGCAGCCCTTCGGCCTGCTGCACGGCGGGGCCACCTGCACGCTCGCCGAGACGATCGGGTCGATGGCCGCGGCGGTGAGCGCCGGACCGGACAAGCAGGTCGTCGGCATCGAGCTCAACGTGAGCTACCTGCGCGCCGCGACAGCCGGCACGGTCACCGCCGTCTGCACGCCGGTGCGCCGGGGCCGCACGCTGTCGACTTTCGTCATCGAGATCAGCGACGACCGGGGCCGGCAGACCGCCACCGCCAGGCTCACCTGCATGACGCTGAAGGCGCCGCGAGAGCCCTGAGCCGGCGTCCTGCGCCACCACGAACGGGTGCCCGGCGTGTCGCGGAAAGGTCACAGGTCGGTGCACGGTGGGGGACAGATCACACAACTGCGTTAGGTTCCCTCCTCAACGAAACCGCCGAGGAGGTCGAGTGACGCACCCGACGGACCGTGTCCGCCGGCACGGTCGACGAAGCAGTACCGCGAGAGCGGGGGCTCGGATACCGGCCGGTGGACCACCGCACCCAGGTCTCACCGCTGTACGCCTGGTGCTGGTCGGCCTGTTCGTCGCCGGGCTCACCGCCCTGGTGCCGGGCGCCGCCCACGCCGCCGAGGAGGCCGGTGAACGGATCTTCGGCACCCTGCAGACCAGCGTGAGCGGGCCGATCGAAGGCATCTCCGTCGAGGTCGCCGAGATGTCCGGCGCCGAGATCGACACGGTGGAGACCGACGAGCAGGGCCGCTGGTCGGTCGACCTGCCCGGCCCCGGCCAGTACACGGTCACGGTCGACGCGGGCGATCTCCCCGAAGGCGTCACCCTCAACGGCGAGCCCAGCCGGTCGGTGACCGTGGACGAGGGCCGGCAGCAGGGCGTCATCATCGGGCTCAACGACGGGAGCCGGAACTCCGGCGGCGGTTCCATCCGCTGGGTGGAGCTGCTGGTCTCGGGGCTCCGTTTCGGCCTGCTGATCGCCATGGCCGCCATCGGTCTCTCGCTGATCTTCGGCACCACCGGCCTGGTCAACTTCGCCCACGGCGAACTGGTGACCATCGGTGCGATCGCCGCGTGGTTCATCAACGTGGGCGCCGGCGTACCGCTGATCCCCGCGGCCATCCTCGCGATGGTCGTCGGCGCCGGCATCGGTGCGCTCAACGAGATCGGCCTGTGGCGGCCGCTGCGCCGGCGGGGCACCGGGCTGGTGGCCGCGCTGGTCATCTCGATCGCGTTGTCCCTGCTGCTCCGCTACCTGTACCAGGTCTTCTACGGCGGGCGGTCGAACGCCTTCGCCGACTACCGCGGCCAGCGCAGTGTCGACTACGGCGCCTTCTCGATGACCAACAAGGACCTCGCGTCGATGGTCATCGCGCTGGCGGTCCTGGTGCTCGTGGCCTTCATGCTGCAGCGGACCACGATGGGCAAGGCCATGCGGGCCGTCTCCGACAACCGCGACCTCGCTGCCTCTTCCGGCATCGACGTCAACCGGGTGATCCTCGTGGTCTGGATGGTCGGTGGCGCACTCGCCGCGCTGGGCGGCGTCCTCCTCGGCCTCTCCGACGAGGTCCAGTGGGACATGGGCTTCCGCCTGCTGCTGCTCATGTTCGCCGGCGTCACGCTCGGCGGTCTCGGCACCGCCTACGGCGCCCTCATCGGCAGCATCGTCGTCGGCGTCTTCGTCCAGATGTCGACGCTGGTGATCCCCAACGACATGAAGTACGTCGGCGGGCTCCTCCTCCTCATCGTCATCCTCATCGTGCGGCCGCAGGGCATCCTCGGCAGCCGGGCCCGGATTGGTTGAGCCATGGCTGAACTCATCGACGCACTCGCCGTCGCACTCAAGGCCGGGCTCGGTTTCCAGGCCGCCTTCTTCGCCCTGCTCGCGATCGGGCTCAACATCCAGTTCGCGTACACGGGACTGCTGAACTTCGGTCAGATCGCCTTCGCCATGCTCGGCGGGTACGGCATCGCCATCTCCGTCTCCCAGTGGGGGCTGCCCTTCTGGGTCGGCGTGGTCATCGGCATCGCCGCCGCCGTCGTCCTCGCGCTGCTGCTGGGCATCCCGACGCTGCGGTTGCGCGCCGACTACCTGGCGATCGCCACCATCGCCGCCGCGGAGGGGCTCCGGCTCACGTTCCGGTCGGTCTCGGCGACGCCGATCACCGCAGGTACCCGGGGTCTGTCCGGCTTCAGCGACCCCTTCGTCGAACTCGCCCCGTGGGACACCGCCCAGCGCTACAGCATCCTGGGCACCCGCTGGAGCGGAGCGGACCTCTGGGTGACGCTGGTCGGCTGGGTGCTCGTGGCGCTGGCCTGCCTGCTGGTGTGGCTGCTGGTCCGCAGCCCCTGGGGCCGGGTCGTGAGGTCCATCCGCGAGGACGAGGACGCCGTGCGGGCGCTCGGCAAGAACGTCTACGTCTACAAGATGCAGGCGCTCGTGCTGGGCGGCGTCCTGGGTGCACTGGGCGGCATGGTCTACGCGCTCGGCACCGCCTCGGCCACTCCGGACCAGTACCAGAACGCCAACACGTTCCTGGCCTACGCGGCGCTGATCCTGGGTGGAGCGGCCCGCGTCCTCGGGCCCGTGATCGGCGCCATGATCCTGTACTTCATCATCCAGTTCGCCGACACCGGGCTGCGTACGCTGATCAGCAACGGGATCATCCCGGAGAACGTGCTGTCGGCCACCGACGTGGCCCAGATCCGGTTCGTCCTGATCGGTCTCGGCCTGATCCTGCTGCTGATCTTCCGGCCGCAGGGCATCTTCGGCGACCGACGAGAGGTGATGCTCGATGCCCGCTGAGCCGACGCCCACCGGGGCGCACGCCCTGTCCACGACCGGCGGTGCCGGCGCCGCCCCGCAGCGGCTGGCCCAGGCCGCGCTGCGGGACCTGCCCTGGGAGGTCGGGATCGCCAAGCCCGACCCCGCGATCGTGGTCGACGGCGTGGTCCGGACCTTCGGCGGCCTCACGGCCGTCTCGGTCGACCACCTGGAGATCCAGCGCGGCGGCATCACCGGGCTGATCGGGCCGAACGGAGCCGGCAAGACCACGCTGTTCAACCTGCTCACCGGGTTCGACCAGCCCGACGGCGGCACCTGGTCGTTCGACGGCCGGCCGCTCGGGAAGCTCGCCCCGCACCAGGTGGCGCGGCTCGGCGTGGTCCGCACCTTCCAGCTCACCAAGGCGCTGTCCCGGCTCACCGTGCTGCAGAACATGCTGCTGGGCGCGCAGGGGCAGAAGGGTGAGAGCTTCCTCCGCGCTCTCGTTCCCGGTACGTGGCGGGCACAGGAGAAGGCCAACACGGAGAAGGCCATGGAGCTGCTCCGCCGGTTCAAGCTCGACGCCAAGAAGGACGACTTCGCCGGCACCCTCTCCGGGGGACAGCGCAAGCTGCTCGAGATGGCCCGCGCGCTGATGAGCGACCCCCAGGTCGTCATGCTCGACGAGCCGATGGCCGGGGTGAACCCGGCGCTGACGCAGAGCCTGCTCGGACACGTCAAGGACCTGCGCGAGCAAGGCATGACGGTGGTCTTCGTCGAGCACGACATGGACGTCGTCCGTGACATCAGCGACTGGGTGGTCGTGATGGCCGCGGGCAAGGTCATCGCCGAAGGCCCGCCGGAGTCCATCAGCCAGAACCAGGCGGTGGTCGACGCCTACCTCGGTGCGCACCACGACGCCGCACTCACCATCGAGGAGGAGGACCGCGTCCTCGCCGAGGCGGAGGAGAGCATCTCCCGCGAGGAGCACCCCGACGACCTCCGGCGCCCCGGACGCCCCGACGAGAAGGGCACGGACCGATGAGCATCGACCCCGGCCAGGGCAAGGACCCGCGCGAGAGCACCGACCCGGAGTACGAGTTCGACCGGCCGGTCGACCAGGGGGACGCATCAGCGGCCGTCGACCGGGGACCGACCCGGGCCGAGTCCTCCGGCGACCTCTCGCCCGCCGAGCAGGCGGCCACCCGCGGGGAGCACGTCCGCCTCGCCGCGGACGCACTCATCCGGGCCGACGAACTCGTCGCCGGCTACCTGCCGGGGGTGAACATCCTCAACGAGTGCGACTTCTACCTGAACGACGGCGAGCTGGTGGGGATCATCGGTCCGAACGGCGCCGGCAAGTCCACGTTGCTGAAGGCGCTGTTCGGCCTCATCCCGGTGCGGTCCGGGTCGGTGACGCTGCGCGGCGAGGACATCACGTCGGCGCCGGCACACCGGCTGGTCTCCCTGGGCGTGGGCTACGTCCCGCAGAACAACAACGTGTTCCCCTCCCTCACCATCGAGGAGAACATGGAGATGGGTGCCTACCTGCGCCCGAAGGTGGTCAAGGAGCGGTTCGACTACGTCGCCGAGCTGTTCCCCATGCTCGGGGAGCGCCGGAAGATCAAGGCCGGCTCGCTGTCCGGCGGTGAGCGGCAGATGGTCGCGATGGGCCGGGCGCTGATGATGGAGCCGTCGGTGCTGCTGCTCGACGAGCCGTCTGCCGGCCTGTCCCCCGCCTACCAGGACGAGGTGTTCATCCGCTGCCGGCGGATCAACGCCACCGGTGTCTCGATCATCATGGTCGAGCAGAACGCTCGCCGCTGTCTGCAGATCTGCGACCGCGGCTACGTGCTCGACCAGGGCCGCAACGCGTACACGGCCACCGGCGAGTCGCTTATGCACGACCCCAAGGTCATCGAGCTGTACCTCGGCACGCTGGCCAAGGCGCACTGACCGGTCCCAGCCCCTCCCCCTCAGCGCCCGGCGCCGTCCCTCTCGGGGAACGGCGCCGGAGCCGTCTACCGGCCCGCAGGGCCCGGACAGGGCACCTGAGACCCTTGCCGGCCGTCCACGACCCCGGACGCCGTCCAGCTCCCGACCGGCCGGTCCAGACACTGAGGCGGACCGGCAGCCGCGTCGGACGCCGCCGGTGAGCTCGTCTTGGACGAGGTCGCTCGCACCTGCCGTCGGCCACGGCCGCGCCGTCGCCACCTCTCGCTACCCACTGGCGATGGCCCGGCCCCACCGGTGGGGCCACCCACCGCGGTCGCTCGGCGAGCAGCACGGCCACCGCGGGGGGTGCCCCCGGACTGCACCGTCGGGTCGTGCCCGCCGGGTCCCGGACGGCACAGTGGCCCGGCGCCCCCCCGGGGGGGCGGGGCCCGCGGGGGCGGGCCCCCCCGCGGCCGCCCCGCCGCCGCCGCCCCCCGCCCCCGGGGGGGGGGCCGGGCCACTGTGACCGGCGGTCAGCCGTGCCGCGTCACCGTGACGACGCGACGCGGCCGGGTGACCTCAGCTGCGCGCGGGACCGATGCCCTCGGCGTTGAGCGCCTCGATGATCCGCGCCGACTCCTCGAAGCCGATGACCACGATGGCGTCGGGGTTGAACTCCACCATCTGCTGGACCTCGGCGTCGAAGTTCGCCGCCTGCGGGTCGTAGGTCAGCGTCTCGATGCTGTCCGCGGAGAGTCCGGCCGCCTCCAGGTTCGCGACGGTGTTCTCCATGAGACCGGTGCCGTACGGGTCGTTCAGCGCCATGATCCCGACGGTGTTGTTGCCGTCGTTGATGATCAGGTCCGACAGCGCCCGGGCCTGCAGGGTGTCCGGCGGAGCCGTCCGGAAGTACAGCCCGTTGTCGTTGTAGGTCGTGAACTGGTCCGACGTGTTGGCCGGCGAGAACTGGACCACACCGGCGCGGGTGATGGCGTCGATGACGGTCAGGCTCACCCCGGACGACGCGGCACCGACGATGACGTCGACGTTCTGCTGCAGCAGCCGGTCCACCGTCTGCGAGGCGGTGTCGGTCGAGGCGTCGCCCGAGTCACCCTCGATCAGCTGCACCTCCTGGCCGAGCACGCCGCCGGCCTCGTTGATCTCCTGGACGGCCAGGCGGGCACCGGCGACCTCGGGCGGGCCGAGGAAGGCCAGGTTGCCGGTCAGCGGCAGCAGCGTGCCGATCACCAGCGGGTCCGTGGAGGTCGTGCCGGGCGCGGCCGGCGCCGGGCCCTCGTCGGTGGCTGCGTTGCCCTCGTCACCGGAGATCTCGAAGGTGGTCTGGCCCTCGTCGAGCGCGTTGTCCTGACCGAACTCCAGGATGCCGAAGCTCGCCTGAGCCGGCTCACCCGGCTCGGTGAAGCTCAGCGGCCCGGAGACGCCGTCGTAGTCGGGGTTCCCACCGGCGTTGATGATGTCCAAGCAGGAGCTGAAGCTGTCGCACGCCTCGCCCCCGAAGGTGACGCCGTTGATGTACGGGGCGAACTCCGTGGGCACCGTGCTACCCGCCAGCACCGAGGCCAGCGCGCTGATGATGATCGCGTCGTAAGTCTCGGCCGAGTAGTTGAAGTCCTGCAGATTCGGGTCGACCGCCAGCAGCCTCTCCTGGAACTCCGTGCCCAGGTCGGTGAGCGGGGTGGTCCCCCTCATGCCGGCCAGGGCGCCCTCCGTCGTGAAGGACTCACCGAGGGCGTTACCCATGTTGCCGTCGGTGCCGTAGACGTTGACCTGCTTCTCGCCGCCGCCGGTGTCACCACCGGCGTCCGTGGTGCCGCCATCCTCGTCGCCGCCACCGCAGGCGGTCAGCGCCAGCAGGGCAGCACCGGTGACGGCGATGCTGCGGGCAGTAGTGCCAGTGCGCATCAAGCAACTCCCAGTGTCATCAGTGCGCCCGGACGCCGGCGCGTACGCGACGGCGATCGACCGGGCGCCGATCGGTGCGCAGAACCTAGCCTCCGTCCGGGGGGTTGCACCCTGCTGCGGAACGACCGTGATGAGGTCGTGACCTGCGTCTCCGCACCGTGGAACCGGCAGCACGGTGCGTGGAGGACGGATGATGCTGCCGCTCGGCACGCGCGATCGGGGCGCGACCCGAAGGTCAGGCGGGGCCTTCGCCGGCCGTCGTCGCCGCCAGGATGGACTCCGCCAAGGCCTTCATGCTGGTCCGCTGGTTCATCGCTGTGCGCTGGATCCAGCGGAAGGCCTCGGCCTCGGTCATGCCCTGATCGGTCATCAGCCGGCCCTTCGCCCGCTCGACGACCTTGCGGGTCTCCAGCCGCTCCCCGAGGTCCTTGACCTCCCCGTCCAGCGCCGTCATCTCGGCGAAACGGCCGCGCGCAACCTCGATGGCCGGCACGAGGTCGTTCTTGGAGAACGGCTTGACCAGGTAGGCCATCGCGCCCGCGTCGCGGGCGCGTTCGACCAGCTCGCGCTGGCTGAAGGCGGTGAGCACGATGACCGGCGCGATCCGTGCCGAGGCGATCCGCTCCGCGGCGGAGAGACCGTCGAGCACCGGCATCTGGATGTCCAGGATGACCAGGTCGGGACGCAGCTCCTCCGCGCGCTCCACGGCCTGCTGGCCGTCGCCGACCTCGGCGACGACGCGGTACCCCTCCTCCTCGAGCATCTCCTTGAGGTCGAGACGGATCAGCGCCTCGTCCTCGGCGATCAGGACCCGGATCGGCTCGCTGCTCACGGGACGGCAGCCTATCGGCGTCGGCCGCCGGGCACCGCCCCGCTACTCTTCTCGGGCGCCGGTCGCACCCGGCACGCCCCCGTACCCCAATCGGCAGAGGGAGCGGATTCAAAACCCGCGCAGTGTGCGTTCGAGTCGCACCGGGGGCACTGTGCACATCGTCGTCCTCCGGACGACACCGCCACCAGGTGCCGTTCCCGACCGCCTTGGAGCCCTCCCGTCGCGCCTGCGCGGACCCTCCGGGCCCACTCGGCACGACCCCGCCGCACTGCGGCTCCCGTGCCGGCGTCTTCGTGCTGAGCCGTCGCCGGCTCTCCTCGAGGAGCCTCCGGCCCCCGCTCGGCAGCTCGCCTCGCGGGGCGGCTCGCGTCCCAGCCTCTTCGGCTCACGTCTCGACATGCCTCGGGGACCCTCCGGGCCCCGCCCGGCATGCCGAATAGTCTCGGCTGGTGACCGAGCCCGCGCCGCACATGACGCCCGAGCAGTTCCGGCAGCACGGCCACGAGGTCGTCGACTGGATCGCCGACTACTGGACGCGCATCGGCTCCTTCCCGGTGCGCTCGCAGGTCTCCCCCGGCGACGTCCGCGCCTCGCTGCCCGCCTCGGCCCCCGAGCAGGGTGAGCCGTTCGCCGCGGTGCTCGCCGACCTCGACCGGGTGGTCCTGCCCGGCGTCACCCACTGGCAGCACCCCGGCTTCTTCGGCTACTTCCCCGCGAACACCTCGGGTCCCTCGGTGCTGGGCGACCTGGTGTCCGCCGGTCTGGGGGTGCAGGGGATGTCGTGGGTGACCAGCCCTGCCGCGACCGAGCTCGAGCAGCACGTCATGGACTGGTTCGCCGACCTCCTGGGGCTCCCCGGGTCGTTCCGCTCCACGGGCAGCGGTGGCGGCGTCGTCCAGGACTCCAGCTCCGGGGCCAACCTCGTGGCCCTGCTCGCCGCGCTGCACCGGGCCAGCGGCGGCGCGACCGTCCGCCAGGGCGTGCAGCCCGAACGCGCCACGGTGTACGTCTCCAGCGAGACCCACTCCTCGATGGAGAAGGCCGTCCGCATCGCCGGCCTGGGCACCGAGGCGGTCCGGATCGTCGAGGTCGACGGCGACCTCGCCATGAACCCCGCCGCGCTCGCCGCCCGGCTCGAGCGGGACGTCGCCCGCGGGTACCGGCCCGTGCTGGTCTGCGCCACCGTGGGCAGCACCTCCACCACGGCGGTCGACCCCCTCGCCGCGATCGGGCCGATCTGCCAGCGCCACGGCGTGTGGCTGCACGTGGACGCCGCCTACGCCGGGGTCAGCGCGGTCGACCCCGAGCTGCGCGAGCTGCAGGCCGGCGTCGAGTGGGCGGACAGCTACACCACCGATGCGCACAAGTGGCTGCTCACCGGCTTCGACGCCACCCTGTTCTGGGTCGGCGACCGCGCGGCCCTCACCGGCGCGCTGGCGATCCTCCCCGACTACCTGCGCAACGCCGCCACCGACGCCGGCGCCGTCGTCGACTACCGCGACTGGCAGATCGAGCTCGGCCGGCGCTTCCGCGCCCTCAAGCTCTGGTTCGTGGTCCGCTGGTACGGGGCCGAGGGGCTGCGCGCGCACGTGCGCGGGCACGTCGCCCTCGCCCAGGAGCTCGCCGGGTGGGCCGAGGCCGACGAGCGGTTCGACGTCGTCGCCCCGCACCCGCTGTCGCTGGTCTGCCTGAAGCCGCGCTGGCCGGATGCGGTGGACGGCGACGTCGCGACCATGACGCTGCTCGACCGGCTCAACGACGGCGGCGAGGTCTTCCTGACCCACACGACCGTCCGCGGGCAGGCCGTCCTGCGCGTGGCGATCGGCTCGCCCGCGACCACGCGGGCCCACGTCGAGCGGGTGTGGGCCCTGCTGGTCGAGGGGCACGACTGGCTGGCCGCCGACTTCGCCGCCCAGGCCGCCGAGCAGGCGGCCGCACGGGCCGCGGAGCGCGAGCGGGCCGGGCAGGAGCGGACCGGGCGCGAGCAGACCGGGGCGACGCACACCGACGAGGACGGCGCCGAGGAGCCGGTCCAGGAGGATCCGACGGCCGAGCCGGTCGGCGAGGACGCCGGGACCACCACCTGAGCCGCGGCGCGCCGGTCAGGGTCCCCGGGAGCGGCGCTCAGCGCTCCGGGGACCGGATCAGCCCCTCCTGGGCCACGGTCGCGACGTGGGTGCCGTCGGCGGACCAGATCTGCCCGAAGCACAACGCCCGCCCCGCCGACGCCGCGGGGCTGTCGGTCTCGTAGAGCAGCCAGTCGTCCGCGCGCACCGGGCGATGGAACCACACGGCGTGGTCCAGGCTCGCACCGATGAAGTCCGGCCAGCCGCCGCCGAGGCGGGCGAACCCGGCCGAGAGCAGCGTCAGGTCGCTCACGAAGGTCAGCGCGGCCGCCTGCACCACCGGGTCGTCGTGGAGCTCGCCGGCGACCCGGAACCAGGTCCACGACTGGGTGTGCGGTGGTGACTTGGGCGGCGCCGCGAACGGGTCGTGCAGGAACCGCTGCTCGACGACCCGCCCCATGGCCGCCATGACGGCCGCCCGCTCACCGTGCCGGGCGACGATCTCGTCGGTGCCGACCATCTCCGAGGGACCGGGCACCCCGGGCATCGGGAGGGAGTGCTCAGCCACGGCCGGCTCGCCGATGTGGAAGTCGGCGGTCAGCGCGAAGATGGCGACGTCCTCGCCCTTGCGCCGCTGGCAGGCGATCACCCGCCGCGTGGAGAAGGACCGCCCGTCCCGGATGCGATCGACGGAGTAGCGGATCTCCTCCGACGGATCACCGGGCCGGAGGAAGTACGAGTGCAGCGAGTGCACCCCCCGCCCGGCCGGCACGGTCCGCCCAGCAGCCACGAGCGCCTGGCCGGCCACCTGCCCGCCGAAGATGCGCTGCCGCTCGCTGCTGGGCGTCTTGCCCACGAAGACGTCGGGCTCCCGTTCGCTGAGGTCGAGCACCGACAGCAGCGCCGCCGCCTGGGTGCCCTCCGGCCCGCCGCTCACGAGTCGGTACCCACCTCGTGCACGCGGATGAGGTTGGTGGACCCGACGGTGTTCGGCGGGCTCCCGGCGACGACGACGACCCGGTCCCCCACCTGCAGGCGACCGATCGACAGCAGGGAGAAGTCCACCTGCTCGACCATGTCGTCGGTGTGCTCGACGGCGGGCACCAGGAACGTCTCGACGCCCCACGAGAGCGCGAGCAGGCTGCGGACGCGGGCGTCGACGGTGAACGCGAGCAACGGCTGGCGGGGGTGCAGGGCGGCCAGCCGGCGCGCCGTCTCACCGGTCTGCGTGAAGGTGGCCAGCGCCTTGACGTCTAGGGACTCCCCGATGTCCCGCGCGGCGCGCACGATGGCGCCGGACCGGGAGCGCGACCGGCGCGCGAGCTCGGGCACCCACAGGTGGTCGCCCTCGACGGCGCTGATGATCCGGTCCATCGTCCGGACCGCGCCGATCGGGTACTGCCCCACCGAGGTCTCCCCCGAAAGCATGACCGCGTCGGCGCCGTCGAGGACGGCATTGGCCACGTCCGACGCCTCGGCGCGCGTCGGCCGCGAGTTGGTGATCATCGACTCGAGCATCTGGGTGGCCACGATGACCGGCTTGTTCCGCTCGCGGGCGGCCTGGATCGCCCGCTTCTGCACCAGCGGCACCTGCTCGAGGGCCAGCTCCACGCCGAGGTCGCCGCGGGCGACCATGATGCCGTCGAAGGCCTCGACGATCGCGTCGAGGTTGCGGACCGCCTCGGGCTTCTCCAGCTTGGCGATGACGGGGACGTGGATGTCCTCCTGGCGCATGATGTCGCGGACCAGCGCGACGTCGGTGGGCGAGCGCACGAAGGACAGCGCGATGAAGTCGACGCCCAGGTGCAGCGCGAAGCGCAGGTCCCGCTCGTCCTTGTCCGACAGCGCCGGCACGCTCACGGCGACGCCGGGCAGCGAGAGCCCCTTGTTGTTCGACACCTTGCCGCCCTCGACGACCAGGCAGAAGACGTCGGGCCCCTCCACCCGGACGACGCTCAGCGACAGGTTGCCGTCGTCGACCAGGAGCCGGTCGCCGACGCGGACGTCGTTGGCGAGGTTCTTGTAGGTGGTGGAGACGCGCTCGGCGGTGCCCTCGACGTCCTCGACGGTGATGCAGACCTGGCTGCCGGTGGCCCAGGTGACCGGCCCGTCGGCGAAGGTGCCCAGCCGGATCTTGGGGCCCTGGAGGTCGGCCAGGATGGCGACGGCGCGCCCGGTGCTGTCGGAGGCCTTCCGCACCAGGTGGTAGGCGGTGGCGTGGTCCTCGTGCGCGCCGTGGCTGAAGTTCAGCCGGGCGACGTCCATGCCCGACTCGACGAGGGCGGTGACCTGCTCGGCGGAACTGGTGGCCGGACCGAGGGTGCAGACGATCTTCGCGCGGCGGGACATGGCGATAACGCTAGTGCCACGACGAACTGCGCGGCGGGGCGGGACCGGCGTGTCGGCTACCGGCCTGGTCGCGCCGGGTGGAGCCCGGAGGGTTCCGCGCAGGCGGGACGGCTCACCGGCCTGGTCGCGCCGAGTGGGGCCCGGAGGGTTCCGCGCAGGCGCGACGGACGCGCTCCTCCGGACCGGGGGACGGCACGTGGCCGCGGTGCGGTCCGGAGGAGCGCAATGTCATCGCAGGGCGACCGCCATGGGGGTCACCGGCCGGGGCAGCATGGACTCCCCGGTCAGCCAGGTGTCGACGCCGGCGGCCGCGGCCCGGCCCTCGGCGATGGCCCACACGATCAGCGACTGGCCGCGGCCCGCGTCGCCGGCCACGAAGACGCCGGGGACGGTGGACATGAACTCGTCGTCGCGGACGACGTTGCCGCGCCCGTCGACCTCCACGCCGAGGGCGTCGACCAGTCCCTCCCGCTGGGCGCCGGTGAAGCCCATGGCGAGGAACACCAGGTCCGCGGGGAGCTCGCGCTCGGTGCCCTCGATCTTCTGGAAGCGGCCGTCGACCCGCTCGACCTCGTGCAGCAGCAGGGCCCGCACGTTGCCCGAGTCGTCGCCGAGGAACTTCTCGGTGTTGACCGAGTAGAGCCGTTCGCCGCCTTCCTCGTGCGCGCTCGAGACGCGCATGACCATCGGGTAGGTCGGCCACGGGTTGCTCGCCTGGTCCCGCAGGTCCGGGGGCGCCGGCATGATCTCGAGCTGGGTGACCGAGGCCGCGCCCTGCCGGTGCGCGGTGCCCAGGCAGTCGGCGCCCGTGTCACCGCCGCCGATGATCACCACGTGCTTGCCGTGGGCGTCGATCGGCGGGTCGTCCAGCTCGCCCAGGGCCTGCCGGTTGCCGAACGGCAGGTACTCCATGGCCAGGTGGATGCCGGCCAGTTCGCGGCCGGGAGCCGGCAGGTCGCGGCCGATGGTGGCGCCGACGGCGAGCACCACGGCGTCGTGGTCGGCGCGCAACTGCTCGACGGTCGGGTCGCCGTCCCGGCCGCTGCCCACCTCGACCCCGGTGACGAAGCGGGTGCCCTCGGCGCGCATCTGGTCCAGCCGCCGGTCCAGGACGGACTTCTCCATCTTGAACTCGGGGATGCCGTAGCGGAGCAGGCCGCCGATCCGGTCGGCGCGCTCGTACACGGTGGCCTCGTGCCCGGCGCGGGTGAGCTGCTGGGCGGCCGCGAGCCCGGCGGGGCCGGACCCGACCACGGCGACCTTCTTGCCCGAGCGCTCGGCCGGGGTCTGCGGCTGCACCCAGCCCTCGTCCCAGGCGCGGTCGATGATCTCCCACTCGATCTGCTTGATCGTGACCGGCGACTCCTGCAGGTTCAGCACGCAGGAGCCCTCGCACGGCGCGGGGCAGAGCTTCCCGGTGAACTCCGGGAAGTTGTTCGTCGCATGCAGCCGCTCGATCGCGTCCTGCCAGTCGTCGCGGCGGGCGAGGTCGTTCCACTCCGGGATCAGGTTCGCCACCGGGCAGGCGTGGTGGCAGAACGGGATGCCGCAGTCCATGCAGCGGGCCGCCTGGGTGCGCACTTCGGCCGTCGGGAACAGCGGGTCCTCGCCGTTCTCCCGCCGGCTGTAGACGTCCTTCCAGTCCAGGAGGCGGACCTCGACGGGCCGGCGCGGCGGCAGCGCGCGCTCGTACTTCAGGAAACCGGTCTGGTCAGCCACGTGCTGCCTCCATCACTGCTCGATCCACGTCGGTGCCGGCGGCCTCGGCGGCCCGCCGGGCCTCCAGCGCCCGCCGGTAGTCGCGCGGCATGATCACGCTGAACCGCTCCGACCAGCGGCCCCAGTCGGCCAGCAGCGCGGCGGCCACGCTGGACTCCGTGTCGGCCGCGTAGCGCACGAGCACGTCGCGCAGCCACTGCGCGGACTCGACGTCCAGCGGCTCGACGTCCACCATCTCCGGGTTCACCCGGTGCCTTGCGAGGTCGAGCACGTAGCCGATGCCACCGGACATGCCGGCCGCGATGTTGCGGCCGGTCGCCCCGAGGATCACGGCGCGGCCGCCGGTCATGTACTCCAGCGCGTGGTCGCCGACGCCCTCGACGACGGCCAGCGCACCGGAGTTGCGCACGCAGAACCGCTCGCCGACGCGGCCGCGCAGGAAGATCTCCCCGCCGGTCGCGCCGTAGCCGATGACGTTGCCGGCGATGACGTTGTCCTCGGCGAGGAACGGCGCCTCCCGGGAGGGCCGCACGACGATCCGCCCACCCGACAGGCCCTTGCCGACGTAGTCGTTGGCGTCGCCGAAGAGCCGCATGGTGATGCCGCGCGGCACGAAGGCACCGAAGGACTGGCCGGCCGACCCGCCGAAGGTGAGGTCGATCGTGCCGTCGGGCAGCCCCTCGCCGCCGAAGCGACGGGTGACCATCGAGCCCAGCATCGTGCCGACGGTCCGGTTGACGTTCCGCACCGGCAGCTCGAGGCTGACCGGCCGCGCGTCGAGGAGCGCGCCCTCGCACAGCTGGATCAGCGTCTGGTCCAGGGCGACGTCGAGACCGTGGTCCTGACCGCGGACCGCGCGCCGCGGGGTGCCCTCGGGCAGCTCGGGCACGACCAGCATCGGCGAGAGGTCCAGGCCTGCGGCCTTCCAGTGGTCGACGGCCTGGCGGGTGTCGAGCAGCTCGGCGTGGCCGACGGCCTCGTCGATGGAGCGGAAGCCCAGCTCGGCCAGGTAGGAGCGCACCTGCTCGGCGAGGAACTCGAAGAAGGTGACGACGAACTCCGGCCGGCCGGTGAACCGCTTGCGCAGCTCCGGGTTCTGCGTGGCCACGCCCACCGGGCAGGTGTCGAGGTGGCAGACCCGCATCATCACGCAGCCGGAGACCACCAGGGGCGCGGTCGCGAAGCCGAACTCCTCGGCCCCGAGCAGCGCCGCCACGATCACGTCGCGGCCGGTCTTCATCTGCCCGTCGACCTGCACCACGATGCGGTCGCGCAGCCCGTTGGCCAGCAGCGTCTGCTGGGTCTCGGCCAGGCCCAGCTCCCACGGGGAGCCGGCGTGCTTGAGCGAGGTGAGCGGCGCGGCGCCGGTGCCGCCGTCGAACCCGGAGATGAGGACGACGTCGGCGTGCGCCTTGCTCACGCCCGCCGCCACCGTCCCGACGCCGACCTCGGCGACCAGCTTGACGTGGACCCGCGCTGCGTCGTTGGCGTTCTTCAGGTCGTGGATGAGCTGCTTGAGGTCCTCGATCGAGTAGATGTCGTGGTGCGGCGGCGGGCTGATCAGGCCCACGCCCGGCGTGGAGTGCCGGGTGCGGGCCACCCACGGGTACACCTTGCCGCCGGGCAGCTGCCCGCCCTCGCCGGGCTTGGCGCCCTGCGCCATCTTGATCTGGATGTCGTCGGCGTTGACCAGGTACTCGCTGGTGACGCCGAACCGGCCGGACGCCACCTGCTTGATCGCCGAGCGGCGCAGGTCGCCGTTCGGGTCGGGGGTGAACCGGTCGGGGTCCTCACCGCCCTCGCCGGTGTTGGACCGCCCGCCGAGGCGGTTCATCGCGATGGCGAGGGTCTCGTGCGCCTCCTGCGAGATGGAGCCGTAGCTCATCGCGCCGGTGTTGAAGCGCTGCACGATCTCGCTCGCGGGCTCGACCTCCTCGAGCGGCACGGGCGGCCGCACGCCGGTCTTCAGCGAGAACAGGCCGCGGAGCGTGGCGGCCTCCTCCGACAGCTTGTCGACGCTCTCGGTGTACTTCTCGAAGACCTCGTACTGCCGGGACCGCGTGGCGTGCTGGAGCAGGAACACCGTCTCGGGGTTGAACAGGTGCACCTCGCCCTCGCGGCGCCACTGGTACTCCCCGCCGGTCTCCAGCCGGCGGTGCGCCCGCTCGGTGGGGTTGGCCGGGTAGGCCCGGCGGTGGCGCATGGCCACCTCCTCGGCGAGCACGTCGATGCCGACGCCGCCGAGGGGACAGGACGTGCCGGTGAAGTACTCCTCGACGACCTCCTGGGAGAGCCCGACGGCCTCGAAGATCTGCGCCATCGTGTAGGAGCCGACGGTCGAGATGCCCATCTTGCTCATGACCTTCAGGACGCCCTTGCCCAGCGCCTTGACCACGTTGCGCACCGCCTGGGCGGGCTCGACGCCGGTGAGCACGCCGTCGCGGATCAGGTCCTCGATCGACTCGAAGGCCAGGTAGGGGTTGACCGCGGCCGCGCCGTACCCCAGCAGCAGCGCGACGTGGTGCACCTCGCGGCAGTCGCCGGACTCGACGACGAGCCCCACCTCCATGCGGGTCTTCTCCCGCACCAGGTGGTGGTGCACCGCGGCGGTCATCAGCAGCGACGGGATGGGGGCGCGCTGCTCGTCGCAGTCGCGGTCGGAGAGCACGATGATGCGGGCGCCGGCCGAGATGGCCTTGGAGACCTTGGTGCGCAGCTGCTCGACGGCCTCGGCCAGGGCGGCGCCGCCGCCGTTCACGTCGAAGTGACCGGTGATCCGGACGGCGGCGTAGCCGGGCAGGTCGCCGTCGTCGTCGATGTGCAGGATCTTGGCCAGCTCGTCGTTGTCGATGACCGGGAACGGCAGGTGTACCTGCCGGCAGGACGCCGGCGTGGCGTTCAGCAGGTTCTGCTCGGGGCCGAAGGTGCGGCCCAGGCTGGTCACCAGCTCCTCGCGGATGGCGTCCAGCGGCGGGTTGGTCACCTGGGCGAACAGCTGCCCGAAGTAGTCGTAGAGCAGCCGGGACCGGTCCGACAGCGCCGCGATCGGGGTGTCGGTGCCCATGGAGCCGATCGGCTCGGCGCCGCTGGCGGCCATCGGCGTGACCAGCATCCGCAGGTCCTCCTCGGTGTAGCCGAAGAGCATCTGCCGGCGGACGACGGACTCGTGGCTGGGGCGCGAGCGGCGGCGCTCGGGCAGCTGCGGCAGGTGCACGAGGCCGGCGTGCAGCCAGTCCTCGTACGGGTGCTCCGCGGCCAGCGCACCCTTAACCTCCTCGTCGGAGACGATCCGCCCCGAGGCGGTGTCGACGAGGAACATGCGGCCCGGCTGCAGCCGGCCCTTGGCGACGACGTCGGAGGCCGGGATGTCCAGTACGCCGACCTCGCTGGCCATGACCACCAGGTCGTCGCGGGTGTGCCACCAGCGGCCCGGGCGCAGGCCGTTGCGGTCCAGGACCGCGCCGATGAGCGTGCCGTCGGTGAAGCAGACGGCGGCGGGCCCGTCCCAGGGCTCCATGATCGAGGAGTGGAACCGGTAGAAGGCCCGGCGGGCCGGGTCCATCTCGTCGTGGTTCTCCCAGGCCTCCGGGATCATCATCAGCACCGCGTGCGGCAGCGAGCGGCCCGACAGGTGCAGCAGCTCCAGCACCTCGTCGAAGGTGGCCGAGTCGCTGAAGTCGCTCGCGGTGACCGGGAAGATCCGGTCCAGCCCGAGCTCCGTGCTGTCCTCCCCGCCCACCCTGGCCGGTCCGTCGAACAGCTCGGTGGCGAGCTTGGCCTCGCGGGCGCGCATGCGGTTGCGGTTGCCCTTGATGGTGTTGATCTCGCCGTTGTGCGCGATGAAGCGGAACGGGTGGGCCAGCGGCCAGCTCGGGAAGGTGTTGGTCGAGAAGCGGCTGTGCACCAGGGCGATCGCCGACTCGTAGCGCTCGTCGCGCAGGTCGGGGAAGAACAGCGGCAGCTGGTCGGTGGTCAGCATGCCCTTGTAGGTGATCGTCCGCGACGACAGCGAGGTGAGGTACAGCGAGCTGCCCGCGTCGACCGCGGCCCGCTCAGCCCGCTTGCGCAGCACGAACGACCGGCGCTCCAGCCGGGTGACGCCGTTGCAGACGACGTTGCCGCCGAAGGCCTTCTCGTCGGCCCGGGCACCCATGGTCTCGGCGACGAACACCTGGGCGAAGTGCGGCATGACCGCCCGCGCCGTGGGGCCGAGGTCGGCGCCGTCGGGGTCGACCGGGACGTCGCGCCAGCCGAGGACGGTGAGCCCCTCCTCCTCGGCGAGGCGGGCGACGTCCTCGTACCGGGCGGCGCGCTCGGCCGCGTCGGTGGGCAGGAAGGCGATGCCGACCGAGTACTCGCCCAGGGGTGGCAGGTCGAAGTCCACGTCGGCGCGCAGCAGGGCGTCGGGGACCTGGGTGAGGATTCCGGCGCCGTCACCGGAGTTCGGCTCGGAGCCGGCCGCACCCCGGTGGTCGAGGTTGTGGAGGGCGGTGAGGCCGGCCTGCACGATGCGCCGGCTCTTGCGCCCGCGGGCGTCGGCCACGAAGGCGACACCGCAGGCGTCCTTGTCGTTGGCCGGGTCGTAGAGACCGGTCGGGGCGGGGAGGGCGGAGAAGGGCACAGCCGCGGGCACGGCCGGGAACGGCACGGCCGGCGGCACGGCGCCGGTGGTGGCTGCCGCGGTGGCGGGGGCGGGAAGGTCGGTCATGTCACTCCCGTCGTCGGCGCACCGTCGTCCCTCGGGGGCGAGGGTCGGACGGGGGCGGGGCCCGGGCCGGAGGTTCAAGGGCGGCGGAGATGGCGGCACATGCGGATCGCGGGACACCGGGGAGGCTCAGGTGGCCCTGACCGGCTGACGCGCGAGCCCACCGGTGGGTGCCGGCGAGCCGTCGTCCGCGGGGCAGCACTGGCCCGGTCCGACACTACGACCTCGCCAGGATCGCTGGCGGGTCAGGCGGAAGCGTACACAGCCGTAACACCGTCCTGACACGGCTGGCGCCGATCCGTGACCGGCCCCACGCTGGGCGCCGGGGGGCTCGTCGAGCGCTGCGCCGCCCGACCGCTCAGGTCGCCGGCGGCGGTCGGTGATCGTCCTCACGCGCCCCGGCCGCCGTCGCCCCGGACGCCTGCTCGGACGACGTCCCGGACGACGCCGGGGACCCCGGCTCGGTCGGCCGGCCGTCCGCCGCCGCGGCACCGCGGTCGATGACCTCGCGCGGGCGGCCGCGCTGCCACACGAAGTAGGCCACGGCCAGCAGCCCGACGACGATCGAGGTGAAGACGTTGATCCGCACCCCGAAGAAGGTCTCCGCGGGGTCGGTGCGGAGCAGCTCGATCCACAGCCGGCCGGCGCAGTAGGAGGCCACGTAGAGCGCGAACGCCCGGCCGTGCCCGAGGCGGAAGCGGCGGTCGGCCCAGATGACCAGCGCCGCCGCGGCGAGGTTCCACAGCAGCTCGTAGAGGAACGTCGGGTGGAACGTGCCGAGCACCACCGGCTCCCCGTCCGGCCCGGTGACCGCCTGCCCGCCGCTCCACTCGTAGATCGTCAGCGCCCACGGCAGGTCGGTGGGACCGCCGTACAGCTCGTTGTTGAACCAGTTGCCCAGCCGGCCGATCGCCTGCGCGACCAGCAGCCCCGGTGCGAGGGCGTCGGCGAACGCCGGCAGCGGGATGCCGCGGCGGCGGCAGGCGATCCACGCCCCCACGCCGCCGAGCGCGATGGCGCCCCAGATGCCTAGGCCGCCTTCCCATATCGCGAAGGCGCGCAGCGGGTCGCCGTCCTCGCCGAAGTACGGCCGCGGGCTGGAGACGACGTGGTAGAGGCGGCCGCCGATGATGCCGAACGGCACCGCCCAGACGGCGATGTCCAGCACGTCGCCGGGCGCCCCGCCGCGGGCGACCCAGCGCCGTTCGGTGAGGACGACGGCGGCGACGATGCCGGCCACGATGCAGAGCGCGTAGGCGCGGATGGGCAGCGGGCCCAGCTCCCACACGCCTTGCGTCGGGCTGGGGATGGCGGCGAGGACGCTCACGCGCGCACCCCCGCCCGGCGGACCCCTGCGGCGAGGTCCCGGGTGAGCGCCCGGACCCCCTCCGCCCCCCGGCCCTCCAGCAGCTCGCGCACGTAGGCCGAGCCCACGATCACGCCGTCGGCGAAGGCGGCGACCTCGGCGGCCTGGTCGCCGTCCGAGACGCCGAGGCCGACGCAGACGGCGAGGTCGGGTGCGGCCTCGCGGGTGCGAGCGACCAGCTTCTCGGCGGCGTCGCCGACCGTCGCGCGCGTGCCGGTGACCCCCATGGTGGAGGCCGCGTAGACGAACCCCCGGCAGGCGGCGGTGGTCGAGCGGAGCCGGGCGTCGGTGGACGACGGCGCGACGAGGAAGACGCGGTCGAGGTCGTGCTCCTGCGCCGCGGCGATCCACGCTCCGGCCTCGTCGGGGATGAGGTCGGGGGTGATGGCGCCGCCTCCGCCGGCCGCGGCGAGGTCGGCGGCGAACCGGTCGGTGCCGTAGCGCTCGATCGGGTTCCAGTAGCTCATCACCACCGGGACGGCGCCGGCCGCGGTCACCGCCTCGACCGCGCGCAGCACGTCGCGCATGCCGACCCCGGCGCGCACGGCGACGTCCACGGCTTCCTGGATCACCGGCCCGTCCATGCCCGGGTCGCTGTACGGGACGCCGACCTCGATGACGTCCGCCCCGGCCCCGACCGCGGCCACCATGGCCTCGATCGAGCCCTCGACGTCCGGGTAGCCGACGGGCAGGTAGGCGATCAGCGCAGAGCGCCCCTCCGCCTTCGCGGCCCCGATGCGTTCCTGCAGCGCGCTCACGCCGTCTCCCCCGCTCCTGGTCCGGCACTCGTCCGACCGCCGGTGGCGACGTCACCGACCGCATCGACGCCGACCCGGTCCGGTGGGATCGCCTCGGCGTTGCTGACCGCGCCCTCGGTGGGTCGCTGGTCGGTGTCCAGGCCCGGGCCGGGGTCGACCTCCTGGCGGTCGCCCAGCCCGAACCACCGGGACGCCGTCTCGACGTCCTTGTCCCCGCGGCCGGAGAGGTTCACCAGGAGCAGCGGAGGCTCGTCCCCCCGCCCACCGGCCCCGCGCGACCCCAGCTCCCTGCCCAGGACCAGCGCGCCGGCCAGGGCGTGCGCCGACTCGATCGCCGGGATGATGCCCTCGGTGCGGCAGAGCAGCGCGAACGCCTCCATCGCCTCGGCGTCGGTGACCGGCCGGTACTCGGCCCGCCCGATGTCGTGGAGGTAGGAGTGCTCGGGGCCGACGCCGGGGTAGTCCAGGCCGGCGCTGATGGAGTGCGACTCGACCGTCTGGCCGTTCTCGTCCTGGAGGAGGAACGAGCGGGCGCCGTGCAGCACGCCCGGCGTCCCGCCGGTGATCGTCGCCGCGTGCCGCGCGGTGTCCACGCCGTCGCCGCCGGCCTCCAGGCCGACCAGCCGCACACCCTCGTCGGGGACGAAGGCGGTGAAGATCCCGATGGCGTTGGAGCCACCGCCGACGCAGGCGAGCACGGCGTCGGGAAGCCGCCCCTCGCGCTCGAGCACCTGGGCGCGGGCTTCGTCGCCGATGACCCGCTGGAAGTCGCGGACCATCGCCGGGAAGGGGTGCGGGCCGGCGACGGTGCCGAAGACGTAGTTCGTCGTCTCCACGTTGGTCACCCAGTCGCGGAACGCCTCGTTGATCGCGTCCTTGAGGGTGCGGGAGCCGGTGGTGACCGGGACGACCTCGGCGCCGAGCAGTCGCATGCGGGCGACGTTGAGCGCCTGACGGCGGGTGTCCTCCTCGCCCATGTAGACGGTGCACGACAGCCCCATGAGCGCCGCCGCGGTCGCGGTGGCGACGCCGTGCTGCCCGGCGCCGGTCTCCGCGATCACGCGGGTCTTGCCGATCCGCTTGGTGAGCAGCGCCTGGCCCAGCACGTTGTTGATCTTGTGCGAGCCGGTGTGGTTGAGGTCCTCCCGCTTGAGCAGGATCCGCGCACCGCCGGCGTGGGCGGCGAACTTGGGCACCTCGGTCACCGGGCTCGGCCGGCCGGTGTAGTCGCGCTGCAAAGCGGCGAACTCGGCGAGGAACGCCGGGTCGACGCGCATGGCCTCGTAGGCCTCGGTGAGCTCGTCGAGTGCGGCGATCAGCGCCTCGGGCACGAACCGGCCACCGAAGACCCCGAAGTGCCCGGTGGCGTCGGGCCAGCCCGGCCGCGCCGGGAGCGAGAGGTCTCCGGTCTGCGGTGGGCTGGTCGTCGTCATGCGCACAGTGTCCCGCGCCGGGCACCACGATCGCCGCAGGGGTGCGCGCGACATCACCGGATCGGACCAGCGCACCGGCTCCGCCGTAGAACGGATCCGATCGGCGGACCGGCCGCGCAGTCAGAACGGTGGTGGGTCGTCGTCCAGGTCGAGCTGCCGGTCCGGGTTCGGGTCCGGTTCCGGTGGTGGTTGCGGTGGTGCGGTGAGGACGCGGTAGCCGGGTGGTCGGCTGGTGCGGGTGACGCCGGTGGGGGTGGTGACGGTGAGCACGCCGTCGTCGCTCATCGTGTGCTGCCAGCCGGGGGGGAAGGTCTTGAGCCGGTGGTGGCGGCGGCACCGGCAGCACAGGTTCTCGCAGGCGGTCGCCCCACCGGCGGTGTGGGCGATGACGTGGTCCAGGTCGGCCCAGCCGGCGGGCACGGTGCAGCCGGGGTGGCGGCAGGTGCGGTCGCGCAGGCGGAGGAACTGCTGCTGGCCGGCCGAGGGGCGGTAGCGGTCCACCGCCGCCGGTGGGCCCAGCAGCGGGCAGCCGCACGATGAGTCGGGATGCTCGGGGTGGTCGGGGTGGTCGGGGTGGTCGGGGTGGTGGGGGCAGCCGGCGCGGGCCAGCCGTTCCACTTCTCGGCGGCCGGTGACCGCCCGCAGCTTCCCGGTGGCGTCGGTGATCGCGATCTGCAGGCTGCCCGCCGGTGGCGCCTGGATGCCGCAGGCGTCGAGCTGGGCGAGCAGTTCGCGCAGGTGGGCGGCGGTGATCGGCTCCCCGTCGACCTCCCCGACCGGCTCGGGAACCCCGGGTCGGGTGCCGGGTGGGGTGCCGGGTGGGGTGAAGGCGTCCGGGGTCGGGGCGCCGGCGGCGAGGAACCCGGCGGGGGTGAGCGCGGTCAGCGGGGCCACCACGGTCAGCTGCGCGGTGACCGCCGGCCGCTCCTGCCAGGGCCGCAGCAGCAGATCGGCGGCCGCGCCGGCGCGCAGCATGCCGATCGGCCGCTCGTCGCCGGCCTCCTTCGCCGCGCGGGCATGCCGGTCCACGGCGTCCCGGCAGGCGCGGGCCTCGGGATGCGGGAGCAGCGCGCGCAGCTCGCTCATGCCGTCCCCGACCGGGCGCACCGTCACATCCGCGCCGCGCTGCCGGGCCTTCCGGCGCCGCTCGGCGGCGTCGGCGTCACGGGCCAGCAGCTCGGCGCGGACGGCTTCGCGCAGCTTGCCCACCCCCAGGCCGCTCGCGCCGGGCAGCACCGCGGCCTCCACCCCGGCGATCACTCCCGGGTCGGTGTCGGACCCGGCGGCGGCGACCTCGGCGGCGATCGCCCGGGCCCGCGGCCAGTCCAGCAACCCCAGCCGCAGCGCCGCGAAGGTGCCCGGCAGCCGGGTGGTGAGCACATCGGCGTGCTCCAGCAGGGTCACCGCCGCCGTCCGGCTGCAGTTGTGCACCATGGCCAACTCGTCGGGCACGAACTCACT
>NZ_JASNFN010000009.1:0-135792 GCF_030731085.1 Blastococcus carthaginiensis | reverse complement strand
ACGGTCCCAAGGCGGCGAGCAACCTGACGACGGCTCCCACTCATGTGCTGCAACCGGGCCCGGCCTCGGCGGGCCGGCCCACTTCCCTCATCCGGGGCATCCGTGGCCAGGCCAGTGGTGGCAATCAGTCGGACGAGGCTCTCGACACGATCCCTCAAGATCGTCTCTCCCTCAGAGCCGCTTTCCTCGCCACCCACCGGACCAGCCGGGATGCTCATGCAACCCTGGAACCCCGAAGCTGATCAAGCACCGGAGCTCTTTACATGAGGCGATCGCGAACGCCGGCAGGTGTGGACCGGTTGCGGAGCCCGGAGGGTTCCCGACCGGGACACGGGCAACGGCTCCGCGCAGCAGGGGGACGGCTCGTGGCCGCGGTGCGGTCCGGAGGACCGCGATGTGATGGCGGTGCGGTCCGGAGGACCGCGATGTGATGGCGGTGCGGTCCGGAGGACCGCGATGTGATGGCGGTGCGGTCCGGAGGACCGCGATGTCATGGGTGCGGTCCGGAGGGCCGCGATGTCATGGCGGTGTCATCCGGAGGATGACGACGTGCTCAGTACCGCGGGCCGGTCAGCACGGCCTTGAGCGAGCCGAGCAGGCCGAGGACGGCGACGGCGATCCCGCACCAGAAACCGGGGCCGAAGAAGCCGAGGTCCCAGCCGGCGTCGACCAGCGGCACGAGCACCGCGGCCGTGACGACGCCGCTGACCACCAGCGCCAGCAGCCCCACGAACCGGTGGCTGCGGGCGGGCAGCCACAGCGCGATGCCGAGGAGGAACAGCACGCCGCCGCCGAGCACGATGGCCAGCGGCTGCCACCCGCCGTCGTCGAACACCTGCCCGAGATCGTCGAACGCGTCGCGCACCAGCGCCCAGCCGCTGCCGTCGCGGTCGCGCAGCCAGTCCAGCGGCAGGCTGACGGCGGCGGCGATCCCCGCGAGGATGAGCAGCAGCCCGCCCAGGCTCTCCGGTCCGCGGAAGGCCACCGGGCGGTCGGAGTACGCGGGGTCGGTCGCCGCCGGGCCGGTGCCGGACGACGCGGATGCGCCGGCCGGGGTGTGGTCGCTCATCGCGCACCTCCGCGGATCGCCGGGGCCGGGCGCCCCGTCGTCTTCGACCCTAGGGCCGCGCCGACACCGGCGGGACCCGTTCGGGCAGACTGTCGGCGTGCCCGCGACGATCCTGGACGGCAAGGCCACCGCTGCGGCGATCCGCGCCGAGCTGACCGAACGCGTGGCAGTTCTCGCCGCGGCCGGTCACCGGCCCGGTCTCGGCACCCTGCTGGTGGGGGACGACCCCGGCAGCCGGTGGTACGTCAACGCCAAGCACTCGGACTGCGCCGAGGTGGGCATCGCCAGCATCCAGCGCGAGCTGCCCGCCACCGCCACCGAGGCCGACGTGCTGGCCGTCGTGGCCGAGCTCAACGCCGACCCCGGCTGCACCGGCTACATCGTGCAGCTGCCGCTGCCGGCGGGCATCGAGGAGAGCCGGGTCCTGGAGGCCATGGACCCGGCCAAGGACGCCGACGGTCTGCACCCGGTCAACCTCGGCCGCCTGGTCCTCAACGTGCCCGGGCCGCTGCCCTGCACGCCGGTGGGCATCGTGGAGCTGCTGCGCCGCTACGGGGTGCCGGTCGCCGGCGCCGAGGTGGTCATCATCGGCCGCGGCATCACGGTCGGCCGGCCGCTGGGCCTGCTGCTCACCCGGCGCACCGAGAACGCGACGGTGACCCTCTGCCACACCGGCACCCGCGACCTAGCGGCCCACGTGCGCTCCGCGGACGTCGTGGTCGCCGCCGCCGGGGTGCCCGGGCTGATCACCGCCGGCATGGTCAAGCCCGGCGCCGCCGTCCTCGACGTGGGCGTGAGCCGGGTCGACGGGAAGATCGCCGGGGACGTCGCCAAGGACGTCGTCGACGTCGCCGGCCACGTCGCGCCCAACCCCGGCGGGGTGGGGCCGATGACGCGGGCGATGCTGCTGCAGAACGTGGTGCTGGCCGCCGAGCGGGCCGCCGCGCTCGAGGCCCTCTCGGCCTGACCGTGAGCCGCCCGCCGCTCTACGTCCGCCGGCCCTTCCTCGCCGGGCTCCTGCGGCAGCTGCCGCTGCTGGCGGTGCTGGTCGTGGTGGCGATCGGCCTGTTGCTCGTCACCTTCGAGCACTGGCGCTGGGGCCTGGTGGTTCTCGGGACGTCCCTGGTGGGCGCCGCGCTGCTGCGGCTGCTGCTGCCCGTGCGGCGGGTCGGCTTCCTCGCCGTCCGCAGCCGCGCGGTCGACGTCGTCCTGCTCGCCGGGGCGGGGGTCACCCTCGCCGCCGTCGCGCTGGCCATCCCGGCGACGTGAGCGCACCCGGGGCGGCGCCGGCCGCCGGGCAGCGCTAGGTTGGCGACCATGGCGAAGCAGCCCAGGAACGGCAAGGTCACCGTGGTCGGTGCCGGTTTCTACGGCTCCACCACCGCACTCCGCCTGGCCGAGTACGACGTCTTCGAGACCGTCGTCCTCACCGACATCGTGGAGGGCAAGCCCGAGGGGCTGGCGCTGGACATGAACCAGTCCCGGCCGATCGAGGGCTTCGAGACGGAGGTCGTCGGCATCGGCGGCGGCTCCTACGAGGGCACCGAGGGCTCCGACGTCGTCGTGGTCACCGCCGGTCTGCCGCGCAAGCCCGGCATGAGCCGCATGGACCTGATCGAGACCAACGCCGGCATCGTCCGGCAGGTGGCGGAGAACATCGCGCGCACCTCGCCCGACGCCGTCGTCATCGTCGTCTCCAACCCGCTCGACGAGATGACCGCGCTGGCGCAGCTGGCCAGCGGCTTTCCGAAGCAGCGGGTCATGGGGCAGGCCGGGATGCTCGACACCGCGCGCTTCACCAACAACGTCGCCGAGGAGCTGGGTGTCCCGGTCTCCTCGGTGCGCACCCTGACCCTGGGCTCGCACGGCGACACCATGGTCCCGGTGCCGTCCCGGTGCACGGTCGACGGCAAGCCGCTGTCCGAGGTGATGGCCCCCGACCGCGTCGAGCACCTCGTCCAGCGCACCCGCAACGGCGGCGCGGAGGTGGTGGCCCTGCTGAAGACCGGGTCGGCCTACTACGCTCCCTCCGCCGCTGCCGCCCGCATGGCCCGCGCGGTCGTGGAGGACTCCGGCACCGTCATGCCGGTGTGCGCCTGGGTCGACGGCGAGTACGGCATCTCCGGGGTGTACCTGGGGGTGGAGGCCGAGATCGGCCGGGAAGGCGTCCGGCGGGTCGTCGAGAGCGACCTGGCGGAGAGCGAAGTGGCGGGTCTGCGCGAGGCCGCCGAGGCAGTGCGCGCGAAGCAGGCCGACGTAGCCGACCTCTGAAGAAGGACCCCGCTGCCCCACCGCTCGCACGCTCGCGGCGGGACCCTGCAGCGGGGCCACGAGAGCACAAGGAGAACGCGTGAGCAAGATCAAGGTCGAGGGCACCGTCGTCGAGCTCGACGGCGACGAGATGACCCGGATCATCTGGCAGTTCATCAAGGACCAGCTGATCCTCCCGTACCTCGACGTCAACCTGGAGTACTACGACCTGGGCATCGAGGCGCGGGACGCGACCGACGACCAGATCACCGTCGACTCCGCGAACGCCATCAAGAAGCACGGCGTCGGGGTCAAGTGCGCGACGATCACGCCGGACGAGGCGCGGGTCGAGGAGTTCGGCCTCAAGCGCATGTACCGCTCGCCCAACGGCACGATCCGCAACATCCTCGGCGGCGTCATCTTCCGCGAGCCGATCATCATGCAGAACGTGCCGCGCCTGGTGCCGGGCTGGACCAAGCCGATCGTCGTCGGGCGTCACGCCTTCGGTGACCAGTACCGCGCGACCGACTTCAAGTTCCCCGGCGAGGGCACGCTGACGATCAGCTTCCAGCCGGCCGACGGCTCCGCGCCGATCGAGCACGAGGTCTTCCAGTCGCCCGGCGGCGGCGTCGCGATGGCGATGTACAACCTCGACGACTCGATCCGCGACTTCGCGCGCGCCTCGATGAACTACGGCCTGCAGCGGCAGTACCCGGTCTACCTCTCGACCAAGAACACGATCCTCAAGGCCTACGACGGCCGGTTCAAGGACCTGTTCGAGGAGGTCTTCCAGGCCGAGTTCAAGGAGAAGTTCGACGCGGCCGGCATCACCTACGAGCACCGGCTGATCGACGACATGGTCGCCGCCTCGCTCAAGTGGGAGGGCGGCTACGTCTGGGCCTGCAAGAACTACGACGGCGACGTGCAGTCCGACACCGTGGCGCAGGGCTTCGGCTCGCTGGGCCTGATGACGTCGGTGCTGATGAGCCCCGACGGCCGCACGGTCGAGGCCGAGGCCGCCCACGGCACGGTGACCCGTCACTTCCGCCAGCACCAGCAGGGCAAGGAGACGTCGACCAACCCGATCGCGTCGATCTTCGCCTGGACCAGGGGCCTGGCCCACCGCGGCAAGCTGGACGGCACCCCCGAGGTGACCCGCTTCGCGGAGACGCTGGAGAAGGTCTGCATCGACACCGTCGAGGGCGGTCAGATGACCAAGGACCTCGCGCTGCTGATCAGCAAGGACCAGCCGTGGCTGACCACCCAGGACTTCCTGGCGGCCATCGACAGCAACCTCAAGAAGGCCATGGCCTGAGGTCTCCCTGACGCACAGCGGCCCCCGCACCCGCTCCGGGTGCGGGGGCCGCTGCGCGTCGCGGCACCGGTCGCGAGATGCATCAGATCGGGGCCTGCAGAGCGCGTGGACGCCCGATCCAGCGCACATCTCGTCGCGGCGGGAGTCGGCTCAGCCGAAGAGCTGGGTCCACCAGGGGCCGCCGGAGCCGGTGGCCACGCCGACGCCGAGCCGGGTCAGGCCGCAGTCCAGGATGTTGGCCCGGTGGCCGGGGCTGTTCATCCACGAGGTCATGACGGCGGCCGCGTCGGCCTGGCCGCGGGCGATGTTCTCCGCCCGGGCCGAGACGCCCGCCCGGTCGGCGCGGTGGAACGGGCCCAGCCCGTCGGGGTCCACGTGGTCGAAGAAGCCGCGGTCGCGCATGCCGGCGCTGTGCGCCCGGGCGACCGCGGCGAGCCCGGCGTCGGACGCGACCGGCCCGCACCCGGCCTGGGCGCGCTGGGCGTTGACCAGGGCCAGGACCTCGCCCTCGACGCCCGTCACGGCCGGTGCGGCCGGTGCTGGCGGGGGTGGTGCAGGCGCCGCGGCAGCCGGAGCCGGGACGCGGTTGGTCGGGCCGGGTGCCGGCGCGGCGGCGGGGGCAGGTGGCCGGACGGACGGCGGCGGAGGCGGCGGTGTCCCCCCGGCGCCGGGGGCCTCGGCGGGGGCGGGGACCTCGGCGGGGGCGGGGACCTCGACGGGGCCGGGTGCCGGCTCGGGCACGGCCGTCGCGGGCTGCTCCGCACCGGCGTCCGGCGCGGCGGGGGTGCCGGCCGGTGCCGCGGGCGCCGCGGGCACTGCACCGGGGAAGACCGAGGTGGAGGAGTCGGGAGCGGACCCGGCGGAGGACGACGCGTCGAGCGGGCCCGGCATCTCCGGCCCCGAGACCACCGGGGCGGTGAGCACGACGGCGGTGGCCGCGAACGTCAGTGCGACCGCGAGGCCGACCCTGGGGAACCGGCGCGGCGAGCAGGGCGCGTCGTCCCGGGCGGCGGTGCGGCGGTGGGCAGGGAGCGGGGGACCGGACGGCCGGTGGTGCATGCGGGTCCTCGGGAAGATCACGATCCGTTATCGGCAGAAGACTATCCGTGTGCGCGCTACCGGGGAAGACCGGCGCCGTCGGTACGGTCACCCCACCCGGGAGAGCCCCCCGGGCGTGCGCGGACCAGCGCGCGGGCAGCATGGACCCGGCACCATGGAACGGTCCGCCCCGCCCCGAACCCCGAGGAGCACGCCGCCGGTGAGCGACGTATGGCTCAACATCGTCATGGTCGTCGTCTTCGTGCTGATCGGCGGTGCCTTCGCCGGCGCCGAGATCGCCCTGGTCTCGCTGCGCGAGGGACAGGTGCGCGCCATGGCCGAGCAGGGGCGCCGCGGGCAGGCGGTGCAGAAGCTGCTCAAGGACCCCAACCAGTTCCTCGCCGCCGTGCAGGTCGGCGTCACCCTGGCCGGGTTCTTCTCCGCGGCCTTCGGCGCGAGCACGTTGTCGGCCCCCCTGGCCGACTGGCTGGAGACCCGTGGCCTGGGGGAGGGGCTCGCCGGCACGCTCGCGCTGGTCCTGGTCACCGTCGCGATCAGCTACGTGTCCCTCGTCGTCGGCGAGCTCACCCCGAAGCGGCTGGCGCTGCAGCGGGCCGAGGGCTTCTCGCTGATGGTGGCCGCCCCGCTCAACGCCATCGCCAAGGCGTCGCGGCCGATCATCTGGTTGCTGTCGAAGTCGACCAACGGTCTCGTGCGGCTGGTCGGCGGCGACCCGAAGGCGAGCGGTGAGTCGATCAGCCAGGAGGAGTTGCGCGACCTCGTGGCCGCGCACGAGTCGCTGAGCAGCGACGAGCGCCGGCTGATCGACGAGGTCTTCCGCGCCGGCGAGCGCGAGGTGCGCGAGGTCATGACGCCGCGCACCGAGGTCCAGTTCCTCGAGGCCTCGACGACCGCGAGCCGCGCGGCGAAGCTGGTCGCGGAGTCGAACTGGTCGCGCTTCCCCGTGGTCGGCCGCGACCAGGACGACGTCGTCGGCTTCGTGCACGTGCGCGACCTGTTCCTGCCCACCCACCCGGCGGGCCGGGCGGCGACCGTCGGTGACCTCGCCCGCGAGGTCACCCGGCTGCCCGGCACCGCCGCGGTCCTGACGGTGCTCAGCGAGATGCGCCGGGACAACCAGCACCTGGCGATCGTCGTCGACGAGTACGGCGGGACCGACGGCATCGTCACGCTCGAGGACCTCATCGAGGAGGTCATCGGCGAGATCTACGACGAGTACGACGAGGAGGTCGCGCCGGAGGACCGGCCGGCGCCGGACGCACCGCGCGACGTCGACGGCCTGCTCAACCTCGACGACTTCGCCGACGCGACCAGCCTGCGGCTCCCCGAGGGGCCGTACGAGACGGCCGCCGGGTTCGTCCTCGCCGAGCTCGGCCGGCTGCCCGAGGTCGGGGACGCCGTGGAGGTCGAGGGACGGCGCATCGAGGTGCTGGAGCTCGACGGCCGGCGGATCGCCCGCCTGCGCGTCGGCCCGCCGCCGGCGTCCGAGGAGCCCGAGGACGCCCCGGACGCGACCGCGACGAGCTAACCGCGGACGTCAACGTTCGCCTGCCTTCCCGAGACCGCCGCTGATGGCGACGGAGTGCGCAGATGGTCAGTTTTCGGCACGGGAATGGCGCGTCTGCGCACACTGTCCTGACGCGAAGCGCTCGCCGGCCCAGCTTGAACCAGTCGAAGATTGCGTGACGCGGTACTAACCGCGGCGCGCCTCGGCGACGTCCCAGGCGTCGCGGACGATGCCGACCAGGTCGGTGTGCTTCGGCGCCCAGCCCAGGTCGGCGCGGATCCGGTCGCTGGACGCGACCAGCTGAGCCGGGTCGCCGGCCCGCCGCTCGCCGATCGTCACCGGGATGGGGTGGCCGGTCACCTCGCGGGCCGCCTCGACGACCTGCTGCACCGAGAAGCCGGTGCCGTTGCCGAGGTTGTAGACGCGGTGCTCGCCGGCCGCCGGGGCGGGAAGGGCCAGCAGGTGGGCGTCGGAGAGATCCTCGACGTGCACGTAGTCGCGGATGCAGGTGCCGTCGGGCGTCGGGTAGTCCTGGCCGTAGACGGTGAGGGAGTCGCGCTGCCCGGAGGCGACCTGCAGGGCGAGGGGGATCAGGTGGGTCTCCGTCGCGTGCCGCTCGCCCAGCCCGTAGGCCGCGCCCGCGACGTTGAAGTAGCGCAGGCTGACCGCGGCGAAGCCGTGCGCGACGGCGTAGGAGGTGAGCATGTGGTCGACGGCGAGCTTGGAGGCGCCGTAGGTGTTGGTCGGCCGGGTCGGCGCGTCCTCCCGGATCGGCACCTGGTCGGGCTCGCCGTAGGTGGCGGCGGTGGAGGAGAAGACGATCCGCCGGCAGCCGGCCGCCCGCATCGCCTCCAGCAGCGCGAAGGAGCCGCCGACGTTGGTGTGCCAGTAGTCCTCGGGCTGCTGCTGGGAGACGCCGACCAGCGACTTGGCCGCGAAGTGCAGCACCGCCTCGGGGCGGACCTCGGCCAGCACGGGCGCGGAGTCGTGCAGCGACACCTCCGCCAGCGCCGCCCCCTCGGGGACGGCGTCCGCGTGCCCCGTGGAGAGGTCGTCGAGGACGGTGACCTCGTGCCCCCCGGCGAGCAGAGCCGCGGTCACTACGCTGCCGATGTAGCCGGCGCCGCCGGCGACGAGTACGCGCATGGGCACACCCTAGAAGGGCGGGTCCGCGGGAGGTGGAGGATCTGGTGGTCAGTGCCCGACCGGCGGTGCAGTCGCTCCCCGCGTACCGGCCCGGCCGCAACCCGGCCGACCTCGCCCGCGAGATCGGCGTCGAGCGGGCGGTGAAGCTGGCCAGCAACGAGGTGGCGTTCCCGCCGCTGCCCGCCGTCGTCGAGGCGGTGACCACCGCGGTCGCCGGCACCAACCGGTACCCCGACAACGGCGCCGTCGTCCTCACCGGTGCGCTGGCCGAGCGCTACGACGTCGACCCCGCGCAGGTCGCCGCCGGGTGCGGCGCGGTGGCCATCTGCCAGGAGCTCGCGCAGGCCTACAACGACCCCGGCACGAGCATCGCCTTCGCCTGGCGCTCGTTCGAGATGTACCCGCTGCTGGCCCGCGTCGCCGGTGCCCGGGCGGTGCAGGTGCCGCTGGCCCCCGGCCGCCCCGGCGGGTCCGCCGACACCCACGACCTGGCGGCGCTGGCCGCGGCGCTGGACGACAGCACCCGCCTGGTCTTCGTCTGCAACCCCAACAACCCCACCGGCACCGCCGTGCGCCGCGCGGAGCTGGCGCGCTTCCTCGACGCGGTGCCCACCGAGACGCTGGTCGTCCTCGACGAGGCCTACCGCGAGTTCGTCACCGATCCACGGGTGCCCGACGGCGTGGAGCTGATGCGCGGCCGGCCCAACGTGGCCGTGCTGCGCACGTTCTCCAAGGCGTGGGGGCTGGCCGGGCTGCGCGTCGGCTACCTGCTCGCCGAGGACCCGGCGGTGGCCGAGGCGGTGCGCAAGACGCACCTGCCGTTCAGCGTCGGCATGGTCGCCCAGGCGGCGGCGGTCGCGGCGCTGGCCAGCGAGGACGAGGTGCGGGCCCGGTGCGCCGCCGTCGTCACCGAGCGCGAGCGGCTGACCGCCGCGCTGCGCGACCGGGGCCTGGGGGTCGCCGACAGCCAGGCCAACTTCGTCTGGCTGCCGACGGGGGAGCGGACGGCGGAGCTGGCCGCCGCGCTGGAGTCCCGCGCGGTCATCACCCGGCCCTTCGCCGGGGAGGGCATCCGGGTCACCGTGGGCACGCCCGAGGAGGACGACGTCTTCCTGGCCGCGCTCGACGACGCGCTGGCCGCCGCGGTCCGCTGACCAGCCCCGACCGGGTGACCTCGGCGGCCGGGGCCGCGGCGGGACGGGGGAGCCCGGAACGGACGGCGCTCCCGGCTGGTTTGATGGCCGACGTGGCTCTTCCCCGAGTGCTGTCCGGCATCCAGCCGACCGCGGACTCCTTCCACCTCGGCAACTATGTCGGCGCCCTCCGGCAGTGGGTGAGCATGCAGGAGGACCACGACGCCTTCTACTGCGTCGTCGACCTGCACGCGATCACCCTCGAGCAGCCCGACCCCGCCGTGCTGCGGCAGCGCACCCTCGTGTCGGCCGCGCAGCTGATCGCCCTGGGCGTGGACCCCGCCCGCAGCACCCTGTTCGTGCAGAGCCAGGTGCCCGAGCACGCCCAGCTGGCCTGGGTGCTGCAGTGCCTCACCGGCTTCGGGGAAGCCAGCCGGATGACCCAGTTCAAGGACAAGAGCACCCGCGAGGGCGCCGGCCCGACGTCCGTGGGGCTGTTCACCTACCCGGTGCTGCAGGCGGCGGACATCCTGCTGTACCAGGCGCACCGGGTGCCGGTCGGGGAGGACCAGCGGCAGCACCTGGAGCTCACCCGCGACCTGGCCGGGCGCTTCAACGGCCGCTACGGCGAGACCTTCACCGTCCCCGAGGCCTACATCCCGGCCGGAGCCGCGAAGATCCTCGACCTCCAGTCGCCGGACAAGAAGATGAGCAAGAGCCTGCCGCCGGCGGGCTGCGTCAACCTCCTGGACGACCCGAAGGTGACCGCGAAGAAGATCCGCTCCGCCGTCACCGACACCGGGCGGGAGGTCGTCGCGGACCCGGAGGGCAAGCCGGGCGTCACCAACCTGCTCACTATCCACTCCGCCTTCTCGGGGCAGAGCACCGCCCAGCTCGAGGAGCACTTCGCCGGTCGCGGGTACGGCGACCTGAAGAAGGAGCTCGCCGAGGTCGTCACCGAGGCCCTCGCCCCGGTGCAGCAGCGCACCGCCGAGCTGCTGGCCGACCCCGCCGAGCTCGAGCGCCTGCTCGCCGGGGGTGCGGCGCGGGCCCGTGAGGTGGCCGGCCGCACGCTCGCCGCCGTCTACGAGCGGGTCGGCTTCCTCCCACCCGCGGGGCCGGCCGCATGAACGACGACACCTTCGTCGGCCGGCTGGGCACGCCGCCGGAGACGGCGCTGCTCGGGGTGATCGTGCCCATCCCCGAGCCGTGGGCGGCCCTGCTCGTCGACTGGCGGTGCAAGGTCGGCGACCCGCAGGCGACGCTGGTGCCGCCGCACGTGACGCTGCTCCCGCCGACGGAGGTGCCGGTCGCCGACCGCGGCGCCATCACCGCGCACCTCGCGGGCGTCGCCGCCGCGCACCCGCCGTTCGACATGCACCTCGCCGGCACCGGCACCTTCACGCCGGTCTCCGACGTCGTGTTCGTGGCCGTGGCGCGGGGCATCGGCAACTGCGAGCTACTGGCCCACGACGTCCGCCAGGGCCCCCTCGACCGCTCGCTGTCCTTCCCGTACCACCCGCACGTGACCGTCGCGCACGACGTGCCGGGCGACATGCTCGACCTGGCCTACTGCGGGCTGCAGGACCTCTCCGCCGAGTTCCGGGTGGAGCACTTCACCGAGTTCGAGCAGACGGCGGCCGGTGTCTGGGAGATCGCCCGCGAGTACCCGCTGACCGGCCCGGAGCGCTGAGCGGACCCTGCGCGGGGGCCGGGCAGGCCCCAGACTCGGGCGGTGAGCTCCACCCCCACCCGCGAGGCCCCCGACGCGGAGGCCCCCGCCCGGAAGGGGTGGCCGGCGCGGGCGTGGGACCGCGTCGAGAGCACGATCGGCACCGCCCGGCGGCGTTCCCCCTGGTTCGACCACCTGGCCCGGGCCGGCGGCCGTTACCAGCGGCTGCAGGGCGATCTCATGGCCGCGGGGGTCACCTACTTCGCCTTCCTGGGGCTGTTCCCCGTCCTGCTCCTGGTGGCCTCGGTCATCGGCCTGGTGCTGGCCGGGGACGAACTGCTCCAGCGCGAGCTCTACGAGGCGATCCGGGCGGCCTTCCCGGGCAGCACCGGGCAGGACATCGTCGCCGACCTGCGCGGCGCGGTCGGCTCCGCGGAGGTGGTCGGCGCGATCGGGCTGGTCGGTTTCGTCTACGCCGGCCTGCGGGCGATGGACAAGCTGCGCATCGGCATGGAGCGCACCTGGAAGGGCAACGCCGAGGAGCCGGAGTTCCTGCGGGACAACGTCCAGGACCTGCTGGCCCTGGTGCTGCTCGGGGCGGTCGGCCTGGCGAGCCTCGGGCTGACCGGCGTCGCGACGACGGCGACGTCCTGGTTGCTCGGCGTGCTCGGGCTCGAGGACGTGGCCGGTCTCGCGGTGCTCACCACCGTGGTGACCCTGGCGCTGGCCTTCCTCGGCGACGTCGTCGTCTTCCTGTGGCTGCTCAAGGTGGTCCCCGCCACGCCGCACCCGGTGCGCCGGCTGCTGCCGGGGGCGCTGTTCGGCGCGGTCGGCTTCGAGGCGCTGAAACTGATCGGGAACCTCTACCTCGCGCTCATCTCCGGCAGTGTGACCGCCTCGGCGTTCGGCGGCGCCGTCGGCATCCTGGTCTGGATCAACGTCGTCTTCCGGTTCGCCTTCTTCACCGCCGCCTGGACCGCCACCCTCCCGGCCGTGGAGTCCGCCGGTCGGCCGGCGGAGGAGGAGCCCGCGGCCGGCGCACCGGCGCGCTGACCCCGGTTGCCGTGTCGTGAGGTGGGACACGGCGTCCAGGGCGGCGCGACCCGATCGGAGGAGGGTTCGCAACGATCGGGTCTCAGTACGCGCGAGAGGTTGTGGGGGGCTCGGTCCGCGCGGTTAGCGTCCGGGGTCGTGCACCCGTGCGAGCCGCCCCCCGGGGTGGTTCGGGCGCACGCGCAACCCACCACCGGGAGACCCGGCCACGAGCCGGGGACCTCCCCCCAGCAAAGGAGATCGTCTTGCGCCGAGCGCGGATGACGAAGGCCGCGGCGCTGCTGCTGGCCGGCAGCCTGGCCCTGGCGGCCTGTGCCAGTGACGAGGAGCCCACGGCCGGCGGCAACGGCGGCGGCGACGGGGGATCGGACGACCTCCAGGTCGGCCTCGCGTACGACGTCGGTGGCCGCGGCGACCAGTCCTTCAACGACTCGGCCTACGCCGGCGTCGAGGCGGCCATCGCGGCGCTGGGCGGCGAGGTCCAGGAGTTCAGCCCGAACGACGACGGCTCCGACCGGGTCGAGGGCCTGGCCAACCTGGCAGAGGCCGGCTACGACCCGGTCATCGGCGTCGGCTTCGCCTACGCCGACACGATCGCCGAGGTCGCCGAGGAGTTCCCCGACACGACGTTCGCCGTCGTCGACGCATCGGTGGCCGACTCCGGCCTGGAGAACGCGACCGGCCTGCTGTTCGCCGAGGAGCAGGGCTCGTTCCTCGCCGGCGTCGCCGCGGCGCTGAAGAGCGAGACCGGCCACGTCGGCTTCGTCGGCGGTGTCGAGATGCCGCTGATCCAGAAGTTCGAGGCCGGCTTCACCGCCGGCGCGAAGGCGGTCGACCCGGACATCCAGGTCGACGTCGAGTACATCTCCCCGGCCGGTGACTTCACCGGCTTCGGCGACCCGGCCCGCGGCCAGATCCTGGCCCGCAGCATGTACGACGCCGGCGCGGACATCGTCTTCCACGCGGCGGGCGGCTCGGGCAGCGGCGTCTTCCAGGCGGCCGCCGACACCGGCAACCGGGCGATCGGTGTCGACTCCGACCAGTACCAGACCGTCGACGACCCGGCGCTGCAGGCGGTCATCATGACCTCGATGCTCAAGCGGGTCGACAACGCGGTGGAGGCGTTCATCACCGACTACTCCGAGGGCAACGTCCAGGGCGGCATCGACATCCTCAACGACCTGGAGAGCGACGGCGTCGGCCTGGCCACCTCGGGTGGGCAGATCGACGACATCCAGCAGCAGATCGAGGACTACCGCCAGCGGATCATCTCGGGCGAGATCACGGTCCCGACGACCCCGTGAGGCGTGGGGGGGGGGGGGGGGGGGGCGGCGCCGCGCGCGCGGCGCGGGCGACCCGGGGCCCCACCCCCCGGTGCGGCGGGGGCCCCCGCCGGGCCCCCCCGGCCGGCGCACCGGGACGATCCTCCGACGGCGGGTCCGGGCGCCCGGGCCCGCCGTCGTGGTGCACGGGGGGGCGCACTCCCCGTCGCCGCGGGGGTGCGACATCATGCGCAGGGCGGGCGGCCGCACCCCGGTCGCCCGGCCGACCACCGGCATCCCGGGGGGCGACGACCGGACCGGCGTCGTTCCCGGTGCACCGGATCGAGACCAGCGCCGCCCGCGCGGCGCACCGTGAGAGAGAGGCCCACCCATGGCCCAGGCTCCAGCAGCCGGTGCCGAGCAGCCCGACGGCGGGGCGGCGCGGTCGCCGTACGCGGTCGAGCTGCACGGCATCACCAAGCGCTTCCCCGGCGTCGTCGCGAACAAGGACATCGAGCTGACGGTCCGGCGCGGCCAGGTGCACGCGATCGTCGGTGAGAACGGCGCGGGCAAGTCCACGCTGATGAAGACGCTGTACGGCGAGCACCGGCCGGACGAGGGCACGATCCTCGTCGACGGCCGCCCCGTGCAGTTCCGCAGCCCGGCCGACGCGATCGCGGCGGGCATCGGCATGGTGCACCAGCACTTCATGCTGGCCGACAACTTCACGGTGCTCGAGAACGTGGTGCTGGGCAGCGAGCCCCGGAAGGGCGGTCGCCTGGACCGCGACAGCGCCCGCCGCCGGATCGAGGAGATCTCCGAGCGGTACGGCCTCGGGCTGCGCCCCGACGACCTGGTCGAGGACCTCGGCGTCGGCGACCGGCAGCGGGTCGAGATCGCCAAGGTGCTGTACCGGAACGCCCGGACGCTGATTCTGGACGAGCCGACCGCGGTGCTGGTGCCACAGGAGGTCGACGAGCTCTTCGGCAACCTCGCCGAACTCAAGCGCGAGGGCCTCACCGTCATCTTCATCTCGCACAAGCTGGACGAGGTCCGCAAGGTCGCCGACGCGATCACCGTGATCCGCCGGGGCACCACCGTCGGCGACGCCGACCCCCGCACCACCACGGCCAAGCAGCTCGCCGAGATGATGGTCGGCGCCGAACTGCCCACGCCGGAGCTGCGCAGCTCCACCGTGCGCGAGGCCCCGGCGCTCCGCCTGCAGGGCGTCACCGTGGCCTCGGACGCCGGGCGGCCGCTGGTCGACGCAGTCGACCTCACCGTCCGCGAGGGCGAGGTCGTGGGCATCGCCGGCGTCGAGGGCAACGGCCAGGCCGAGCTGGTCGAGGCGGTGATAGGCCTGCGTTCGCTGGCCGCCGGCACCGTGTGGCTGGGCGACGAGGACATCAGCGGGTGGGCCACCCGTGCCCGCCGCGAGGCCGGCATCGGCTTCATCCCCGAGGACCGCCACCGGCAGGGGATGCTGCTGGGCGCCCCCCTCTGGGAGAACCGCATCCTCGGCCACCAGACCCGGCCGCCGGCCGCGAAGGGCCCGTTCATCGACCGCAAGGGCGCCCGCGCCGACACCGAGCGGATCATGCGCGAGTACGACGTCCGGGCCCCCGGCCCCGACACGCTGGCGGTGGCGCTCTCCGGCGGCAACCAGCAGAAGCTGATCGTCGGCCGCGAGATGAGCGCCACCCCCCGGCTGCTGATCGCCGCCCACCCCACCCGCGGGGTCGACGTCGGCGCGCAGTCGGTCATCTGGGAACTGCTGAAGGACGCCCGCGGCGAAGGGATGGGCATCGTGCTGGTCTCGGCCGACCTCGACGAGCTGATCGGGCTCTCCGACACGCTGCACGTCATGTTCCGCGGCCGCCTGGTGGCCACCGTGGACCCGCGCCAGGTGACCCCCGAGGAGCTCGGCGGCTACATGACCGGCGCCCGGACCGCGGCAGGTGCGGCGTGAATCGTCTGCGCAGCACGGGCCTGGCCCTGCTGGGCCCGGCGCTCGCCGTCCTCGTCGCGCTGGTGATCTCGGCCCTGGTCATCGCGGTCATCGGCGAGAACCCGCTGCGGGCGCTGCAGGTCATGACCGACCTCGGTGACGCGCCCTCCCAGCAGGTGCAGTCGATCGTGGTGATCCTCAACCGCGCCGTCCCGCTCTTCCTGGCGGGGCTCGCGGTGTCGATCGCCTTCCGCATGGGGCTGTTCAACATCGGCGTGGAGGGCCAGTACCGGGTGGCCACGATCGTCGCGGCCGCGGTGGGTGCGGCCGTGGCGCTGCCCGGCCCGCTGCACGTCCTGCTCGTGATCGTCGTCGCCATGGCGGTCGGCGCCCTGTGGGCCGGCATCGTGGGCGTGCTCAAGGTGACCCGCGGCGTCAGCGAGGTCATCAGCTCGATCATGCTGAACTTCATCGCGCTCGGGCTGGCGTCCTACCTGCTCACCGGCCCGTTCCGGGGCAGCCCGGAGGGCGCGTCGATCATCACCACGACGCCGCTGCCGGAGTCGGCCTGGTTCCCGGGGCTCAACGGCGTGCTGGGCGCCTTCGGGTTGGCCGAGCCGCGCACGGAGCTGTTCGGCTTCCTGATCGTCGCCGTCGTCGTGGGCATCGCGATCGCGGTGCTCATCCAGCGCACCCGCTTCGGGTTCGACCTGCGGGCCACCGGCATCTCGGCCTCGGCGGCCACCGCCAGCGGTGTCGACGCCCGCCGCATGGTGGTCACCACGATGCTGCTCTCCGGCGCGGTCGCGGGCCTGATCGGGCTGCCCGACCTGCTCGGCGACGCCCGCGCCTTCGGCACCGAGTTCACCGCCGGGTTGGGCTTCCTCGGCATCGCCGTGGCGCTGCTCGGCCGCAACAACGTCCTGGGGATCGCGCTGGCGGCGCTGCTGTTCGCGTTCCTCGACCGCGCCGCCCTGCCGCTGCAGTTCGCGGACATCCCGGCCTCGGTGGTCACGATCATCCAGGGCACGATCGTGCTCGCCGTCGTGATCGCCAACGAGATCGCGCGCCGGCTGGCGCTGCGCTCGGCCGAGCGCTCCGGCGCCGAGGCGACCGGCGCGCCCCCGGACCCCGGTGGCAGCGCGGACCCGGGCGGTCCCGGCCCCGGTACCGGTCCGGACGGCGGGCACCGGGTCCGCACCGGCGTTCCCGGCTCTTCCGAGGAGGCGCGCGCATGAGCGAGCTCGCGAGCTCGAAAAGGGCTGAGCCACCAGTGGGCATGCGGTCACCGAGCGCCAGCGAGGTGGGCGCATGACCACCGCGACCCCGGCCGGCGGCAGCACCGCGACCCGGCCCAGCCGCGGCCCGCTCACCGACCGGCTCACCGGCGGGGGCCGGGGCACCCGGATCGTGTGGCTGGTCCTCGGCCTGCTGTTCGTCTTCTCCGTCACCCGGGCGATCTCCGGTGAGGAGGCGCTGACGTCGTCGTCGACGATGCGGGCGGCGCTGCTGCTGGCGGTGCCGATCGGTCTCGCCGCGCTGGGCGGGCTCTACGCCGAGCGCGCCGGCGTGGTCAACATCGGCCTCGAGGGGATGCTCATCCTCGGCACCTGGGGCGCCGGCTGGGCCGGCTGGCAGTGGGGCTGGGTCGGCGCGATCATCGGCGGCACCGTGCTCGGGGCCATCGGCGGCCTGCTGCACGCGATCGCGACGGTGACCTTCGGCGTCGACCACGTCATCTCCGGCGTGGCGATCAACATCCTCGCCGCCGGCGTCGTCCGCTTCCTGTCCGAGCTTGTCTACACCGAGGGCACCGGTGGCGGGCCGACGCAGTCGCCGTCGGTGGGCGGCGACCCGCCGAGCTTCTCCGTCCCGGTGCTCTCCTCCGGGCCCGACCTGCTCGGCGACCTGGAGAACTCCGGCTGGTTCCTGCTCAGCGACCTCGCCGGCGTGCTGCGCGGGCTGACCAGCGGGCTGGGCGTGGTCACGCTGCTGGCGATCCTGCTGATCCCGATCTCCTACGTCGTCCTCTGGCGGACGGCGTTCGGGCTGCGGCTGCGCTCCTGCGGCGAGAACCCGGCGGCGGCCGACTCGCTGGGCGTGCCGGTGTACCGGATGAAGTACATCGCGGTGATCATCTCCGGCGCGCTGGCCGGGCTCGGCGGTGTCTTCCTGGTCTTCGTCGCGGGCATCTACCGCGAGGGCCAGACCGGCGGCCGCGGCTTCATCGGCCTCGCCGCGCTCATCTTCGGCAACTGGCGCCCGGGCGGGCTGGCCGCCGGCGCCGGGCTGTTCGGCTTCTCCGACGCCCTGCAGCTGCGCAGCCGGACGGCGGTGGTCGCGCTGCTGCTGCTGGTCGCGCTCCTGCTGGTCGGCGTCGCGGTCTACCAGGCCGTGCGGCGCCGCTGGGTGCCGGCGGTGCTCGCCGTCGTGGTCGCGGCGCTCGCCCTCGCCGGGTTCCTCACCGTCGACGAGCTGCCCGACGGCATCGTCTTCTTCACCCCGCACCTGACCACGCTGCTGGTCCTCTCGCTGGCCTCCCAACGGTTGCGGATGCCCAAGGCCGACGGACTGGTCTACCGACGAGGGGAACACTGATGGAGCCGGACTGGGACGCCCTGCGGGCCGCGGCCCGCGAGGCCATGACCCACGCCTACGCGCCCTACTCGACGTTCCCCGTCGGCGTCGCCGGCCTGGTGGACGACGGCCGCGTGGTCACCGGGTGCAACGTGGAGAACGCCTCGTACGGCCTGGGGTTGTGCGCCGAGTGCGGCATGGTGAGCGACCTGGCCCGCACCGGGGGCGGCCGGCTGGTCGCCGTGGCGTGCGTGGGCGGGGACGGGCAGCCGCTCATGCCCTGCGGCCGCTGCCGCCAGCTGCTGTGGGAGCACGGCGGCGCCGACATGCTCATCGAGACGGTGTCGCTCGGCATCGTGCCGATGCGGGAGGTGCTGCCCGACGCGTTCGGCCCCGACGACCTGGTCGCGGCGGCGGAGCGGGGGCAGGGCTGATGGCCGGCCACGACGCGATCGACGTCATCCGCGCCAAGCGGGACGGCGTCCCGCTCACCGCCGAGCAGATCCGCTGGGTGATCGGCGCCTACACCGCCGGGCAGGTCCCGGACGAGCAGATGAGCGCGCTGCTCATGGCGGTGTTCTTCCGAGGGATGAGCGCCGACGAGCTCGCCGCCTGGACGCAGGCGATGATCGACTCCGGCGAGCGCAAGGACCTGTCCGCGCTCGGCCGGCCCACCGCCGACAAGCACTCCACCGGCGGGGTCGGCGACAAGATCACGCTGCCGCTGGCGCCGCTCGTCGCCGCCTGCGGCGTCGCCGTCCCGCAGCTCTCCGGCCGGGGCCTCGGCCACACCGGGGGCACGCTGGACAAGCTGGAGGCGGTCCCCGGCTGGCGGGCGGACGTGCACGAGGAGGCCTACCTCGCGCAGCTCCGCGACGTCGGCGCGGTCATCTGCGCGGCCGGCCACGACCTCGCCCCAGCCGACAAGCTGCTCTACGCGCTCCGCGATGTCACGGGCACCGTCGAGTCGATCCCGCTCATCGCCAGCTCGATCATGAGCAAGAAGATCGCCGAGGGCGCCGACGCGCTGGTCCTCGACGTCAAGACCGGCTCGGGCGCCTTCATGAAGAACCCCGACGACGCCCGGACGCTGGCCCGCACGATGGTCGGGCTCGGCGAGGCCGCCGGGGTGCGCACGGTGGCGCTGGTGACCGCGATGGACCGGCCGCTGGGCCGCGCCGCGGGCAATGCCGTCGAGGTCGCGGAGTCGGTGGAGGTGCTCGCCGGCGGCGGGCCCGCCGACGTCGTTGAGCTGACCCTCGCCCTTGCCCGGGAGATGCTCGCCGGGGCCGGCCGGGACGACGTCGACCCGGCCGACGCGCTGGCCGACGGGCGGGCCATGGACGTGTGGCGGCGGATGATCGGCGCGCAGGGCGGCGATCCCGATGCGCCGCTGCCGCAGCCCGCGGAGCGGCACGTGGTGACCGCCCCGGCCACCGGCACCCTCACCCGCCTGGACGCCTACGCCCTGGGCGTCGCCGCCTGGCGGCTGGGCGCCGGCCGGGCCCGCAAGGAGGACCCGGTCTCGGCCGCCGCGGGGATCACCTGGACCGCCGGCGTGGGGGAGCGGGTGACCGCGGGCCAGCCGCTGCTGGAGCTGCAGACCGACGACGCCGACCGGATCCCGCGGGCGCTCGAGGCGCTCGAGGGCGCCATCGGGGTGGACTCGGGCGAGCAGCCGCTGCCGCTGGTGCTCGACCGCATCACGGCGTGACGAGCGGGGGCCCGGAGGGTCTCCCGAGGAGCGCCCGGTACGCCGCCCTGCGAGGCGGCGCGAGGAGCGGGGGCCGAAGGCTCCCCGACAAGGGCCGGGACGGGCTCACAGCAGGTCGGGACGGCACCTGATCGCGGTGCGGCCCGGAGGGTCGCGATGGTGTAAGGGAGACTGTCTCTTCGTGACCCGGACTCCCGCCGCTCCCGGCCTGCTCCCGGCCGCGCCGGGCGAGCCCCCGGACCCCGAGGCGGCCATCTCGATCCGCGGCCTGGTCAAGCGCTACGGCGACCGGGCGGCCGTCGACGGGCTGGACCTCGACATCCGCCGCGGGGAGATCTTCGCGCTGCTGGGGCCCAACGGGGCCGGGAAGACGACGACGGTCGAGATCTGCGAGGGCTACCGCGACCGGGACGCCGGCGAGGTACGGGTGCTCGGGGTCGACCCGGCGCGGGGCGGCCGCCGCTGGAAGGCGGAGCTCGGCATCGTGCTGCAGTCCGGCGCCGGGGACAGCCAGCTCTCGGTGCGCGAGCTGCTGTCCGCGCAGGCCTCCTACTACGCCGACCCCCGCGACCCCGACGAGGTGCTGGAGCTGGTCGGCCTCACCGAGAAGGCCGGGGCCCGCGGTCGCACGCTCTCGGGCGGGCAGCGGCGCCGGCTGGACGTGGCGCTGGGCATCGTCGGGCGGCCCCGGCTGCTGTTCCTCGACGAGCCGACCACCGGCTTCGACCCGGAGGCGCGCCGCCAGTTCTGGTCGCTGATCCGGTCGCTGCGCGAGCTGGGCACCACCATGCTGCTCACCACCCACTACCTCGACGAGGCGGAGGAGCTGGCCGACCGGGTCGGCGTCCTCGCCCACGGCCAGCTCGCCGAGGTCGCCGTCCCGACCGCGATCGGCGGCCGCGGCACCGCGCCCGCCGTCGTCAGCTGGACCGAGGACGGCGCCCGCCGCACCGCCGAGACCGCCACGCCCACCGCCTTCGTCGCCGAGCTCGCCGCCCGCTTCCCCGGCGAGGTGCCCGACCTCGCCGTCAGCCGGCCCACCCTCGAGGACGTCTACCTCAAGATGATCGGGGACCGCTCGTGAGCACCACCTCACCCGAGCGGGCCGCCCTGCCTTCGGTCACCCGGGTCTCCCGCACGCGGGCGGGGGTGGAGCTCAAGGAGTTCTTCCGCCAGCGCGAGTCGGTCGTCTTCACGCTCGTCTTCCCGGTCATCCTGCTGCTCGGGCTGGGCGCGGTCCTGGACTACGACCTGGGCTCCGGCGTGGACTTCCCGCAGTACTTCATGGCGGGGGTCATCGCTGCCGGCATCGTGGGCGCGAGCCTGCAGAACATGGCGATCCACATCGCCGGTGAGCGCTCCGACGGCACGCTCAAGGCGCTGGCCGGCAGCCCGATGCCCAAGACCGCCTACTTCGTCGGCAAGGTCGCCCAGGTCGTCGCGGTGACGATCGCGACGATCGTGCTCCTGCTGATCGTCGGCGTGCTCGTGTTCGGCATCGACCTGCCCACGGGTGCGGGCTGGCTGACCTTCGCCTGGGTGACCGTGCTGGGGGCGGCGGCCTGCACGTTGCTCGGCATCACGGTCTCCTCCCTGGCCCGCAACTCCCGGTCGGCCTCGGCGACGATCACGCCGATCGCGCTCGTGCTCGAGTTCATCTCCGGCGTCTTCATGCCCTTCGACCAGGTGCCCGGGTGGCTGCAGGACGTCGCCGCCGTCTTCCCGGTGAAGTGGCTGGCCCAGGGCCTGCGCTCGGTGTTCCTGCCCGACGCGCTCGCCGCCCGCGAGCCGGCGGGCTCCTGGGAGCTCGGCACGGTGGCGGTCGTCCTCGGCGTCTGGTGCGTGCTGGGCCTGCTGCTCTGCGTCCGCACCTTCCGCTGGCAGGACAGATGACCGGTGACACTGCGGTCCTCCGGACCGCACCGCGGCCAACGGCCGTCCCCCCCCGTTGCGCTGAGCCCTTCCCTCGTCCCTGCGCGGAGACCTCCGGCCCCCACTCGGCACGACACCGCGGCCAACGGGCCGTCCCCCCGTTGCGCTGAGCCCTTCCGTCGTCCCTGCGCGGAGACCTCCGGCCCCCGCTCGGCACGACACCGCGACCAACGGCCGTCCCCCAGTACGGCAACAGGTGGGCGGACCGGTTGCCCTCACCGACCAACGGAGTGCGCTGACGTCCAGATCTGGTCCTTGAAAGCGAGCGTCATCGCACATCGTCCCGTGCCCGATCTCATGAGGAGGCGCACAGGTCAGACGGCTGGTTCGAGCGTCGGCTCGGTCCGGATGTCCCACATCCACGTGTTGCCGCACAGGCCCCCCGCGCTGCTCCACGTCGTTCCTCGGGGGACCTCCGGACCCCGCTCGGCACGACGCCGATCGGTGGGTCGGTAGCTTTCCCATGTGCCTGCACCGCTGAACCCCGAGAACGTCCGTCGCGCCCCGAAGGTCCTGCTGCACGACCACCTGGACGGCGGGTTGCGGCCGCAGACGGTGCTCGACCTGGCCGACGAGGCCGGCTACCGGGAGCTCCCGGCGTCGGACGCCGCGTCGCTCGGGCGCTGGTTCCGCGAGGCGGCGGCCTCCGGCTCCCTCGTGCAGTACCTGGAGACGTTCGCGCACACCGTCGCCGTGATGCAGACCCCTGACGCCGTCGCACGCGTGGCCCGGGAGTGCGCGCTCGACCTCGCCGCCGACGGCGTCGTGTACGCCGAGGTGCGCATGGCCCCCGAGCTGCTCACCGGCGGGATGCCGATGGAGGCGGCGGTCGAGGCAATGCTCGACGGCTACGCGCAGGGCAGCCGGGACGCCGCCGCCTCGGGCACCCCCATCCGCATCGGCACGCTGCTGTGCGCCATGCGGCAGGATGACCGCTGGGAGGAGGTCGCCGACCTCGTGGTCCGCTACCGCGACGCCGGCGTCGTCGGCTTCGACCTGGCCGGCCCGGAGGACGGGTTCCCGCCGGACCGCATCCCCGCCGCGCTCGCCCTGCTGGACCGCGCGGGGGCGCACCGGACCGTGCACGCGGGGGAGGCAGCCGGCATCGCCAGCATCGTCGCCGCGCTCGACGGCGCCGGAGCCGAGCGGCTCGGCCACGGCGTGCGGATCGCCGACGAGGTCGCCGCGGACGGCACGCTCGGCCCGGTCGCGCAGCGGGTCCGCGACGGGCAGGTCACTCTCGAGGTGGCGCCGTCGTCCAACGTGCAGACCGGGGCCTACCCCTCGCTGGCCGAGCACCCGGTGGACCGCCTGCACCGGCTCGGCTTCGCCGTCACGCTCAACACCGACAACCGGCTGATGAGCGGGGTGTCGGTGACCAGCGAGGTCACCGACGTCGCGACGACGTCCGGCTGGACCTGGGACGACGTGCAGACGGTGACGGAGCGTGCGCTGGCGGGCGCCTTCCTGACGGACGACGAACGCCGGCGGCTGCTGGACGACGTCGTCCGCCCCGGGTACGCCGCGCTGCGGGGCTGACCCGTGGAGGTCCTGCTCGCCGAGGCGACCGGGCAGTCCTGGGACCGGCTGGCCGACCTCGGGGTGGCCTTCGCGCTCTCCGCGCTCATCGGGTTCGAGCGCGAGCTGCGGCACAAGGCGGCCGGTCTTCGCACGCTCACCATCGTGGGGTTCGCCGCGGCGCTGTTCATGGTGATCAGCCGCGCGGAGTTCGGCGACTCCCGCATCGCCGCCCAGGTGGTGTCCGGGCTGGGCTTCATCGGCGGCGGCCTGATCTTCGTGCGGCGCGACGCCGTCCGCGGGTTGACCACCGCGGCCGTCGTCTGGCTCACCGCGGCGGTCGGGATGGCCGCGGGGGCCGGGCTGTGGGCGTATGCCGCCGTCGCCACCGCCGGCCACCTGCTGATCGCCTACGCCTTCACCCCGCTGGCCCGGCGGCTCTCGGGGCGCGCGGCGCAGGCCTACCCGCTGGTGCTCACCTACCGGGACGGGGAGGGCGTGCTGCGCCGGGCCCTCGCCGAGTGCACGCAGCAGGACTTCACGGTTCGGGACCTGGCGACCTCCCTCGAGACCGAGCAGCGCAGCGGTGTCCCGCAGGCCACCGTGCGGCTGACGCTGGAGGGGGCGGGCCCGGTCACGGCGCTCGCCGCGCGGCTCGCCGACCTCGACGGGGTGCTGGCGGTCTCGGCCGGGCAGCAGGACGAGGACGCCGACTGACCCACCCGCGGGTGGGAGCCGTCACGCCCGTTCGCGGGAATGGCGCCGTGATCTCCGCTGCTACGGTAGAGGCACCGGCACAAGGCCGGTCATCCTCCCGGACGGTCGGTCCGGGAACGAGCGCATCCGTGCAGATCCCGCGCCCCTCGGGCGCAGCTGATCGCCAAGTAGGACGCCGGCACTCGCCGGGGCTCCTCCTCTTCCACGGGACGCGCTCCGAGCAGTATCGGAGCCCCACCCCGCATGACGTTGATCCACCCTGCCCCGATCGAGTCGAACGAGGCCGAGACCACCCCTGTCGCGGCGCCCGAGGCGCCGGCCGGCCCCACCTTCGGCCAGCTGGGTCTGCCCCAGCAGCTGGTGACCGCGCTCGAGCGGCGCGACATCCGCCGTCCCTTCGCCATCCAGACCTCGGCCCTGCCCGACGCGCTCGCCGGGCGCGACGTGCTCGGCAAGGCCGCCACCGGCTCGGGCAAGACCCTGGCCTTCGGGCTGCCGCTGCTCGCGCGCCTCGGCGCCGAGGTGAAGCACGGCCGCCGCGCTCCGCGCGGGCTGGTCCTCGTGCCCACGCGCGAGCTCGCCCAGCAGGTGCACGACAACCTGGCCCCCCTCGGCCAGGCGACCGGCGTGCAGCTCGCCACCGTCTACGGCGGCGCGCCCATGTACCGCCAGATCCAGCAGCTCCGCCGCGGCGTGGACGTCATCATCGCCACCCCCGGCCGGCTGCAGGACCTGATCAGCCAGGGCGAGGCCACCCTCGCCGAGGTCGTCATCACCGTCCTCGACGAGGCCGACTTCATGGCCGACCTGGGCTTCCTGCCGGTCGTCAAGGAGCTGCTCGACCAGACCGCGGCCGACGCCCAGCGCCTGCTGTTCTCCGCCACGCTCGACGGCGAGGTCGACGCCCTGGTGCGCCGCTACCTCAAGGACCCGGCGCGGCACGAGGTCAAGCGCCCCGGGGACGACGCCCCGCCGGCCGAGCACCGCGCGTACACGCTGGCCTTCCGCGACAAGGTCGGGCTGGCCAAGGAGCTGGCCCGCCGGCCGGGCCGGACGCTGATCTTCGTCCGCACCCAGCTGGGCGCCGACCGCCTCACCGAGCACCTGCTCGAGGCGGGCGTCAAGGCGGCGGCCATCCACGGCGGTCTCCCGCAGTCCGCCCGCAAGCGCGCGCTCGAGGCGTTCACCGACGCCCGGTCGCCGGTGCTGGTGGCCACCGACGTCGCCGCCCGCGGCATCCACGTCGACGACGTCTCGCTGGTCGTGCACTACGACCCGCCGGCGGACTCGAAGACCTACCTGCACCGGTCGGGCCGCACCGCCCGCGCGGGTGCCGCCGGTGTGGTCGTGTCGCTGCTGCTGCCCGACCAGGTCGGCCAGTCCAAGCGGCGCTTCCGCCAGGCCAAGGTCGACCCGGCGCTGCGCCGGGTGACCCCGGGTGACCAGGAGATCGCCGAGCTCGTCGCCAGCGGCGTGCACGTCGAGCCGGTCGAGCGCCCGGTCCGCGACTCGCGTCGCGCCGGTGGTCCCGGTGGCCGTCCGCGCCGCGAAGGCGACCGGCCGGGTGGCGGTTCCCGCGGGGGCCCGCGCCGCTCGTACGGCGACCGCAACCGCTCCGGCGGTGAGCGGTCCGGCCGCCCCGGCGGCGGTGACCGCCGGTTCGGCGGCGAGCGCTCGGGTCGCCCCCCGCGCACCCGCGACTGACGCGCTCGCACCGTCCTGGCTCAGCTCACGGGGTCCTGGCTCACTGTCGATCGTGAGCCAGGACCCTTGTTGATCAGGCGACCTGATCAACAAGGCGGAGGGGGCGGGTTCAGTCGCGGTGGACCAGCGCGCCGTCGACCGCCGCCACGACCTCGTCCCAGTCGGTGCGCAGCCGAGCGGCCTCGCCGGCGTCCAGGGGCTGTTCGGGCTGCCGGTCGGCGCGGGTCAGCGCCCGGCCGAGCGGCGCCGTCGGGGCGAGCAGCTCCTCCACCCGGGTCAGCCCGGCGTACTCGGCCAGGTCGCGCACGCCCTCCGCGGGCTGCACGAGCGCCCGGTGGGGGACCAGCCCGGCGGCGCCGTCGGCGACCTCGGCCAGCACCTCCGAGAGCTCGGTGAGGTCGTAGCGGTCCTGCTCGGCGGGCAGCGGTGGCGTGTCGGTGTCGGCGACCTCGGGCCAGGAGGCGATCTCGACCAGGTCGTGCCGCTCGTTGCCGGCGCAGAAGCGCGCCAGGTCGGCGGGGGTGTCGAACAGGAACACCTGGCCGTCGCGGCCGAGGAAGCGGGCGACGTCGTCGACGTAGCAGCGGAGGGTCACCCCCGAGCCCTCGGGGACGACGATCTCCACCGGCAGGATGCCGACGGCCTCCCAGAACTCCGCGGCGGCGGCGACCGCGGCAGGCGAGGCGGTCACCCGGCTGCCGCGCGCGATGGTGCTGACGCCCGGGCCGCCGGACACCGACGCGGCGGTCGCACCGGCGGGCTCGGCGACGTCGACCCGCCCGGCCGGCTCGTCGTCGTCGGCGGCCATCTCGTCGTCGCCGGCCTCGGAGGCCGACGGGTACTCCTCGACCGTGGCCGTCCCACCGCCGGTCCAGTCGAAGTGGTCGGAGAGCTCCTCGACCACGTCCTCCCACAGCTCGTCGAAGACGCTGCCGACACCGATCCAGGCGTCCTCGCCGGAGCGCCCGGCGAACGCCTCCACGCCGAGGCCCAGCGAGCCGATCTCGGGCTTGGCGGCGAACTCGGCGACGGCCTCGAACTGCTCCTCGTCGTCGTCCTCGTCGGTGGTGTCCAGGCACTCGGCCAGCCGGCTGACGATGTCGACGGTCGCGGCGAGCTCCTCCACCGCCCACCGGTCGGGGTTCTCGGCGGCGATGTCGTACACCCCGTCGAGGTCGTAGCGGTGGTCCTCGTCCGGGGTCAGGTCGGCCGCCGCCAGCCCCGCGACGACCGGCCACACCGGGTGGTCGGCGAGGTCGTGGTCGGTGCGCGTGCGGCAGAAGGCGGCGAGCTTCGCCGGCGTCGGGAAGAGGTGGACGGTCGCCGTGTCGTCCTCGGTGGTCCCGAGGAACGCCTGCCACTCCTCGCCGTCCTCCTCCCACGGCGGAGCCCACAGGGTGTACCCCGTGCGGTCGTCGAGGGTCAGTGCGATGGGGACGATGCTGGGCCTGGCCACCCGCCCATCCTGCCCTGTCGGCCCGGAGGCGCACCTCCGGGCCGCGCCGCGGTCCTCAGAGGTTGATCATGTGGCCCGCGAGGCCGTGGATCGCCTCCTGCAACCCCTCGCTGAGCGTGGGGTGGGCGTGCACGTTGCGGGCGAGCTCGGTGGCGGTGAGGTCCCACTTCTGCGCGAGCGTCAGCTCCGGGAGCAGCTCGGTGACCTCGGGGCCGACCAGGTGCCCGCCGAGCAGCTCGCCGTAGGTCTCGTCGGCGATCAGCTTGACGAAGCCGCCCGGCTCGGCGAGGCCCTGCGCCTTGCCGTTGGCGGTGAACGGGAACTGGGCGATCTTGATCTTCCAGCCGCGCTCGTCGGCCAGCTCGCGGGCCTGGGCCTCGGTGTAGCCGAAGCTGGCGACCTGCGGCGAGCAGAAGGTGGCCCGCGGCATCATCACGTAGTCCAGCTCCATCGTCTCCGCGCCGGCGATGGTCTCCGCGGCGACGACGCCCTGGGCCTCGGCCACGTGGGCGAGCATGAGCTTGGCGGTGACGTCGCCGATGGCGTAGACGTGCGGCACGTTGGTGCGCATACGGTCGTCGATGGCGATCGCGCGGACGCGGTCGGTCAGCTCGACGCCCAGCTTCTCCAGGCCGTAGCCCTCGACGCGGGGGGTGAACCCGATCGCCTGCATGACCTTGTCCGCGTGCAGCTCGCGGGTGCCCTTGGCGTCGGAGACGGTGACCGTGACCTGGTCGCCCGTGTCGTCGATCCGCTCGACCCTGGTGGAGGTGAGCACCTCGACGCCGAGCTTGCGGTAGGCCTTGGCCAGCTCCTTGGAGACGGCGGCGTCCTCCAGCGGCAGCACCCGGTCGGCGTACTCGACGAGGGTGACCTGGACGCCGTAGTTGCGGAGCACGAAGGCGAACTCCACGCCGATCGCGCCGGCGCCGGCGATCACGATGCTCTCCGGCAGGTCGCGGCTGAGGATCTGCTCCTCGTAGGTGACCACCCGCTCGGAGAGCTCCGTGCCCGGCAGGAACCGGGTGTGCGCCCCGGTCGCGATGATCACCGCGTCGAAGGTGACGGTCTCCTCGCCACCGGCGTTGAGCGCGACCTGCAGGGTGTGCGGGTCGGTGAAAGTGCCCCAGCCGTCGAACTCGGTGATCCCGTTCTTCTTCATCAGGAAGTGCACGCCCTTGACCCGGCCGTCGGCGACCGTGCGGCTGCGGTCGAAGGCGGCGCCGAAGTCGAAGGAGACGTCGCCGGAGATGCCGAACGTCTTCGCCCCGTCGCGCACCAGGTGGGCGAGCTCGGCGTTGCGCAGCAGCGCCTTGGACGGGATGCAGCCCACGTTCAGGCAGACCCCGCCCCAGTACTGCGACTCGACCACCGCCACGCTCTTGCCGAGCTGGGCGGCGCGGATGGCGGCGACGTACCCACCGGGGCCGGCACCGAGGACGACGACGTCGAAATGAGGCACGGGCAGAGGGTAGTGCGACCGCGGCCGGTGCCCTCCGCGGAGGGCACCGGCCACCGATCAGACACCCATCGGATGCCAGACCGTCTTGGTCTCGAGGAACGGCGTCATGCGGGAGAGGCCGGGGTCGGCGGTCCAGTCGGGCTCGGTGACCGGCGGCCGGACGACCCGCTTGATGGTGCCGGCGGCCTCCCGCTCGAACTCCATCGCGCGGCCGGCCGGGGCGCCGGTGAGGTCGATGGCGTCGACGTCGGCGTGCTCGGCCAGCCACGGGCCCAGCTCCTCGGCGTCGCCGGTGAGCAGGTTGACCACGCCACCGGGGACGTCGCTGGTCGCCAGCACCTCGCCGAGGGTGACGGCCGGGAGCGGCCGCTCCTTCGAGGTGACGACGACGGCGGTGCAGCCGGTGGCGAGCACCGGCGCGAGCACGCTGACCAGGCCGAGCAGGCTCGACTGCTGCGGCGCCAGGACGGCGACCACACCGGTCGGCTCGGGCAGGCTGAAGTCGAAGTAGGGGCCGGCGACCGGGTTGGCTCCGCCGAGGACGGAGGCGAGCTTGTCGGTCCACCCGGCGTACCAGACCCAGCGGTCGATGGCGGCGTCGACGGCGGCGCGGGCCTTGGACGACGACAGCCCCTCGCCGGCCGCGACCTCCTCGCAGAACTGGACGTGCCGGCCCTCCATCACCTCGGCCACCCGGTAGAGCACCTGGCCGCGGTTGTAGGCGGTGGCGCCCGACCACTTCGGGAAGGCGCCGCGAGCGGCGACCACGGCGTCGCGGGCGTCCTTGCGGGAGGCCCAGGAGGCGTTGGCGAGGAAGTGGCCCTTGGCGTCGGTGACCTCGTAGGTGCGGCCGCTCTCCGAACGCGGGAACGCGCCCCCCACGTAGAGCTTGTAGGTCTTCCGGACGGCGAGCCGGTCATTCCCGATCACTTGCTGTCAGCTCCTCTACCCACGGGTCGCTTCCGCGCGCGCTCCGCTCCTCGCTCGTTCCTCGCTGCGATGCTCACTTGCTGTCAGCTCCCGTCAGGTACGCGGCGAGCCCGTGCCGGCCGCCCTCGCGGCCGTAGCCGGACTGCTTGTAGCCGCCGAAGGGCGACGTCGGGTCGAACTTGTTGAAGGTGTTGGCCCACACCACGCCGGCGCGCAGCTGGTCGGCGATCTTGAGGATCCGCGACCCCTTCTCGCTCCAGATGCCCGCCGACAGCCCGTAGGTCGAGTTGTTCGCCTTGGCGACCGCCTCGTCGGGCGTGCGGAAGGTGAGCACGCTCAGCACCGGCCCGAACACCTCATCGCGGGCGATGCGGTGGGCGGGGGAGACGTCGGTGAAGACCGTCGGCGGGAACCAGTAGCCGCGCTCGGGCAGCTCGCAGGCCGGCTGCCAGCGCTGCGCCCCCTCGGCCTCGCCGATGTCCGACAGCTCCCGGATGCGGGCGAGCTGCTCGGCCGAGTTGATCGCGCCGATGTCGGTGTTCTTGTCCAGTGGGTCGCCGACGCGCAGCGTGCCGATCCGGCGCTGCAGGCTGGCGATCACCTCGTCGTGGACCGACTCCTGCACGAGCAGGCGGGAGCCGGCGCAGCAGACGTGCCCCTGGTTGAAGAAGATGCCCTGGACGATGCCCTCGACGGCCTGGTCGATCGGGGCGTCGTCGAACACGATGTTCGCCGCCTTGCCGCCGAGCTCGAGGGTCAGCTTCTTGCGGGTACCCGCGACCGCACGGGCGATGGATCGGCCCACCTCGGTGGAGCCGGTGAACGCGACCTTGTCGACGTCATCGTGCTCGACGACCGCCCGGCCGGTGTCCCCGGCGCCGGTGACGATGTTGACCACGCCGGCCGGGAGGTCGGCCTGGCGGCAGATCTCGGCGAACAGCAGCGCGGTGAGCGGGGTGGTCTCGGCCGGCTTGAGGACGACGGTGTTGCCGGTCGCGAGCGCCGGGGCGACCTTCCACGCCAGCATGAGCAGCGGGAAGTTCCACGGGATGACCTGGCCGGCCACGCCGAGCGGCTTGGGTGCCGGACCGAGGCCCGCGTGCTCGAGCTTGTCCGCCCAGCCCGCGTGGTAGAAGAAGTGCGCCGCCGCCAGGGGGACGTCGACGTCGCGGGACTCCCGGATCGGCTTGCCGTTGTCCAGCGACTCCAGGACGGCGAACTCCCGGGCCCGCTCCTGCAGCAGCCGGGCGATGCGGAACAGGTACTTGCCGCGGTCGGCGGGGCGCATCGGGCCCCAGGTCTTCTCGAAGGCCCTGCGGGCGGCGCGGACGGCGCGGTCGACGTCGGCCTCGCTGGCGGCGGAGACCTCGGTGAGCGCCTCCTCGGTGGCCGGGTTGACCGTCTTGAAGGGCTCGCCGGTGCCGTCGACGAACTCGCCGTCGACGAACAGCCCGTAGGAGGGGGCGATGTTCACGATCGAGCGTGACTCGGGGGCGGGGGCGTACTCGAATACGGACGTGGGCTGGGCCGGGCTGGGCGGGGAAGTAGGCATTGCGGTCAGTCCACCGTGACGTAGTCGGGGCCGGAGTAGTGGCCGGTGCGCAGCTTCTGCCGCTGCAGCAGGAGGTCGTTGAGCAGGCTGGACGCGCCGAAGCGGAACCAGTCGGGGTCCAGCCAGTCGGGGCCGGCCGTCTCGTTGATCATCACGAGGTGCTTGACGGCGTCCTTCGTCGTCCGGATCCCGCCGGCGGGCTTGAAGCCGACCTGGCGGCCGGTGGCGATGCGGAAGTCGCGGACCGCTTCGAGCATCACCAGGCCCACCGGCAGCGTCGCCGCCGGGTTCACCTTGCCGGTGGAGGTCTTGATGAAGTCCCCGCCGGCGAGCATGGCGATCCAGCTGGCGCGGCGGACGTTGTCCAGCGTCGTCAGCTCGCCGGTCTCGAGGATGACCTTGAGGTGCGCCTCCCCGCACGCCTCCTTGACCGCGACGATCTCCTCGTAGACGTCGAGGTAGCGGCCGCGGAGGAACGCGCCGCGGTCGATGACCATGTCGATCTCGTCGGCGCCGTTCTCCACGGCGTCCCGGACGTCGGCGAGCTTGACCGCGCGGCTGGCCCGGCCGCTGGGGAAGGCGGTGGCGACGGCGGCGACGTGGATGCCGGTGCCCTCGAGCGCCTCCCGGGCCACGCCGGCGAGGTCGCCGTAGACGCAGACGGCCGCGACCTTCGGGCAGCTCGGGTCACCCGGGTCGGGCTGGCGGGCCTTCGCGGCGAGGCTGCGTACCTTCCCCGGGGTGTCGGCGCCCTCCAGGGTGGTCAGGTCGACCATCGAGATGGCGGTGTCGATCGCCCAGGCCTTCGAGGTGGTCTTGATCGACCGGGTGCCCAGCTGCGCCGCGCGCGCCTCGGCGCCGACCTGGTCCACGCCGGGCAGGCCGTGCAGGAAGGCGCGGAACGCCGCGTCGGAGCGGGTCACGTCGTCGTACGGCGGCAACGGCGCGTGCACCGCGGGGGTCGCCCCGGGCAGCGCGTCGGGGTCGAGCACGTGGGTCATGGTGGCCATTCTCCACTGGCGGTGGCCCTCGACCGACCCCGCTCACCCGGCAGGAGGGCGCGGCGCACCGGGCGTCGTCCCGCCGGCGGACATCCGGGGCGGCGGGATGTCCGTGCGGGGGACACCGCCTCCCGCCATCGGGGGTGGGGCAGGGGCGCACCGCACCCGCACCGGGCGTCGTCCCTCCAGCGGACATTGGGGGCGGCGGGATGTCCGCGCGGGGGACACCGCCTCCGGCCGGCAGGGGTGCACCCGCGCAGTCCGGGGGCGTCGCGTCCGGGCGGCCGGTCCGGGCGGGAGCCCGTCCTGCCCCGCCGGTGCCGATACGGTGTCCGGCGTGCAGCTCACCGTCGTCGACCACCCGCTGGCCCGTGCCCGTCTGTCCCGGATGCGGGACGAGCGCACGGACAACGCCATGTTCCGCGCCGCGCTCCGCGAGCTGACGCAGATGCTGGTCTACGAGGCCACCCGCGACCTCGCCATCGCCGAGGAGCCGATCACCACCCCGGTCACCACGACCACCGGGTACCGGCTGGCCGCCCCGCCGCTGATCGTCCCCGTGCTGCGGGCCGGCCTCGGGATGGCCGACACCGCGCACGGGATGCTGCCGGAGTCGCAGATGGGCTTCGTCGGGCTCGCCCGCAACGAGGAGACCTTCCAGCCCGAGGCCTACATGGCCTCGCTGCCCGAGACCCTGGTCGGCCGCGACGTCTTCGTCCTCGACCCGATGCTCGCCACCGGCGGGTCGCTCGTGCACTGCTGCGAGCTGCTCACCGCCCGCGGCACGACGTCGATCACCGTGCTCTGCGCCCTCGCCGCGCCCGACGGGCTCCGCCGTCTCGAGGAGAGCGGCCTGCCGCTGCGGGTCTTCACCGCGAGCGTCGACGAGGGGCTCAACGACAAGGCCTACATCGTCCCGGGCCTCGGCGACGCCGGCGACCGCCAGTTCGGCGCGGTCTGACCGTGCGCTTCGGGGTCCTCGGCACCGGCCACTGGGCCAGGGCCGTGCACGCCACGGCGCTGGCCGCCCACCCGGCGGCCGAGCTGGCCGGGGTGTGGGGCCGCGACGCCGGGCGGGCGGAGGCGCTGGCGGCGGAGTTCGAGGTCCCCGGCTACGCGGACGTCGACGCGCTGCTGGCCGACGTGGACGCCGTCGCCGTCGCGCTGCCGCCGCACGTCCAGGCGCCGCTCGCGGTGCGCGCGGCCGAGGCGGGCAAGCACCTGCTCCTGGAGAAGCCGATCGCGCTGGACGTGGCCGCGGCCGACCGGGTGGTCGACGCGGTGCGCGCGGCCGGTGTCGCCTCCGTCGTCTTCTTCACCTTCCGCTTCCAGACGGCGACCTCCACCTGGCTCACCCAGGCCGCGCGCACCCGCCTCGCCGGGGGAGCGGGCTCCTGGCTCTCCTCGCTCGCCGGCACCCCCTTCGCGGCCTCGCCCTGGCGGCAGGAGCACGGGGCGCTGTGGGACATCGGCCCGCACGCGCTGTCGGTGCTGGTGCCCGCGCTCGGGCCGGTCGTCTCCGTCCAGGCCGGGGCCGGGCTGCTCGACACCGTCCACCTGGTGCTCACCCACGAGTCGGGGACGGCCTCGACGGTGACGCTGTCGCACACGGTGGCGCCCATGTCGGCCGGCATCGAGTTCTACGTGCACGGCGACGCCGGCCGGCTGGTCCTGCTGCCCGACCTCGAGGCCCCGGTCGAGGCGTTCACCGTCGCCGTCGACGAGCTGACCGCCGCCGCCGTCGCCGGTGGCATCCACCCGTGCGACGTGGGCTTCGGCCGGGACGTCGTCGCCGTCCTCGCGACGGCCGCCCGCGCGCTGGACTCCGGCCGCCGCGAGCCCGTCGGCGCCTGACGGGCCGCCGTCAGGGGCGGGTGAGTTCGGCAGCAAGGTGACTCTCCGGTGGGAAAGTCGGCCGACGGTCGCTCCGTGGGCCGGCAGCACCTGTTGCCACGCGGGTTGAGCCGCTCCACCGACCGTTGAGCCGCGCCCTGACGCGGCCTATCGGTCGGTGGAGCGGCTCAACGTTGCCTTCGTGCGCACCAAACGGCCCTGTCAGTGCCTTCAAAGAAGTGGCCTCGACCTCACTGGAGGTCGTTTCCCACCCTGACGTCACCTTGCTGCCGAACTCAGCGGCGGGTCACCCCGTGGCGGAGCATGACGGTCCCGTTGCCGAACCGGCGCGTCTCGAGCAGCTCCAGGGCCGTGAGGGCGTCGGCCTCCCCGAAGAGCCGCCGGCCGCGGCCGAGCAGGACCGGCGCCACGAAGAGCCGGTACTCGTCGACGAGGTCCAGCCGGCGGAAGGTCGCGGTGAGGTCCGGGCCGCCGAGCACCATGTCGCCGCCGGGGAGCTGCTGGAGCGCCCGGATCCCGTCCGGGTCGACCTCCCGCCGGACCTCGGTGGCCCACGGCACCTCGTCGCGGGTGCGGGAGAACACGATCTTCGGCATGGCCCGCCAGATGCCGGCGAACTCCTTCTCCGGCGCCGAGGCGGCCGGGTCCTCGTCGGCCGTCGGCCAGTGCGCGGCCATCAGCTCCTGGGTGACCCGGCCCTCGAGGAAGGCGCTCGCCGTCGCCAGCTGCGCGTTCATGTGGCTGTGCAGCTCCTCGTCGACGGAGTGCCAGCTGATGTCGTGGTCAGGGCCCTCGAAGAAGCCGTCGAGGGACACCGACAGGTGGACGACGATCTTCCGCATGCTTCCTCCGCTCGTGGCCGGACCAGGCAGGGAGGAGACCGCCCACGTGGGCGGAACTCATCGGTGTCAGAGCCCGAGCGCCGCCGACATCTCCGCGCGCAGCTGGTCGAGCTCGTCGGCACCGCGGCCGCGGGCGGCGATCAGCCCGGCGTCGTCGTGCACGGGGACGACCGTCTCCAGGTAGGCCTTGAGCTTGGGCTCGGTGCCGCTGGGCCGGACGATCACCCGCACGCCGTCGCCCAGCAGCCGGACGGCGTCCACCGGCGGCGTCCCGAGCGCCAGGTCGGCGGACTCCACGGGGCGGCCGAGCAGCGTCGCCGGCGGGGCCGAGCGCAGCCGGACCATCGCCCCGGAGATGACCGAGAGGTCCTCCACCCGCACCGACAGCTGCCCGGTGGCGAACAGCCCGTGCTCCCGGGCCAGCTCGTCCAGCCGGTCGAGCAGCGTGCGGCCGTCGGCCTCGAGCTCCGCGGCCAGCAGCGCGATGGCGAGCGCGGCGGAGATGCCGTCCTTGTCCCGCACCACCGACGGCGCCACCGAGTAGCCCAGCGCCTCCTCGTAGCCGTACACCAGCGGCGCCGCATCCGAGCCGGCCCGCATGATCCACTTGAAGCCGGTCGGGGTCTCCTCCGACGGCACCCCGTGCGACTCGGCGACGACGTGCATCAGCGAGCCGCTCACCAGCGACGACGCGTACGTCCCGCGCACCCCGCGGCGCAGCAGCCAGTCGGCCAGCAGCGCCCCCACCTCGTCGCCGGTCAGCTGCCGGCCACCGACCACCACCGAGCAGCGGTCGGCGTCGGGGTCCTGTGCGATCGCGACGTCGGCACCGGACCGCTCGGCCAGCGCGGTGAGCAGGTCCACCGCCCCGGGCTCCTCCGGGTTCGGAAGGGCGACCGTCGGGAACGCCGGGTCGGGGCGGTCCTGCTCGGGCACGCCGGCCGGTTCCGCGAACCCCGCCGCGGCGAACACCAGCCGGGTCGTCGACGCGCCCACCCCGTGCATGGCGGTGTAGGCCACGCGCAGCGCCGCCCGGTCGGCGGCCGGCACCCGCTCCGGGTCGAGCGCCCGCACCACCGCGGCCACGTACCCGGTGAGGACGTCGTCGCCCAGGACCCCGTGCCCGCCGGCCAGCGGGATCTCCCGCGCCGGGCCGACGGCGGCGATGGCGGCCTCGATCTCCCGGTCGGCCGGCGGCACCAGCTGGGCGCCGCCCTCCAGGTAGAGCTTGTAGCCGTTGTCCTCGGGCGGGTTGTGGCTGGCGGTGACCATCACGCCGGCCACCGCGCCGAGGTGGCGGACGGCGAAGGCCAGCACCGGGGTGGGCAGCGGCCGCGGCATCAACTGCACCCGGAAGCCCAGGGCCGAGAACACCTGGGCCGAGAGGGAGGCGAACTCGTCCGACCGCCGCCGGGCGTCGAAGCCGATCGCGACCGTCCCGCCGCCGTGGCCGGTGTCCAGCAGGTACCGGCCCACCCCGGCCGCGGCGCGCAGCACCACGGCGGCGTTCATCCCGGCCGGCCCGGCCCGCAGCGGGCCGCGGAGCCCCGCCGTCCCGAAGGTCAGCGGGCCGGCGAACCGGCGGGCGAGCTCCGCGGTGTCCCCGGCGTCGACCAGCGCCAGGATCTCGGCGCGGTCGTCCTCGTGCGGGTCGGCCCCGGCCCAGGCGCGGGCGGTCTCGAGCAGGTCCTGCATCATGCCGTGAAGTGCTCCGCGTCGAAGTCGGCGGTCGTGTACTCGCCCCCGACCCGGCGGTGCACCGGGTCGGCGAGGTCGGGCTCGCCGTGGGCGGCCACCAGTGCGGCGGCGTACCCCTCGGCGTCGTCGGTGGACCGGTAGCCCAGCGCCTCGGCGGCGGAGAGGTCCCACCAGCGGCGGGCGTTGTCCGACACCCCCCACACCACGCGGAAACCCGGCGACGGCGCCCGCAGCGCGGCGTCGACCAGCGCGACGGTGTCGGAGGGGGAGAGCCAGGTGGAGAGCTGGCGGGTGGTGGTCGGCTCGGCGAAGGCGCTGCCGATCCGCAGGCAGACGACGTCCAGGCCGTAGCGGTCGGCGTACAGCGAGCCCAGCGCCTCCATCGCGACCTTCGAGACCCCGTAGTAGGTGTCCGGGCGCGGGGGCGCGTCCTCCTCGCGGAGCAGGCCGTCGTCGGGACGCTCGGTCCAGCCCGACGCGTGGTTGCTGCTGGCCAGCACGACGCGCGGGACGCCGGCCTGCCGGGCGGCCTCCAGCGCGCAGTAGGTGCCCTCGATGTTGGCGTGCGAGATCGCCGCCCAGGTCGACTCCCCGGAGATGCCGGCGAGGTGGACGACGGCGGACGCGCCGCGGGCGGCGCCGGTCATCGCGGCCAGGTCGGTGGCGTCGGCGACGAGGTGCTCCTCGCCGGGCCGGGGCTCGGGCACCGCGACGACGTCGAGGCTGCGCACCGCCCAGCCGCGCTCGGGGAGCCCGCCGCGCAGCACCGTGCCGATCCGCCCGGCCGCGCCGGTGACCAGGACCGGACCGGTCACGGCAGCCGCCCGATGAGCTCCACGAGGAACTGCCCGAGCCGTCCCGCGGCCGCCCGGCCGGCGGTGATGACCTCGTCGGCGTCCAGCTTCTCGCCGGTGACCCCCGCGGCGGCGTTGGTGACCAGCGAGAGGCCGAAGACCTCCAGGCCGGCGGCGTGCGCGGCGATCGCCTCCAGCGCGGTGGACATGCCGACCAGGTCCGCGCCGAGCGTGCGCAGCATCCGGATCTCGGCCGGCGTCTCGTAGTGCGGCCCGGGCAGCGCGGCGTAGACGCCCTCGGTCAGGCCCGGGTCGAGCTCCCTGGCGATCGCGCGCAACCGCGAGGAGTAGAGGTCGGTGAGGTCGACGAAGTGCGCGCCCACGAGCGGGGAGCGGGCGGTCAGGTTCAGGTGGTCGGAGATGACGACCGCCTGGCCCACCCGGTGCTCGGGGGCCAGCCCGCCGGCCGCGTTGGTGAGGACGACCGTCTTCACGCCCGCGGCGGCCGCCGTCCGCACGCCGTGGACGACCGGCTCCACGCCGCGGCCCTCGTAGAAGTGGGTGCGGCCGAGGAAGAGCAGGACCTTGCGGTCGCCCACGCGCACCGAACGGACCTGGCCGCCGTGCCCGACCGCGGTGGGGGCGGCGAACCCGGGCAGGTCGCCGATCGCCACGGCGGCGGCCGCCTCGCCGAAGGCGTCGGCCGCGGGGGCCCAGCCGGAGCCCATGACGACGGCGACGTCGTGCGGGCCGCCGAGCGCGGTGGTCAGGGCGTCGGCCGCCTGCGCGGCCAGGGCGGTGGGGTCGGTTCCGGGGAGCTCGCTCACGCGGGGACGCTAGCGCAGCGGGCCCTGGGCCGCCGTGGCACTCGTGCCCCACCGGTCCCTGCCGGAGAGCAGCAGCCGCGTGTCGGTTCCTCGCCGCACCACCGGATCAGCAGCATGTCGCCCGTGCAGCGCATCGACATCGACGGAGTCCCCGTGTTCGCCGCGCCCGGGCCCCAGCGGGTGACGGCCGCCCTGGCCTTCGGGGTGGGCGTCCGCGACGAGACCTACGCGACCCTGGGCGTCACCCATCTGGTCGAGCACCTGGTCATGGGGTCGCTGCCCAAGTCGCACCTCGAGTGCAACGCGATGGTCGACACCGAGATGACCGTCTTCCACGCCACCGGGCGCCCGCAGGCGGTGCTGGCCTTCCTCGCCGGCATCTGCGCCGCGCTCGCCGACCTGCCGGTGCACCGCATCGCCCAGGAGGTGGGCGTGCTGGAGGCCGAGAACTGCGCCGGCGCCCACCCGACGGCCGCCGCGCTCTGGGCCGCCCGCTTCCGGCTGACCGGCCCGGGGATCGCGCTCGCCGGCGGTGGCGTGCCGGTCGGGCTCGGCGAGGACGTCGTCCGGGCGCATGCCCGGCGCTGGTTCGTGCGCGGCAACGCCGCGCTGGTGTGGCACGGCGAGCTGCCGGCGGAGCTGCGGCTCCCGCTGCCCGAGGGCCCGCGGCCCCAGCGGCCGGAGCCGGTGCGGCGCGAGCAGGCGGGCCCGGTCTGGATGCGCGGTCCGGTCGCCGGGGTCGGGCTCCTGGTGACCGCCGGCGACCAACGGGACGCCGCCGTCGGCGCCGGGCTGGACGTGCTCGTCCAGCGGCTGCGCGACGTCGCGCGGCACGAGCGCGGGCTGAGCTACCACGCCGACCTCGAGATCGCCGACATCGCCCCCGGTCAGCGCGAGGTCGCCGTGCTCGTGGACGCCCGCGAGGGCGAGGAGGGCACCGTGGCGCGGGTGCTCTGGGAGCAGTTCCTCGACCTCGTCGGGCACGGCCCGTCGGCGGCGGAGCTGGCGCACGCCGTCGAGGGGTACGCCGAGGACCTCGACAAGGGCGACGAGACGGTGCTGGGCGAGCTGACCAGGGAGGCCTTCTGCAGCCTCTTCGACCTGCCCTTCCGGTCCGGCGCCGACGGGCTCGCCGCCTGGCGCGAGGTCACGCCGCAGCAGGTGTCGGAGGTGCTGGGCCGCGCGGTGCCGACGGCGGTGCTCGTGCTGCCCGAGGGCGCGGACCCGGGCCCGCTCGCCGGGGGGATCGAGCCCCGCACCCTCTGCAACCACGTCCCCGAGCTCCCGAAGGGCACCACCTTCCGGCCCCCCCTGCTGGTCCGGGCGCTCACCAGGGAGGCGCGGCTGCGGCTGGTGGTCGGGGACGACTTCCTCGCGCACGGCGACTCCGACGGCGACGGGCACGTCATCCCCTGGGCGCAGGTGGAGGCGGCGGTGCCGGCGGCCGAGGGGGAGGGCGTGTTCGTCGTCGGGCGCAACCTCTGCGGGATCGACGTCCACGAGAACCTCTACGGCCGCAAGGCGGTCGACCTGGTCCGCGCCCGGCTGCCGCGTTCCGCGTGGGTCGTGCCGGCGCCGCGGGCCGGCGAACCCGGCAACGCCGTCCTCGCCGGGAGGTGAGGGGGCGCCGCCGGGTGGGCGAGCGTGGTCGTCCCTAGACTTCCGGAGGTGGAGATCCCCTTCCGTAGTTCGGGCCGCGCCAGCCTCGGCGTGGAGTGGGAGCTGCAGCTCGTCGACCGGGAGACCCGCGAGCTCGCCCCCGGCGCCGTCGAGATCCTGGAGGCGCTGCGCCCCGAGGGAGCCGAGGAGCACCCGAAGGCCAAGCACGAGCTCCTGCAGTCGACCATCGAGATCATCACCGGCGTCTGCACCACGGTGCGCGAGGCCAAGGCCGACCTGGCGGGCACCCTCGCCGAGGTCGTCGCCCAGGCCGACCGGCGGGGGCTCGGGCTGCTCTGCGCGGGGACCCACCCGTTCACCGACTGGCAGACGCAGGAGATCTCGCCGAAGCAGCGCTACCAGGAGCTGGTGGAGCGCATGCAGTGGCTGGCCCGCCGCCTGCAGATCTTCGGGGTGCACGTGCACGTGGGTGTCCGCGCACCGGAGAAGGTCATCCCGATCGTCAACGCGCTGTGCCAGTACGTGCCGCACCTGCTGGCGCTCTCCTCGTCCTCCCCGTTCTGGGTCGGCTGCGACACCGGCCTGGCGTCGGCCCGCACCAAGATCTTCGAGGGCATGCCCACCGCCGGGCTGCCCTTCCAGCTCGACGGCTGGGGCGAGTTCGAGGAGTACATGGAGACGCTGATCTCCACGAAGAGCATCGAGAGCGTGCGCGAGGTCTGGTGGGACATCCGGCCGCACCCCGACTTCGGCACCGTGGAGCTGCGCATCTGCGACGGCCTGCCCACCCTCGACGAGATCGGCGCCGTCGCCGCCCTGGCCCAGTGCCTGGTCGAGCAGTTCGACACCCAGCTCGACCGCGGCTACACCCTGCCCCGCCCGGAGGAGTGGGTCGTGCGGGAGAACAAGTGGCGGGCGAGCCGCTACGGCCTGGACGCCGAGATCATCGTCGACGAGCAGTACGCCGTCCGGCCGGTGCGCGAGGCGATCACCGAGCTGGTCGAGGAGCTGATGCCCACGGCCAAGCGGCTGGACTGCGAGGCCGAGCTCTCCGACGTGCTGCGCATCCTCGAGGTCGGCGCCTCCTACCAGCGGCAGCGGGCGGTGGCGCGGGAGCACGACGGCGAGCTGGCGCCGGTCGTGGACGGCCTGCTGGCCGAGCTGCGCGACGGCCTGCCCTCCTCGGGCCCCGCGGGCCGGCCCGACGGCCCGGTGCCCGGTCCGGCCGAGTGCGCGGGCGGGCACGCCGCATGACCCCGGTCGTCGAGAAGCTCGCTGCGGCGGTCGACGAGTGGGTCGCCGCCAACGGGTCCGCGCTGTCGGCCACCCGGCGGCACCTGCACGCCCACCCCGAACTCGGCTACGCGGAGTTCGAGACGACGTCCTTCCTCGAGGAACGGCTGCGCCACCACGGGCTGGCCCCGCGCCGGCTGCCCACCGGCACCGGGCTCACCGTCGACGTCGGGGCGGGTGGGGGGCCGGTGGTCGTCCTGCGGGCCGACATCGACGCGCTGCCGCTCAAGGACCTCAAGGACGTGCCGTACGCCTCCACCCGCGAGGGCCTGGCCCACGCCTGCGGTCACGACGTGCACACCACCGTGGTGCTCGGCGTCGCCGTCGCGCTCGCCTCCCTCGACGGGCTGCCCGGCTCGGTCCGCTGCGTCTTCCAGCCGGCCGAGGAGACGGTGCCGGGCGGGGCCACCGAGGTCGTCGCCTCGGGCGTCCTCGACGGGGCGTCGCGTGCCTTCGCGCTGCACTGCGACCCGTCCATCCCGGCCGGGAGGATCGGGCTGCGCACCGGCCCCATCACCGCGGCCTGCGACCGGATGGACGTCACGCTCACCGGGCCGGGCGGGCACACCGCCCGGCCGCAGATGACCGTCGACCTCGTCGATGCGCTCGGGCGGATCATCACCGACGTGCCGGGGCTGCTCTCCCGCCAGGTCGACCCGCGAACCGGGATGTCGCTCGTCTGGGGCGCGGTCAACGCCGGCGTCGCGGCCAACGCCATCCCGCAGCGGGGCACGCTGCGGGGGACCGTCCGGGTGCTGGACCGGGAGGCGTGGAAGGACGCCGAGGAGCTGATGCGCTCGCTCGTGGGGCGGGTCGCCGCCACCACCGGCGCCGACGTCGACGTCGACTACATCCGCGGGGTCCCGCCGGTGGTCAACGACCCCCGCGCCGTGGCGCTGCTGCGCTCGGCCGCGCTGGCCACCGTGGGTGCGGAGAACCTGGTGCTCTCGCCGCAGAGCATGGGCGGGGAGGACTTCGGCTGGTTCGCCGACGTCATGCCGATCGCGCTGGCCCGGCTCGGCACCCACGGCGGGGGCGCCCCCCTCGACCTGCACCGGGGCACCTTCGACGTCGACGAGCGCGCCATCGGCGTGGGTGTGCGACTGCTGGCCCGCACCGCGCTGCTCGCGCTGGAGGCCGACGCCGAGCCCGCCGCGACCGGCGCCCAGGCACCCGCGCGCACGCGCCGACCCGCGCCCGGAGACACTTCTGCCCGACGAGCCCTGGACGAGAGGCGGGAACCAGAGGATGAGTTCCACCGACCACCGGACCAGCAGCGGTCCGGGGAGCGCACCGGCTGACGCCGACGTGCCGGCCGAGCACGCGGTCCCCGAGGACCTCGTGCTCGCGGGCGAGTTCGACGCGGTGACCCGCGATCAGTGGCGGGAGCTGGTCGCGGGCGTGCTGCGCAAGACCGGGCGCGAGGAGCCTCCCGACCCGGCCGAGGACGCGCTGCGCCGGCCGGTGGCGCCGGGCGTGACGGTGGCCCCCCTCTACACCGCCGAGGACGCCGGCGACCTGCCCGCGGGCGTGGGCGTACCGGGCCTGCCGCCGTTCGTGCGCGGGGCGCGCCCGGCAGGCGGGCCGGCCGGCTCGCCCGAGGTGACCGCGTCCGGGGGCGCCGAGGGCGGTGCGTCCGGCGGATGGGACATCCGGCAGCGGCACGCGCACCCCGACGTCGCCACCACCAGGGAGGCGATCGCCGCCGACCTGGAGAACGGCGTCACCTCGCTGTGGCTGGTCCTCGGCGAGGGGGCGATCCCGGTCGACGCGCTCGGCGACGTGCTCGCCGACGTCTACCTCGACCTCGCGCCGGTGACCGTGCAGGGCGGCTTCGACGCGGCCGAGGCGTTCCTCGCGCTGGTGGAGGGTCGCACCGACCTCGCACCCGGCGGCTCGCTCGGGCTCGACCCGCTGGGCGTGGAGGCGGCCTCGGGGGAGCGGCAGGACCTCTCCGGCCTCGCCGACGTCGCCCGCCGCGCGGCGGCCCACGGTGCTGGTCGGCCCGGCCCCGCCCTGCGGACCGTCGTCGTCGACGGCACGGTCTTCCACGACGCCGGCGCGTCCGTGGTCGAGGAGCTCGGCTGCTCGCTGGCGGCGGGGGTCGCGTACCTGCGCGCGCTGACCGACGGCGGGCTCACCGTGGACGAGGCCGTCGCCCAGATCGAGTTCCGCTACGCCGCCTCGGCCGACCAGTTCACGACCATCGCCGCGCTGCGCGCCGCCCGCCGGCTGTGGGACCGCGTCGGCGAGGTCAGCGGCGCCTCGGCCGAGGCCCGTGCCCAGCGGCAGCACGCCGTGACCTCGTCGGTGATGACGACGAAGCGCGACCCGTGGGTCAACATGCTGCGCACCACGGTGGCCTGCTTCGCCGCGGGCGTGGGCGGCGCGGACGCGGTGACCGTGCAGCCGTTCGACGCCGCGCTGGGGCTGCCGGACTCCTTCTCCCGCCGCATCGCGCGCAACACCCAGAACCTGCTCGTCGAGGAGGGGCACCTGGGCCGCGTGCTCGACCCGGCCGGCGGCTCCTGGTACGTGGAGTCGCTCAGCGACGAGCTCGCCCGCGCGGCGTGGGAGTGGTTCACCGAGATCGAGCGGGCCGGCGGGCTCTCCGCGGCGCTGGCCTCGGGCCTCGTGCGGGACCGGATCGGGCAGGCCTGGGACGCGCGGGCGGAGCGGCTGGCCACCCGCGCCGACGCGATCACCGGCGTCAGCGAGTTCCCCAACCTCACCGAGAAGCTGCCCGCCCGGCAGCCGGCCGCGGAGGTGCTGCCGGCCACCGGCGGGCTGCCGCGGGTGCGCGCCGCGCAGGAGTTCGAGGCGCTGCGCGACGCCGCCGACGCGACCGCGACCCGGCCCGCGGTCTACCTGGCGACCCTCGGACCGATCGCCCGGCACACCGCCCGGGCGACCTTCGCGGCCAACCTGTTCCAGGCCGGTGGCCTGGCCACCCCGTCCGGCGACGACGCCGCCGGGCTGGCCGACGCGGGCACGGCCGTGGCCTGCATCTGCGGCACCGACAAGGACTACGCCGAACACGCGGCCGGGCTGGCGGCGGAGCTCAAGGCAGCCGGCGCGACCTCCGTGTGGCTGGCCGGCAAGCCCGACCTCGCCGTCGAGGGTGTCGACGGGTACGTCTTCGCCGGGTGCGACGCCCTCGCGGCGCTGCGCACGGTGCACGCCGAGCTGGGTCTCGAAGGAGTGACGGAATGAGCGGCATCCCCGACTTCGGATCCGTCGAGCTGGGCGCCCCCTCCGCGGGTGCCTCGGCCGATGACTGGGCCAAGGCGTTCGAGGAGGCGACCGGGCGCGGCGTCGAGGAGGCGGCCTGGGAGACGCCGGAGGGCATCGCCGTCCCGCCGCTGTACACCCCGGCCGACCTGGAGGGGCTGGACTTCCTCGGGACCCTGCCCGGGCTGCCGCCGTTCCTGCGCGGCCCCTACCCGACGATGTACACGACGCAGCCCTGGACGGTCCGCCAGTACGCGGGCTTCTCCACGGCAGCTGCGTCCAACGCGTTCTACCGGCGCAACCTCGCCGCCGGGCAGAAGGGCCTGTCGATCGCCTTCGACCTGCCCACCCACCGCGGCTACGACTCCGACCACCCCCGCGTGCCCGGCGACGTCGGCATGGCGGGTGTCGCGATCGACTCGATCCTGGACATGCGGCAGCTGTTCGACGGCATCCCGCTGGACCGGATGAGCGTGTCGATGACGATGAACGGCGCCGTGCTGCCGGTGCTCGCGCTCTACATCGTGGCGGCCGAGGAGCAGGGGGTGGAGCCGGGTCAGCTGACCGGCACCATCCAGAACGACATCCTCAAAGAGTTCATGGTGCGGAACACCTACATCTACCCGCCCAAGCCCTCGATGCAGATCATCAGCGACATCTTCGCGTTCACCTCGCAGCGGATGCCGAAGTTCAACTCGATCTCGATCTCGGGCTACCACATCCAGGAGGCCGGGGCGACGGCCGACCTGGAGCTGGCCTACACGCTCGCCGACGGCGTCGAGTACCTGAGGGCCGGCCAGGCCGCCGGGATGGACGTCGACGCGTTCGCGCCGCGGCTCTCCTTCTTCTGGGCCATCGGCATGAACTTCTTCATGGAGGTCGCCAAGCTGCGGGCCGGGCGCCTGCTGTGGGCGAAGCTGGTGAAGGAGGCGGGCGCGCAGAACCCCAAGTCGCTGTCGCTGCGCACCCACTCGCAGACCTCGGGCTGGTCGCTGACCGCGCAGGACGTCTACAACAACGTCGTCCGCACCTGCCTGGAGGCGATGGCCGCCACGCAGGGCCACACCCAGTCGCTGCACACCAACGCCCTGGACGAGGCGCTCGCGCTGCCGACGGACTTCTCCGCCCGCATCGCCCGCAACACCCAGCTGCTGCTGCAGCAGGAGTCGGGCACCACCCGCGTCGTCGACCCGTGGGGCGGCTCGGCGTACGTGGAGAAGCTCACCTACGACCTGGCCCGCCGGGCGTGGGCGCACATCCAGGAGGTCGCCGAGCACGGCGGCATGGCGCAGGCCATCGACGACGGCATCCCGAAGCTGCGCATCGAGGAGGCGGCGGCCCGCACCCAGGCCCGCATCGACTCGGGCCGCCAGCCGGTGATCGGCGTGAACAAGTACCGGGTCGACGCCGACGAGGCGATCGAGGTGCTCCGCGTCGACAACGCCGACGTGCTCGCCCAGCAGAAGGCCAAGCTGCAGGAGCTCCGGGCGTCCCGGGACGACGGTGCGGTGACCGAGGCGCTCGGCCGGCTGACCGAGGCCGCGCGGGCCGCCGCCGAGGGCCGCCGCGGCAACGACCTCGACGCCAACCTGCTGAAGCTCGCCGTCGACGCCGCGCGGGCCAAGGCCACCGTCGGGGAGATCTCCGATGCGCTGGAGGTCGTCTACGGACGGCACGCCGGGCAGGTGCGCACCATCTCCGGCGTCTACCGCGACGAGGCAGGAGCATCCGGGCCGATGGAGGAGACGCGCCGGCTGGCCGAGGAGTTCGCCGAGGCCGAGGGCCGCCGGCCGCGCATCCTGGTGGCCAAGATGGGCCAGGACGGGCACGACCGCGGGCAGAAGGTCATCGCCACCGCGTTCGCCGACCTCGGCTTCGACGTCGACGTGGGCCCGCTGTTCCAGACCCCCGACGAGGTCGCGCGGCAGGCGGTCGAGGCCGACGTGCACGTCGTCGGCGTCTCCTCGCTCGCCGCCGGCCACCTCACGCTGGTGCCCGCGCTGCGCGACGCGCTGGCCGGGCTCGGTGCCGACGACGTGCTGATCGTCGTCGGCGGCGTCATCCCGCCCGACGACGTCCCGACGCTGAAGGAGATGGGCGCCGCGGCGGTCTTCCCGCCCGGCACGGTCATCGCCGAGGCGGCGCAGGAGCTGCTGCGGACGCTGTCCGGGCGTCTGGGGCACTGATGCCGCGGGACGTCGACGTCCCGGCGCTGGTCGAGGGGGTGCTCGCCGGGGACCGCCGGGTGGTGGCGCGCGCCATCACGCTGGTCGAGTCGCGGCGTGGCGACCACCGGGAGAAGGCGCAGGAGCTGCTGGTCGAGCTGCTTCCGCACGCCGGGGGCGCGCGCCGCGTGGGCATCAGCGGCGTCCCCGGCGTGGGGAAGTCGACCTTCATCGACCAGCTCGGGGTGGATCTCACGGCGGCCGGGTCGAAGGTCGCGGTGCTCGCCGTCGACCCGTCGTCGGCCCGTTCGGGCGGCTCGATCCTCGGGGACAAGACCCGGATGGCGCGGCTGGCGGTCGACCCGCACGCGTTCATCCGGCCCTCCCCGACGTCGGGCACGCTCGGCGGGGTGGCTCAGGCGACCCGCGAGTCGATGGTCGTCGTCGAGGCGGCGGGCTACGACGTCGTCCTGGTGGAGACCGTCGGCGTCGGCCAGTCGGAGATCACCGTCGCCGAGATGGTCGACTCGTTCCTCTTCCTGACCATCGCGCGCACCGGCGACCAGTTGCAGGGCATCAAGCGCGGCATCCTCGAGATCGCCGACGTCATCGCCGTCAACAAGGCCGACGGGCCGGCCGCCGCCGACGCCCGGAAGGCCGCACGGGAGCTGTCGCAGGCGATCCGGCTGCTGCGCGGGCGCGGGAACGGGTGGGACGTCCCGGTGCTCACCTGCGCCGGGCTCACCGGTGAGGGCCTGGACGAGGTGTGGGCCAAGCTGGTCGAGCACCAGGAGCGGGCGAAGGTCTCAGGGGAGTTCGACGAGCGGCGCCGCGCCCAGCAGGTGCGCTGGACCTGGCAGCTGGTGCGCGACGGCCTGGAACACCAGCTCCGGGCGCACCCCGGCGTGCGGGCCGCCGTCCCCGACCTGGAGAAGGCGGTGCTGGCCGGGGAGCTCACCCCCGCGCTCGCCGCTAGGCGACTGCTGGATGCGTTTCTCGGGGAGCCCGGCCACAGGTAGCAACCGAAGGCGTCGAGACTGCGAGGTATCGACGAGACAGTTGAAGCACCTCCCTCCGCCACGGTGGCGGCCGCTGAGTTGACAGGGGTGCGCCTGTCAGGCGCCGCTCATCGCGTCGAACCAACGACGTACTCGGTTGCCGGCAGGTGTAGGCGGAGGCGCGTCCACGTCGGTCAGGCGATCAGTCAGACGCTCGATGGCCTTCTCGAGGTGTCTCTGGACCGTTGCGTGCACGGCACAGCTGAACGTCACCTGCGGGAGCACGATCGACGCATGGTGGATGCCAGGCAGGCTGAGCAGGGGAGGGGCGAGGAAGATCAGGGCGGTCCAGATCGAAAGTATCCATCTCGCAGAGGTCTCCATGGAGGAATCAGCGGCGAACTGAACGACCGCGTAGATCCCGAAGCCCAACCAGGCCGCCAGGTAGACCACGTGCAAGCTCGCGCTCACCAGGCTCCGGTCGACGAAGTCGTTGATGCAGAAGCACACCAGTGCGACGCCTACCGAGCTCACGGCCAGTCCGACACCGACCACAGCCAGGCAACCCAGCGCTCGGGACAGGATCGGCGCATCGCCCAGCACGAAGGCGACGCCTGCCAGCGCCGTCAAGGCAGTGGTCATGGCGAGCGCGGGCAGGAGCCACCGCCGCCCCAGGCCGGGGATGGGTGGTGGCTCAGTGCTTTCCGGGGAGCCTGCCCAGCGTCTCTGCGCGCTGCGGTAGCGCAGCAGCTCCCGGTTGAGCGATGCAAAACGTCTCGTCCGCTCGACGTGCGAGAAGTTGAAGTCGGTCGACGATGCGCTGACGGCCAGCACGAGCAGGGTTCCACTCAGGACGACGAACGGAATCCGGGCGAGCACCTGCGTCGCTGTCATGCCGGCCAGGAGTCCTATCCCCACGAGCGCGCACAGTGCTGCAGCAACCTCGTTGAGCTGGCGCCACAGCCGCTCGCGGGCGTACAGCCTGGCGTCGATCGCGTTGTTCAGAACCAGGCTTCGACCGGTGAGGCTGATGGCGATGATGACGCCGGCCAGCGCTGCGAGAGCGTTCGCCCCTTCGCCGATGCCGATCGAAAGGGGTATCGCCGCGAGTTGCTGGAAGTTCCTGCTTTCGAGGAAGCGCTCTTCCAGATAGGCGACCGAGCGAAGCCCGAGGAACAGGCTGTAGGCGAAGACGGCGGCACTGGCGACTCGCCGAGAGCCGCGCCATTGAGCTCGCTCGTGACGGAGGATCTCCTCAGCGGGAGGCGAGGTCGGTATGAGCGTCGGCGGGTTCGGCGGTGGCACTGCGGCATGACAACAGCCCAGCGCGCGGGCCGACCCCCGCCACGCCGGACTGGCCTCCGACGCTAGACGCCGGTGGAACGGCACTCCCGGGTGCGCAGCTCCCGGACGTAGTCGTCGGGAGCGCCGGCCGCCTCGGCGGCGTCGGCCATGGCACCCAGGTGCCGGGCCGAGGGCAGCCCGCCCTCGAAGGCGTCGAGCACGTAGACGTAGGCGACGACGTCGCCGCCCAGGGTGTGCACCCGCAGGTGCACCCGGCGATAGAGGCCGGAGTCGGCGCCCTCCCAGGCGTCCAGAGCCCGTTCGTCTGCCTCGGTGAGGTCGTAGAGGGCGACGAACACACCAGGCGAGTCGTCCTCCGCCGGGACGAGCGTGGCCAGGGCGCCCTCCCAGCCGAGCTCCTCGCCGCCGAACGTCAGCCGCCAGCCGCGGATCCAGCCGGTGCCGGAGTGCGGGGACGACGGACACCGGCGCAGCATCTGAGCCGGGTCCATGTTCGACCCGTAGGCGGCGTAGAGGCCCATCCCGGCGAGCCTAACCACGCGGCCCGGCCGGCCGGGAACGGGCGGTGACGCCGATCCGGGCCGCGCCGGGGACAATGGCGGTTGACCGACCGCTCGGCAACGGAAGATGGAGCCATGACCCGCATCGTCATCATCGGTGGTGGCCCGGCCGGCTACGAGGCCGCGCTGGTCGCCGCGCAGCTCGGTGCGCAGGTCACCGTCATCGAGCGCGACGGCATCGGCGGCGCCAGCGTGCTCACCGACTGCGTGCCCTCCAAGGCCCTGATCGCGGCGGCCGGCGCCATGACGTCGGTGCGCGACTCCGCCGTCCTCGGCGTGCACGGGGCGGAGCTCGCGACCGTGAGCCTGGACCTGCCGGCGGCCAACCAGCGGGTGAAGAACCTGTCGATGGCGCAGTCGGCCGACATCCACGCACGGCTGGACGCCGAGGGCGTGCGGATCGTCGCCGGGCGAGGCAGGCTCGCCGACGACGAGCCGGGCCTGGCTGCCCACGAGGTGGAGATCCTCGACGACGACGGCAACGTCCTCGATGAGATCGAGGGCGACGTCGTCCTCATCGCCACCGGCGCCGACCCGCGGGTGCTGCCCGGGGCCGAGCCCGACGGCGAGCGGATCCTCGACTGGCGCGACGTCTACGACCTGCAGGAGGCGCCGGAGCACCTCGTGGTCGTCGGCTCGGGCGTCACGGGCGCGGAGTTCGCCTCCGGCTACCTGGAAGCCGGCGTGCCGGTCACCCTCGTCTCCTCCCGCGAACGCGTGCTGCCGGGCGAGGACTCCGATGCCGCCGAGGTGCTCGAGCAGGTCTTCCAGTCACGCGGTGGCCGTCTGGAGCGCGGCCGGGCCGCCGGCGTCAAGCGCACCGAGAAGGGGATCGCCGTCGAGCTCACCGACGGGCGCTGCGTCGAGGGTTCCCACGCCCTGATGACCGTCGGCACCGTGCCCAACACCGCCGGGCTCAACCTGGAGGAGCACGGGGTGCAGGTCACCGAGTCGGGGCACGTCGTCGTCGACCGGGTCTCCCGCACCTCGGTCCCGGGCATCTACGCCGCCGGCGACGTCACCGGCGTCTTCCAGCTCGCCTCCGTGGCCGCGATGCAGGGTCGGATCGCCATGTGGCACGCCCTGGGCGAGGCGGTCGCGCCGATCAAGCTCAAGACGGTGGCCGCCAACGTCTTCACCCACCCCGAGATCGCGACCGTCGGCGTGCAGGAGAAGTCGCTCGCCGAGAACGCCGACGTCGAGGCGGTGCGGCTGCCGCTGGCGACCAACGCCCGCGCCAAGATGAGCGACCTGCACGACGGCTTCGTGAAGCTCTTCGCGCGGCGCTCCACCGGCGTCATCGTGGGCGGCGTCGTCGTCTCCCCGGGGGCCTCGGAGCTCGTCCTGCCGATCGCGCTCGCCGTCACCAAGGGGCTGACGGTCGACGACCTCGCGCAGACCTTCGCCATCTACCCGTCGCTGTCGGGGTCGATCACCGAGGCGGGGCGACGCCTGATGGGTGCCGACGACCTGGCTTGAGGTGATGCCCCGGGGAGGTCCGGGGCGGCTGCGGCGGGTGTGACGGGAGTTCGGCTCAACATCGCCGATCCGGTGCCGACGGAGCGCGGGGCCGCCGATCCAGGAGTTGATGTCTCCTGACCACGACCTCCGTCGTCCTCGCGGCCGCCGTCGTCCCGCCCGTCCGCTCGGGCTGACCGGCGCGGTCCTCGCCGCCGCGCTCGGCGTCGTCGCGGTTCCCGCCGTGGCCGCCGCGGACAGCGGGACGACGGACACGGTCCGGGGCGAGCTCGTGCACGTCTGGGCGGAGGGCTCCGAGGGGCACCGCGCCGAGGGGGATGACGCCACCCGGCTGAGCTGGGTGGCCACGGACGACGGCGCGGTGCGCGTCCCGGCCGAGCAGGTCGCCGACGTCCCGGCCGGTGCCACGGTGGAGCTCACCGTCGGGCGGGCGGTCGAGGACGAGGCGAGCGCCGACGGGCACGACCCCGCCCGCACGGTGCTGGAGAGCGACGTCCTCTCCCCGCCGCCGGACACCACGCCGGAGCCGCTGCCCGCGCCGCGGGGCGGCCTGACCAACGAGGTCACCGTGGTCCTGGTGGCGCCGGCGGGGACGGAGCCGGACGGCACGCGGCTGCGCGACGTCGTCACGACCGTCGACGGGGCGGTCGCCCGGTTCTGGTCCGAGCAGACCGGTGGTGCCGTCGCCCTCGGCGTCACCGGCCGGCACGACTGGATGCGGACGACGGCCGGCTGCGCGGACCCGCAGGCGCTCTGGGACGAGGTCGCCGTGGAGGTCGGGTTCGTCGCCGGCCCCGGCAAGCACCTGATGCTCCGGCTGAGCGGCGAGACCGCCGGCCAGCCGGCCTGCTCCTACGCGCTGGCCCAGGTCGGCGCCTCACCGGCGTCCGGCGGGCGTCTCTACGTGCGCGACGGCGGCGCCACCGTCATCGCCCACGAGCTCGGCCACAACTTCGGCCTCGGCCACTCCTCGGGGGAGCAGTGCGACGGCGCGGTCGAGGGCGGCTCCTGCCGCACCGCGGGCTACCGCGACTACTACGACGTGATGGGTGCCTCCTGGGCGCAGCTGGGTTCGCTCAACGCCGTCCAGGCCGCCGCGCTCGGCGTCCTCCCCGGTGATGCGCAGCGGACCGTCTCGGTGGGGGAGGGCGCCACGAGCGTCACCCTGGCGCCGCTGGCCGGCGGCACGGGTCTGCGGGCGCTCCGGCTCGTGGACGCCGAAGGGGTCGCCTACTGGCTCGAGTTCCGCTCCGCCACCGGGCGCGACGCCTGGCTCGGCACGCGGGACAACGTCTACCGCCTCGACGCCGGGGTGCTGCTGCGGCGGACGGGGCAGTTCCCCGACACCTCGCTGCTGCTGGACGGCACGCCCGGCCCGGCCGGTCGCTGGGAGGCCGATCTCCAGTTCGCCCTGCCGGCCGGGGTCGCGGTCCCGCTGTCCGGGGGGGACTTCACGCTGACGGTGCGCGGCGCGGACGCCGGCGGAGCGGTGGTGGAGGTGGTCCCGGCGGCCCGGCCCGCGACCGCGGCCGCCGCGGTGCCGGCACAGCCGGCGCAGGGCAGCAGCGCCGGGCGCGTTGCGGCCACCCCGGCCGGGAACGCAGAGCCGGCCGCGGGAGCCACCTCCGAGGGAACGGCGCAGGCACCGCTGCCGTGGGCGCCGGCGATCGAGCTCTCGGTGCCGCGGCCCGGCGTCCCGCTGGAGCCGGTCGCCGACAGCTCCAGCTCTTCCGGCGGGCTGCTCCTGCCGGGTGCGGGGGCGGTGCTCGGCGGATCCGTGCTGCTGGTGCACGTGACGCGCCGGCGTCGCCTGCGTCAGGGCTGAGGCCGCGGCGGTCGACGCCTCGACGGCTGTCGCCGAGTTCCACCGGCCGGCACGGTTCAGTTGTGCCCCGCACATGCCGATGCAGGCAGAGTCCCTTCGTCCTGGAGTCCTGCCGTGCGCACTGCCCTTGGGGCCTGGTCCATGCGACCGCTCGTAGTCATCACCGTCGGGATCGTGCTGCTCGGTGTGGCAGGCGTCCCGTCGTCGCGGGCGGAGGAGCAGCCGACGGCGGCCGGCGACGTCGTGGTCGGGGAGTTGATCCAGGCCTGGGCCGACCCCGAGCACGACGGCCCTGCTGCGGAGCAGCACGCCGAGCACCCCGATGACGGACTGCTGAGCTGGATCGACGTCGCCGGCGGCGACACGGTCCGCGTCTCCACCGGCGATGTCGACGACATCGAGGTGGGCGCGACGGTCGAGGTGACGGTCGGGGCCGAGGTCCGTGACGAGGCCACGGTGGAGCACGGCCTGGAGCCCGCGCGCGAGGTCGTGACCGCAGAGGTGGTGGCTCCGGCGGAACCCGCCGCCGCCACGGCCCCGCACACCAACGGCGTGACGGTGGTGATGGTGCAGCCAGGCGGCGCGCCGCGCGACGGCAAGCAGCTGTCCGACGTCGTCACCGCGGTCGACGGTGCCGTCCGGCAGTTCTGGCACGAGCAGAGCGACGGTGCCATCACCGTGGCGGTCACCGGGAGCCACGACTGGCTCAGCACGACGGCCGGCTGCAGCACGCCGTTCCAGCTGTGGGACGAGGTCGCGACCGCGGTCGGCTGGACCGGTGGACCGGGGCGCCACCTGCTGCTCTACGTCCCCTACGGCACCCCCGGCTGTTCGTACGGGCTCGGCACGATCGGCTCGGGCGTCGGCAGCGGCGGCCAGGTCTACGTGCAGGACACGGCCACGTCGGTGCTCGCCCACGAGCTGGGCCACAACTTCGGGCTCGGTCACTCCTCGGCGGTCCAGTGCGATGCCACGCCCGAGACGGCGCCCTGCCGGACGGTGTCGTACCAGGACATGTACGACGTCATGGGCATCTCCTGGGACCAGGTCGGCTCGCTCAACGCCCCGCACGCCGCCCGGCTCGGCTTCCTGCCGTCGGCTGCGCAGCGGTCGGTGTCCTCGACCGGCACCGGTGGCACCCACACGCTGAGCCCGATGGGGAGCCGCAGCGGGCTACGGGTGCTCGCGCTGACCGCGGGGACCACGCGCTACTGGGTGGAGTACCGCGCCGCCACCGGCCGCGACACCTGGCTGTCGGATCCTGCCGCCGCGAGCTACGGGTTGCAGCCCGGCGTCCTCGTCCGTCGTGACGGTCCCGGACCCATCAGCGACACCTCGCTGCTGCTCGACGGCACCCCGGCAGGCCAGGCGGCCTGGGACCAGGATCAGCAGACCGTCCTGCCTGCCGGGAACCGGATGCTGCTCGAGCAGGGGCTCACCGTCAGCGTCGTCAGCACCTCGTCGACCGGGGCGACGGTGAACGTGCGCACGGCGGCGGACGGACCTGTGGACGACAGCCCGATCGCACGTCTCTACTCGTCGCTGGGCGGCAGCAACGGCCCGCTCGGGGCACCCCTGGCCGCTGAGCGGTGCGGACTGCGCGACGGCGGGTGCCAGCAGTCCTTCGAGCGCGGGGCGATCTACTGGTCCCCGGCAACGGGTGCCAGGACGCTCACCGGCGCGCTGGGGGCCCGCTGGGCGGAGCTCGGTGCCGAGACCAGCTGGCTGGGCTACCCCACGGGGGGCGCCGTCTGCGGGCTGCGGAACGGTGGCTGCCTCCAGCTCTTCCAGGGGGGTGGCCTGTACTGGTCGCCGGCGACCGGCGCCCGGGCGGTGAGCGGTGGTCTCTGGGCCCGGTGGGGATCCCTCGGCTACGAGACCGGGCGGTTGGGCTACCCGACCGGGGACCCGGTGTGCGGGCTGCGGGACGGTGGCTGCCTCCAGCTCTTCCAGGGGGGTGGCCTGTACTGGTCGCCGGCGACCGGTGCGCGGTTGGTCAGCGGTGCTCTCTGGGCCAAGTGGGGGTCGCTGGGCTACGAGGCGGGCGGGCTGGGCTACCCGGCCACGGACCCGGTGTGCGGGCTGCGCGACGGCGGCTGCTTCCAGCACTTCCAGCGGGGTTCGCTGTACTGGTCCCCGGCGACCGGTGCGCACTCGGTGACCGGGGCGCTGGGGGCGCGCTGGGGGGCGATGGGCTACGAGTACGGCTGGCTCGCGTACCCGACGACCGACGCGATCTGCGGGCTGCGCGACGGCGGCTGCTTCCAGCTGTTCCAGGGGGGTGGGCTGTACTGGTCGCCGGCGACCGGCGCCCGGGCGGTGAGCGGCGGCCTCTGGGCCAAGTGGGGATCGCTCGGCTACGAAGCGGGCGGGCTGGGCTACCCGGCCACGGACCCGGTGTGCGGGCTGCGCGACGGCGGCTGCTTCCAGCACTTCCAGCGGGGTTCGCTGTACTGGTCCCCGGCGACCGGGGCGCACTCGGTGACCGGCGCGCTGGGGGCGCGCTGGGGATCGATGGGTCACGAGTACGGCTGGCTCGCGTACCCCACGACCGACGGCATCTGCGGGCTGCGCGACGGCGGCTGCCTCCAGCTCTTCCAGGGCGGGGCCCTGTACTGGTCGCCGGCGACGGGGGCCCGGTTCCTGTACGGACCCATCTATGCGGCGTGGGCCGCGACCGGGTGGGAGACCGGACCGCTGGGCTACCCGGTCGAGGACCCGCGCCCGGCCGGTGGCGGGCAGTCCCAGCGGTTCCAGGGCGGCGTCCTGACGCTGGAGATCCGCACCGGGCAGGTGCGGCGTACGGCGTGACCGCGCCCGGCGGTCACGCCGTACGCAGGGCTACTCGGCCGCGTCGGCGATCGTGCAGATCACCGCGCCGCTGGTGACCGAGGCGCCGACCTCGGCCGCCAGGCCGGAGATCGTGCCCGCCTTGTGCGCGGTGATCGGCTGCTCCATCTTCATCGCCTCGAGCACGACGACGAGGTCGCCGGCCTCCACGGTCGTGCCGTCCTCGACGGCCACCTTGACGATGGTGCCCTGCATCGGCGAGGTGAGGGAGTCACCCGAGGCCGCGGAGCCACCACCGCCGCCACCGCGCTTGCGGGGCTTCGCGGCCGCGGCCGGCGCAGCGCCGCCACCGGCGGCCAGCCCGGCCGGCAGGGACACCTCCAGCCGGCGACCGCCGACCTCCACCACGACGGTCTGCCGGGGGGCGTCCTCGGCCTGCTCGGCCGGGGCGGCGCCGTAGGGCGGGACCTGGTTGTCCCACTCGGTCTCGATCCAGCGGGTGTGCACCGTGAACGGCTCGGTGGTGAAGGCCTTGTCACGGACGACGGCGCGGTGGAACGGGATCACCGTGGGCATGCCCTCGACGACCAGCTCGTCCAGCGCGCGACGGGACCGCTGCAGCGCCTCCTCCCGGGTGGCGCCGGTGACGATCAGCTTCGCCAGCATCGAGTCGAACGCCCCGGCGACCTCGCCACCGGTCTCGACGCCGGAGTCCCAGCGCACGCCGGGCCCCTGGGGGATCTCCAGCCGCTCCACCGGGCCGGGGGCCGGCATGAAGTTGCGGCCGGCGTCCTCGGCGTTGATGCGGAACTCGATGCTGTGGCCGCGGGGCTCGGGGTCCTCGGTGATCTCCAGCGGGAGGCCCTCGGCGATGCGGAACTGCTGGCGGACCAGGTCGATCCCGCTGGTCTCCTCGGAGACCGGGTGCTCGACCTGCAGCCGGGTGTTGACCTCGAGGAAGGAGATCGAGCCGTCGGTGCCCACGAGGTACTCGACGGTGCCGGCGCCGTGGTAGCCGGCCTCCTTGCAGATCGCCTTGGCGGAGGAGTGGATGCGGGCGCGCTGCTCGTCGGTCAGGAACGGCGCGGGTGCCTCCTCGACGAGCTTCTGGTTGCGGCGCTGCAGCGAGCAGTCACGGGTGCCGACGACGACCACGTTGCCGTGGGTGTCGGCGAGCACCTGCGCCTCGACGTGCCGGGGCTTGTCCAGGAACCGCTCGACGAAGCACTCGCCCCGGCCGAAGGCCGAGACGGCCTCGCGGACGGCGGAGTCGAACAGCTCGGGGATCTCCTCCTTGGTGCGGGCGACCTTGAGTCCCCGGCCGCCGCCGCCGAACGCCGCCTTGATGGCCACCGGCAACCCGTGCTCCTCGGCGAAGGCGACCACCTCGTCGGCGCCCCCGACCGGGTCCTTGGTGCCGGGCACCAGCGGGGCGCCGGCCTTGGTGGCGATGTGCCGGGCGGCGACCTTGTCACCGAGGTCGATGATCGCCTGGGGCGAGGGGCCGATCCAGGTGAGCCCGGCGTCGAGGACGGCCTGGGCGAAGTCGGCGTTCTCCGAGAGGAACCCGTAGCCGGGGTGGATGGCGTCGGCGCCGGACTGCTTGGCCGCGTCGAGGATCTTGTCGATCACCAGGTAGGAGTCACCGGGCGTCGTGCCGCCCAGGGCGAACGCCTCGTCGGCGACGCGCACGTGCAGCGCGTCCCGGTCCGGCTCGGCGTAGACGGCCACGCTGGTCAGACCCGCGTCCTTGCACGCGCGGGCCACGCGGACCGCGATCTCGCCACGGTTGGCGATGAGAACCTTCTGCACCGGTGCTCTCCCTCTTCTGTGGGCCGGTCGTTCTGTTGTCGGTGCCCGCGCCGGGCGGGGTGCTGCGTCGACGCCGGTGTCTTCAGCGGCGCCAGAGGTCGGTGATGGCCAGGCCGCGCTTGCCGAGCTGGGTGCGGAGGACCGTCAGGGACAGACCCACCACGGCGGCCGGGTCGCCCTCGACGCGGCGCACGAACGGCGCGCCCAGCCCGTCGAGGGTGAACGCCCCCGCCACGGCCAGCGGCTCCCCGGTCGCGAGGTAGGCCTCCACCTCCGGCGGGGTCGGGTCGGCGAAGTAGACGACGGTGGAGGCCACCGCGATGTCGCGGCTGACCACGGCGCCGTCCCGGACGTCGAACAGCGCCTGCCCGGTGTGCAGGACGCCCGAGCGCCCGGCCATCCGGCGCCAGCGGTCCCGGGCCTCGGCCGCGTCCGCGGGCTTGCCCTGCGGCTTGCCGCCGAACTCCAGCAGGGAGTCCGCGCCGATGACGAGGGCGTCGGTCTCCCGCTTGGCGACCGCCGCGGCCTTGGCGGCGGCCAGCAGGGCGACCTGCTCGGCCACGCGCGGGGCCGGGTACGCCGACTCGTCGACGTCGCTGACCACGACCTCGGGCGACAGCCCGGCCTGGCGGAGGAGGGACAGCCGGGCCGGTGACGCGGAGGCCAGCACGAGCCGGCGCTCCGCGGTCACGAGAACCTCCCCGCGGCCCGCCAGCCACCCGGGCCGGCGCGGAGGGCGCTCCGGTGCGCGTCGCCGTAGGACGCCCACGCGCCGACCGGGGTGGGCCGGCGACGGGGGCGGCGCTGCGACAGCGCGGCGACGACGACCGTCAGCGCGGCCAGCTCCTCCGCCGACGGTTCACCCTTGACGACCCGCAGCAGTGGAGGCACCACGGCGGATGGGGACGGCACCTGGTCGTGTCGTCCGGAGTGGAGGCCCGAAGGGTCTCCGGGATCGGACGACGCAACGGCTCCGCGCGGCTCGGGGGACGGCACCTGATCGCGGTGTCGTCCGGAGGACGACGATGTCGTCGTCACAGCGGGATGTTCCCGTGCTTCTTGGGCGGCAGGGTCTGCCGCTTGTTGGCCAGCACCCGCAGCGCCTTGGTGACCTGGACCCGGGTGTGCGACGGCGGGATCACCGCGTCGACGTACCCGCGGTCGGCGGCGATGTAGGGGTTGGCGAGGGTGTCCTCGTACTCGGCGATGAGCTCCGCACGCTTGGCGTCGGGGTCCTCGGCCGCGGCCAGCTCCTTGCGGTAGAGGATCCCGACCGCGCCCTGCGCCCCGACGACGGCGATCTGCGCCGTGGGCCAGGCGAGGTTGACGTCGGCCCCCAGGTGCTTGGAGCCCATGACGTCGTAGGCGCCGCCGTAGGCCTTGCGGGTGATCACCGTGACCTTGGGGACGGTGGCCTCCGCGTAGGCGTAGATGAGCTTGGCGCCGCGGCGGATGATGCCCTCCCACTCCTGCGACGTCCCGGGCAGGAAGCCGGGCACGTCGACGAAGGTGAGCACCGGGATGTTGAAGGCGTCGCAGGTGCGCACGAAGCGGGCGGCCTTCTCGCTGGCGTCGATGTCCAGCGTGCCGGCGAACTGGGTGGGCTGGTTGGCCACGACGCCGACCGGCCGGCCCTCGACCCGCCCGAAGCCGATCAGGATGTTGGGCGCGAACAGCGGCTGCACCTCGAGGAACTCGCCGTCGTCGAGCACGTGCTCGATGACGGTGTGCATGTCGTACGGGGTGTTCGCCGAGTCCGGGATGAACGCGTCGAGCTCGTGGTCCTCGTCGGTCAGCGCATCCGGCAGGACGGTCTCGACCGGCGCCATCTCGATCGCCGGGAGGGGGTCGAGGTTGTTGCTCGGCAGGTAGGACAGCAGCGCCTTCACGTAGTCGAGCGCGTCGTTCTCGTCCTCGGCCAGGTAGTGGGCGACACCCGACTTGGTGTTGTGCGTCCGGGCGCCGCCGAGCTCCTCGAGCGTCACGTCCTCGCCGGTGACGGTCTTCACGACATCGGGGCCGGTGATGAACATCTGGCTGGTCTTGTCGACCATGACGATGAAGTCGGTGAGCGCGGGGGAGTAGACGTGCCCACCCGCGGCCGGCCCCATCACCAGCGAGATCTGCGGGATGACGCCGGAGGCGTGCACGTTGCGCTGGAAGATCTCGCCGTAGAGACCGAGGGAGACCACGCCCTCCTGGATGCGCGCGCCGCCGCCCTCGTTGATGCCGACGACGGGGCAGCCGTTCTTGATGGCGAAGTCCTGGACCTTGACGATCTTCTCGCCGTAGACCTCGCCGAGGCTGCCGCCGAAGACGGTGACGTCCTGGGAGAAGATCGCCACCGGCCGGCCGTCGACGGCGCCGTACCCGGTGACGACGCCGTCGCCGAACGGGCGCTTGTCCGCCATGCCGAAGTTCGTCGACCGGTGGCGGGCGAACTCGTCGAACTCGGTGAAGGAGCCCGGGTCCAGCAGCGCCTCGATCCGCTCGCGGGCGGTCATCTTGCCGGCCGCGTGCTGCTTCTCCACCGCGCGCTCGGAGCCCGCGTGGACGGCCTCCTGCACCCGGCGCTCGAAGTCGGCGAGCTTGCCCGCGGTCGTGTGGATGTCGACGTCGTCGGGGACGTGCTCCCCGGCGTTCTCCAGTTCGGCGGCACTCACGCGTCCTCGTTCTCCTCGCTGGCGCTCGTCGGCCGCCGTGGCGGCGCTGCTGTGCTCGGGGCGTGACTCGGATGCCGGGCCACGGGTTCCGTAGCGTAGGGGAGCGGCTCGCTCCCTTCCTTCGGGAGTCCCGCCGCCGGGCGCGAGCGCACACTCCGCCGCCGTCCCTGGCTACGGTCTCCCCGTGCCCGACACGCCCTCCTCGCGCTGGTCCGACCTCGACCGGCCCGCCCTCGACGCGGCCGCCCTGCAGGCGGCCCTCACCCGCGACACCGCCCTGTGGCGCACGGTCGAGGTGGTGGCGGAGGTCGGCTCCACGAACGCCGCGCTGGCCGCCGCCGCCGCGGACGGCGCCTCGGAGGGCACCGTCCTGGTGGCCGAGCACCAGGTCACCGGGCGCGGCCGGCTGGACCGGGTGTGGACGTCGCCGCCGCGGGCCGGCCTGACCGTCTCCTTCCTCCTGCGCCCCGACGTGCCCGCCGCACGTCGTGGCTGGCTGCCGCTGCTCACCGGGGTGGCGCTGGCCGAGTCGGTGCGGGAGGTCGCCGGTGTGCTCGCGACCGTGAAGTGGCCCAACGACCTGCTGGCCCGGGACGGGCGCAAGCTCGCCGGCATCCTCGCCGAGTCGGTCGGCGGGGGCGGGGAGCCTGCCGGGGTCGTCGTCGGCGTGGGCCTCAACGTCTCGACCACCGCGGCCGAGCTGCCCGCCACGGGTACGTCGCTGTCGGTCGTCACCGGCGGAGTCGTGGACCGCGCCCCGGTCCTGCTCGCGTTCCTGCGCGCGCTCGAGCGGCGTTACCGCGGCTGGGTGGCGGCCCTGGGCGACCCCGTCGTCTCCGGGCTCGCCCGGGACTACCTGTCGTGGTCCTCGACGGTCGGCAGCACGGTCGAGGTGACGATGCCGGACGGGTCGGCGCTCGTCGGCACCGCGCGGGCGATCGACTGGGGCGGCCGGCTGGTGCTGGACACCGCCGAGGGGCAGGTCGAGCTCGCCAGCGGCGACGTCCGGCACGTGCGCCGCCCCCGATCCGGCACGGAGGGGGCGGGTGGGGCGGACGGGACCGACACGCCCCCGGGTCCCCGTCCGTGACCCCGTCCTCGCTCCGGCCCGCGGCTAGCGTCCGCGCTCGTCCACGTGACGGAGTTCCCCGGAGGCGGCGACCATGGCCGGTGCGCATCAGGCGCTCCGCGGCGAGATCCGCGGGCTGACCGGGCTGCGGCTGGTCGCGGCCGTCTGGGTCGTGGCGCACCACTTCTGGCTGTTCTCGCCGGACCGGGACCTGCTCGCCCGCCTCGACCCCCTGCGGCCGCTGCTGGCGAGCGGCTGGCTCGGGGTCGACCTCTTCTTCGTGCTCAGCGGCTTCGTCCTCGCGCACAACTACGTTGCCGTCCTCGGGAACCGGTTCCGGGGCCGGGCCGCGGTCGACTTCTACCGGGCGCGGATCAGCCGGATCTGGCCCACGTGGATGGTCGTCCTGGGGGCGGTCCTCGTGGGCGGGCACGTGCAGCAGGCGCTGGTCGGCACCCCGGGCGGGAGCGCCGCAGAGGGGCTGGACGCCGTGACGCTGCTGCGCCAGGTCCTGCTCGTCCAGGTGTGGGACCGGCCCGACTACTCCGCCACCGGCCCGGTGGGGCCGGGCTGGTCGCTGAGCGCCGAGTGGCTGGCGTACCTGGCCTTCCCGCTCCTGGCGCTGCTCCTGCACCGGGTGCGGTCGCGGCGGCCGGTGGTGCCGGCGGCGCTCGCGGTCGCGGCGCTGGTGCCCTTCGCCGCCACCTGCCTGGTCCTCGGCACGCACGACTGGGCCTGGAGCTGGCTGCTGCGGCTGACCGGTGCCTTCCTCGCCGGCTCGCTGGCCGCGCTGGCCGTCGCCCGGGTCGACCGGGGCGCCGCGGTGGAGCGCGCCGCCGGGCGCACCGCCGCGGCGGTGCTCGCCCTCCTGCCCGTGGCCCTCTGGTGGGCCGGCGCCGCGGGGCAGGACCGCGCCGGCGCCGTCGCCCTGCTGTTCCCGGTGCTCGTGGGGGCGCTCGCCCTCACCGACGCCGGCCCGGCCAGGCTGCTCTCGACCCCGCTCGTCGTCCTGGGCGGCCGGATCTCCTTCGCCCTCTACCTGGTGCACATGGCGGTGTTCGAGACGCTCTGGACCCTCGCCGGCGCCGGATCCGCCTCGGCGGCCGGCGTGCTGCTGCAGCTGGGCGCGCCCTTCCTGGCGGCCTGGGTGCTGTGGCGGTTCGTCGAGGAGCCCGCCCGGCGCCGGTTGCGCGGGGCGCCCGCCCGCCGGTCCGCGGTGCCCGTCCCCGTGGCGGTCCCGGAGCCCCGGGCCGCCGCCGCGGACGCGCCGGTCACGTCGATGGCCTGACCCCGGGCCGGTTCGACGGCATCCTGGTGGGGTGCCGTACCCCGACAAGCTGCTCGCCGACGACGAAGAGGTCGTGCGCCACCTGCACCCGCACTGGCTGACCCTCGTCCGGCCGGTGCTCCTGTTCCTCCTCGTCGTCGGGAGCGCGTCGTTCGGCGCCGCCCTGGTGCCCCCGGGGCGTCAGCAGGGGATCTACCGGCTGGTGATCGTGGGCCTCGCCGTCCTGCTGCTGCTGTTCCTCGTCGTCGTGCCCCTGCTGCGCTGGCGGACGACGCACTACGTGGTGACCACGCACCGGCTGCTGTTCCGCGCCGGGATCCTGGCCCGCCGCGGCCGCGACCTCGGGCTGTCCCGGATCACCGATGTCTCCTACACCCAGACGCTGTGGGAGCGGGTCGTCAACTCCGGCACGCTCACCATCGAGACCGCCGGCGACGGCGGGCCGACGGTGCTGCACCAGATCCCCGACAGCGACCGGGTGCAGCAGCTGCTCAACGTCATGGTCGAGGAGGACGCCGAACGGCGGGCCCGCGAGAGCGCCGGGTACATCCGCGGCGACGAGGACTGGCCCCCGCGGGACGGCTGGGGCTCCACCGAGGTGCTCTGACCGGGCGACCGGATGTGACGGGGCCGTCACGGCGCGCCTCGGCCGTTCTGTCGGACCCCCTCCCTAGCTTCTGCGGTCATGCGGCTCCTCCACACCTCCGACTGGCACATCGGCCGCACCCTGCACGGCACCGACCTGCTCGCCGAGCAGGAGGAGGTGCTGGGCGGCCTGGCGGCCGTGGTCAGCCGCGAGCGGGTCGACGTCGTCGTCGTCGCCGGCGACGTCTACGACCGGGCAGTGCCCTCCGCCGATGCCACGGCGGTGCTGGACAGGGTGGTCGGCCGGCTGCTGGGCACCGGCGCGCGCGTCGTGCTCACACCCGGCAACCACGACTCGGCCCGGCGGCTCGGCACCTTCTCCGGGCTGCTGAGCGCGGCCGGGCTGCACGTGCGCGCGGCCACCGCGCGGCTGGACGAGCCGGTCCTGCTGGCCGACGAGCACGGCGAGGTGGCCCTCTACGGCATCCCCTACCTGGAGCCCGAGGTGGCCCGGCACGAGCTCGGCGTCCCCGGGGCCCGCGGGCACGAGGCGGTGCTACGGGAGGCGATGGACCGGGTGCGGGCCGATCTCTTCCTCCGACCCGGGGCGCGTTCGGTGGTGCTCGCGCACGCCTTCGTCGGCGGCGGGGTGGCCAGCGAGAGCGAGCGGGACATCTGCGTCGGCGGCGTCGACCTGGTGCCGGGCGCGGTGTTCGACGGCGTCGACTACGTGGCGCTCGGGCACCTGCACCGCCCACAGACCCTGAGTCCGCGGATGCGCTACAGCGGCTCGCCGCTGGCCTACTCCTTCGGCGAGGCCGGTCAGCAGAAGCAGGCCTGGCTGGTCGAGTTCGACGCCGCCGGGCTCGCCGGCGTGCGCGCGGTCCCGCTGCCCACCCCGCGGCCGCTGAGCGTGCTCACCGGCACGCTGGAGGAGCTGCTCGCCGACCCGGCTCACGCGGCGGCGGAGCAGCACTTCGTCTCCGCCCGGCTCACCGACCCGGCGCGGCCGGCCGATCCCATGCGCCGGTTGCAGGCCCGGTTCCCGCACTGCGTCCACCTGGACTGGACGGGTGCGGGAGCGTCGGCCGGCAGCGGGAGCTACCAGGAGCGGATGCGGGGGCGCAGCGCCCTCGAGATCGCCGGGGAGTTCGTCAGCGCCGTGCGCGGCGTCCCCGCCAGCGCGGCCGAGCGGGAGCTGCTGGCCCGGGCGCTCGGCGCCGCCGACCGCGAGGAGGCGGCCCGATGAGGTTGCACCGGCTGTCCCTGACGGCGTTCGGCCCCTTCGCCGGCACCGTCGAGGTCGACCTCGACGAGGTCGGCCGGGACGGGCTCTTCCTGCTCTGGGGGCCGACGGGCGCGGGCAAGACCACGCTGCTGGACGGGGTGGTCTTCGCCCTCTACGGCCGCGTCCCCGGCGCCCGCGGCGAGGAGAAGCGGCTGCGCAGCGACCACGCCGACGCCGCCACCCGCACCGAGGTCAGCTGCGAGCTCACCCTCGGCGACGAGCGGCTGCGCGTGGTCCGCCGGCCGGAGCAGCAGCGGCCGAAGAAGCGCGGTGAGGGCTGGGCGACCGAGCAGGCGAAGCTGGTGGTCTCCCGGCTCACCGACGGCGGGTGGGAGCCGGTCAGCACGCGCATCGACGAGGGCTCCGAGCACCTGCGCACGCGGCTGGGGCTCGACGTGCACCAGTTCTGCCAGGTGGTGCTGCTCCCGCAGGGTGACTTCGCGCGGTTCCTGCGGGCCGAGCCGGAGCACCGCACCGAGCTGCTCCGCACGCTCTTCGACGTCGACCGGTACGCCCGCGCGGAAGAGTGGCTGGCCGACGAGCGGACGGCGGTCCGCGCGGGCACGGAGGACGCCCGCCACCAGTTGGCCAACCTGCTCGACCGCGTCGCCCAGGCCGCTGATGTCGAGGTGCCCGAGGAGCTGGCCCCCGAGCTCGTGGGTGCGGGGGCCGGCGGTGGCGTCCTGCGCTGGGTGGCAGAGGTCCGGGCGGCCGCGGGAGCGCAGCTCGCCTCGGCCACCGCGCGGGCCGGGGCGGCCGCCGCGGAGGTGGCCTCCGCCGACGCCGAGCTGGCCGAGGCCCGCGCGCTGGCCGCACGGCACACCCGGCGGGACCAGGCGCTGGCGGAGCTCGTCGACCTCGAGCAGCGCGCGCGGGCGCTCGAACCCCTGCGGGCCGAGCGCGACACCGGTCGCCGGGCCGAACCGCTGCGCGACGTGCTGGACGCCGCACACGCGGCCGGGCGGGCGGCCGAGGGCGCCGCGGGAGGCCTCGCCGGTGCCGTCGCGGCGTGGCAGCCGGTCTCCCAGGGCCGGCCGGCCGACGGTCTGGTGGCCCGCGAGCTGCGCGACCGGGCCGCCGAGGCGCGGGCGCTGCTGCCCGAGGTGGACCGCGCGCGGGCGCTGGAGCGGTCCGTCGCCGCGCTCGCCCGGCGGGTCCGCGAGCTGACCGGGCGGTGCCGAGCGGGGGAGCAGGCCGCCGCCGCCATCCCGGAGCTGCTCGCCGCGCAGGAGCAGGAGGCGGCCCGCGCGCGGGCGGCTGCCGCAGAGCTGCCGGGTCTGCGCGCGTCGCTGGAGTCCGCGGAGGCGGCCCTCGTCGCCAGCCGGGCGGCGGCCGAGCTGGACGCGACGCTGGGCGTGCTCCGCGAGGACACCGCCCGGGCGCGGGATGCCCGGGCCGACGCCCGGGAGCGGTGGCTGGACCTGCGCGCCCGGCGGCTGGACGGCATGGCCGCCGAGCTCGCCGCCGGGCTCACCGACGGTGCCGACTGCCCGGTCTGCGGCGCCGTCGAGCACCCGCGCCCCGCCGCACCGGGTGGCGAGCGGGTCACGGCCGCCGACGAGGACGCCGCACGCGCGCTCGCCGATGCGGCGGAGGCGGCGCTCACCGCGGCGACCGGCCGGCTGGAGGCCGCGGAGCGCGAGCTCGCCGGCCTGCGGGCGCGCGCCGGCGAGCTGCCGTCGCAGCAGCAGGCGGCCCGCGTCGCCGAGCTGACCGCGGCCGTGCGCACCGCGACGGACCTGGCCGCAGGGCTCGCCCCGGCCGAGGCCCGCTTGCGCGAGCTGGTCGGCGAGCGGGAGGAGGCGGCCGCCCGCCTCGGCGCGGACCGCGAGGAGCTGCGTGCCCGGACCGCCGAGCACGACGCGCTGACCACCGGCCTCGCGGAGCTGACCGCCCGGCTGGCCGCGGCCCGGGGCGACGACGCCGACCTGGCGGCCCGGGTCACCCGGCTGTCGGCCGCCGCGGAGGCGTGCGAAGCGGTCGTCGCCGCCGAGGTCGAGAACCTGCGCGCCCGTGCCGAGGCCGAGGCGGCCCGCCGGGTGGCGGAGGAGCGGGCCGGGGTCGCCGGGTTCGACGACGTCCGCGCGGCGGAGTCGGCGCTGGCCGGCCCCGGCCGCCTGGCCCAGCTGGACCGGCAGCTCGACGGGCACGACCAGCGCGTGGCCGTCCTGCGCGCCCAGCTGACCGACCCGGAGCTCGCCGACCTCCCCGGCCGGCCCGACCTGGCCGCGCTGGAGGACCGCTGCGCCGGCGGCACCCGCCGGCGGGAGGAGGCGGTGGCCGAACTGGAGCAGGCGCGCCGCTGCACGAGGTCGCTGGAGGACCTGGTCGGGCGGGTGAGCGCGGCGGAGCTCACGCTCGCCGAGCTGCGCGCCTGGAGCGACCAGGTCACCGCGCTGGCCGACCTGACCCACGGCCGGGGGGCGAACGCACGCCGGATGCGGCTGCAGTCGTTCGTGCTGGCCGCGCGCCTGGAGCAGGTCGCCGAGGTGGCCAGCCGGCGGCTGCTGGACATGTCGGGCGGCCGCTACACGTTCCTGCACAGCGACGCGCAGGGCCGGCACGGCGCTCGTGGTGGCCTGGGGCTGGACGTGTTCGACGAGTACACCGGGGTCCGTCGGCCCACCAAGACGCTCTCGGGCGGGGAGAGCTTCATGGCCTCGCTCGCGCTCGCCCTGGGGCTCGCCGACGTGGTCACCGCGGAGACCGGCGGCGTCCGCATCGACACCCTGTTCGTGGACGAGGGGTTCGGCACGCTGGACGCGCAGGCGCTGGACGCGGTGATGACCGTGCTCGACGAGCTCCGCCGCGGCGGGCGCACGGTGGGCGTCATCAGCCACCTCGAGGAGCTGCGCACGCGCATCCCCACGCGGCTCGAGGTGGTCGCCGGGCGGAACGGCTCCAGGCTGGCCGGCTGACCGGCTGTCAGCCGGCCGGTGGCGCGAAGGTGCTGTCCTCCAGGCGGCGGATGCGCTCTTCGTAGGCGGAGAGCGTGGACAGGCGCGCACGCACCCGGGCGTGCTCCTCGCGCACGACCTCGACCAGCGACCGCGCCTCCGGCAGGTCCTGCCCGTCGGTCTGCACGACGACCGGCCGCGCCTGGCGCTCCAGCCGCTGCTCCAGGGCCGCGGCCTGCGGGGCCAGCCGTGAGATCTGATGGGCGTTCCAGGTGCTCTGCTCGTCGAGCCGACGCAGGCGTTCCTCCCCGGCGTGGGCCACCTGGTCGAGCCGGTCGACGCGTTCGGAGACGTTCTTCAGGTCGATCGCCGCGGCGAGCCGGTCGATCCGCGCGGTCAGCTCGTCCAGCCGGCGGGCGAGGTCGTCCTCCCGCGCGGCCACCGGGCGCACGGCGTCGTCGACGCGGGCCTGGACGGCCCGGGCGAGCCGCGCCTTGATGCGCTGCGGCAGCGGCAGCCTCATCGCTGTTCTCCTCGGCAGATCGTGGTCCGGTCAAGCCCAGACACGGGCCCGCCCCTCGTCCAGCCACCTGCGGAGCAGGGTGGCCTCCTCGCTGAGCCGGTGCTCGGCGGTGATGGTGGTCGTGCTGCCTGCCGCGTGCGACCAGCTGGTCTGCGCGGGGTCGTCGACGAAGGAGTAGCCCGCCAGCTCGAGGCGGGCGTCCGGGAAGGCATCCCGGGCCCACCAGGCGGCCATGGTCCCGGTCGTCGACCAGACGCCGTCGCGACGGCTGTCGAGACCGAGCTCGGCTGACAGCCGCAGGGTCAGGTCCTGGTTGGACAGGTGGACCTGCCCCAGATCGGTCGGCCACCAGTCGGGGAGCGCCTCGCGTTCCCAGTGCAGCCGGCCCGGTTCCACCAGCAGGTAGAGCCGGTCCTGGTAGTCCTCGAAGAACCAGCGCGTGGCCACCAGCCCGCGGTGGAAGAAGACGGTGTCCACCCGGCGGCCGTAGGTCGGCGGCTCGCCGGGCTCGTCCAGTCGGAAGCTGTTGACCCGGATCACCAGGTCGCAGGAGTCCACGGCGTCGGCGCGCTCGGCCGACGGCGCCAGCGGCTTGTTGCCGAGCACGGCGATCGAGCGGACGCGCCGTTCGCGGGCATACGTGCGCACCAGCTCCCGCACGTCGTTGCGGCGTCGCTCGTCCGCTGTCTCGCCCATGGTCCTCCTGCCGCTTCCGGCCGATCGTAGAACGCCGTTCCGGTGACCCCGGGGAGCGCGAGGCGCCCACCCGGAGGCCCTGGTGCTCGTGCGACGGGAGGGCACCCGTGTGCCGCACGCGTCGGCGTCGCCGCTCCCGGGCGACCGGTCGCGGACGGTCCTCTACCGTGGGTCGCATGTCGGCGCCTGCCCCGAAGATGACCATCGGAGCCCGTGAGATCGGGCCCGGGCACCGTCCCCTGGTCATCGCCGAGCTCGGGATCAACCACGACGGTGACCTGCACCGGATGCACCGGATGATCGACGACGCAGCCGACGCGGGGGTCGAGTGCGTGAAGTTCCAGTCGCACGTCGTCGAGGACGAGATGATCCCCAACGACGTCGTCCCCGGGAACGCCGACGAGTCGATCTACACGATGATGCAGCGCTGCGCGCTCTCCGCCGCGGAGGAGAAGGACGTCTTCGCGCACGCGCACGACCGCGGCATGCTCGCGCTCTCCACCCCGTTCAGCCGCGCCGCCGCCGACCGGCTGGCGGAGATGGACGTCCCGGCGTTCAAGATCGGCTCGGGGGAGTGCAACAACTACCCGCTGGTGCGGCACATCGCGTCGTTCGGCAAGCCGGTGCTCCTGAGCACGGGGATGAACGACGTCTCCACCATCCGCCCGTCGGTGGAGCTGCTCCGCGCCTCCGGCGTGCCCTTCGCGCTGATGCACTGCACGAGCCTCTACCCGACGCCGCCCGCCCAGGTGCGCCTCGGTGGGATCGCGGAACTGCAGGAGGCCTTCCCCGACGCGGTGCTCGGCCTCTCCGACCACACCACGTCGATCTACGCCTGCCTGGGCGCGGTCGCGGTCGGCGCCGACGTGCTCGAGCGGCACTTCACGTCCGACATGGCCTGGCCGGGGCCGGACATCCCGATCTCCAGCCTCCCGGCCGACTTCAGCCGGCTCATCGAGGGTGCCGACACCCTCGCCCTGGCCCGCGGCGGGCGCAAGGAGATCCTCCCCGAGGAGCAGCCGACGATCGACTTCGCCTACGCCTGCGTCGTGACCATCGCGCCGGTCGCGGCGGGCGAGCGGTTCGACGTCGACAACGTGTGGGTCAAGCGGCCCGGCACCGGTGAGCTGAAGGCGGTCGACTACGACCGCGTCCTCGGGCGCGTCGCCACCCGCGACCTGCCCTCCGACGTGCAGCTGTCCTGGGGAGACGTGTCCGACGGATGACCGAGCCGGCCCCTGCCCGCCGGATCATCGGGATCACCGGCACGCGCGCCGATTTCGGCAAGATGCGCGACGTCTTCCTCGGCCTGCAGGAGGCGCCCGACATCGAGTTCTCCCTCGTCGTCACCGGCATGCACCTGCTGCACCGCTACGGCTACACCGTGCGGGAGATCGAGCGCGCCGGGCTGCGGCACGTCCACCACGTCCCCAACCAGGTGGAGGACGAGCCGATGGCCCTGGTCCTCGCCAACAGCCTCAACTCCATCGCCCGGCTGCTGCTCGCCGAGTCCGCCGACATGGTGCTCGTGCACGGCGACCGCGTGGAGGCGCTGGCCGGCGGGCTGGCCGGCAGCCTCACCAACACGCGGGTCGCCCACGTGGAAGGCGGAGAGGTGTCCGGGACGATCGACGACTCCATCCGGCACTCGCTGACCAAGCAGGCGCACGTCCACTTCGTCGCCAACGAGCAGGCCTGCGCCCGGGTGCTGCAGCTGGGGGAGGACGAGGACCGCATCTTCGTCGTGGGCAGTCCGGAGGCCGACGCGCTCGCCGTCGCGGCGGCCAGCCCGCTGGGACCGGTGCGCGAGCGGTACGCGACGCCCGAGCCGCCGTACGGGATCATCGCCATGCACCCCGTCACGACGGAGGCCGGCACCAACCGCCGGCAGGCCGAGGAACTCGTCGACGCCGTGCTGGAGCTGGGGGGCTCCTGGGTGGTCATCGATCCCAACAACGACGAGGGCACCCCGGACATCCGGGCTGCGCTGGAGCGCCTGGACGGGCGACCGGGCATCGTGCGGTTGCCGTCGATGCGCTTCGCCGCCTACCTGACCCTGCTCCGGCACGCCGAGGTGGTCGTCGGCAACTCCAGCAGCGGGGTGCGCGAGGCCCCGGTGCTCGGGACCCCCGCTGTGGACGTCGGATCGCGGCAGAACGGGAGGTCCCCGGCGACCTCGGTCCAGCACGTCGAGGCGCGGGCCGGGGAGATCGCGGCCGCCGTCCGCCGGGCCAGGTCGCAGGGCCGGACCCCGGCGGAGGAGCACTTCGGCTCGGTGGGGGCCGCGGGGCGCATCGTGTCGCTGCTGCGCGACGACGCGGTGTGGGGGCTGCCGCTGCAGAAGCGGTTCGTCGACCGCTGAACCGCGCTCAGGCCTCGCCGAGGTCGCGCGCCGCCCGTCGGACCCGCTCGAGGTCGTCCAGGGTGTCGACGTCGATGCTCCGCTCGGCAGGCATCGGGACCGCTGCCACGTCGGGGACGATGACCGCGTCCGCGGCGCGCATGGCGCCCAGGGCGGTGGCGTAGACGGCGCCGTTGATCCGCAGCGCCTCGGGCAGCTCCTGCCGGGGGGCCTCCAGGTCCGGCCAGGTCCGGACCGGGCGGGCGGAGCCGTCCGGTGCGACCAGCAGCTGCTTGTAGGGGTGGTGCTCGGCGGGGGCCACGGTGAGGGTCGTGCGCACGTCGCCCAGCGCGTGCCGCTCGAGGACGGCGCGGACGTCGCCGGACGTCCGCAGCGGGGACGTCGGCTGCAGGAGGACGACCGTCGCATCGTTGGGCAGCTCGAGTGCCCGCGCCACGTGCAGCAACGCGGACACCGTCCGGCTGGTGCCGGTCGACAGCTCCGCCGGCCGCCGGACGACCGTCGCCCCCAGCTGCTCGGCCTCGGCGGCGATGTCCGGCCCGTCGGTGCTGACGACGACCTGCTCGATGCCGGCCTCCCGCGCGTTGCGGACGGCGCGCGCCACCAGGGACGAGCCCCCGACGGTCATGAGGTTCTTCCCCGGCAGACCCCGGGAACCGGCCCGGGCCGGGACGACCGCGACGGTCCGGCGGGCGGGCGCCGACCCGGTCACCGGACCTCCTCGGCGACCGGCGGCCGAGCGGGGGTCGGCGAGGCCTCGGCCACGAAGACATACCGCCGGTACGCGAGGAAGCGAACCACCGTGCCGAGCGCGATGGAGAGCAGGTTGGCGCCCTGCAGCACCAGGGCGCCCTCCTGCCCGAGCGGGTAGCGGACGAAGCCGATGACGGCCAGGCCCAGCAGCAACGCCGCGGCGTTCACGAGGAGGAACAGGGCGTACTCCCGCCGCAGGCCGGTGCGGGCGCGGTCGGAGAAGGACCAGAACCGGTGCCCGACGAAAGCGAGTGACATCGAGACGAGACTCGCCAGCAGCTTCGACGTCACCGCCCCGAGACCCACCTGGGCGTAGAGCAGCTGGAACAGGCCGACGTCGACCAGGAAGCACACCGCACCGACGACGCCGAAGGCGCCGAGCTCGCGCACCAGCCGGCCAGGGCCGTCGCGCAGGAGCCGGCGCAGCTGCGCGAGGGGGGCCACGCCCGCATCTTACGGAGGAACCGGCACGGCGATCGGGGCGTGCGCAGCTCCCGGCTAGCCTTCGGGGCACCATGTCTGCCGCCCTGCACCCGCACACCGGCCTGCCCGTCGTCGCCATGGTCGGCGGCGGCCAGCTCGCCCGCATGACGCACCAGGCCGCCGTCGCGCTCGGGCAGTCGCTGCGGGTGCTGGCCGCCAACCCCCAGGAGTCTGCGGCCCTCGTCGCGGCGGACGTCCGGTACGGCGACCACCGCGACCTGGGTGACCTGCGGGTGCTGGCCGACGGCGCCACGGTGGTCACCTTCGACCACGAGCACGTGCCCACCGAGCACTTGCGCACGCTGGTCGAGGAGGGCACCCGCGTCGCCCCCGGCCCGGAGGCGCTCGTCCACGCGCAGGACAAGCTGGTGCTGCGCCGCGCGCTCGCGGAAGCGGGGGAGCCCCAGCCGGCCTGGGCGGAGGTCCGGTCCGCGGCCGACGTGGAGGGCTTCGCCGACGCGCACGGGTGGCCCGTGGTGCTCAAGACCCCCCGCGGCGGGTACGACGGCAAGGGGGTGTTCGTCGTCGGAGACGCGGGAGCCGCCGCCGAGCTGCTGGAACGGCACGGCACCCTGCTGGCCGAGCAGCGGGTGGCCATGGTGCGCGAGCTGTCGGCGCAGGTCGCGCGGTCGCCGTTCGGCCAGGTCGCGGTGTGGCCGGTGGTCGAGACGGTGCAGCGCGACGGCGTCTGCGCCGAGGTGTACGCGCCCGCCCCCGGGCTCTCCGACGAGCTGGCCACGGCGGCCCAGGAGCTGGCGGTGCGGATCGCCGACCGGCTCGGCGTCGCGGGCATGCTCGCCGTCGAGCTCTTCCAGACCGCCGACGGGGTGCTGGTCAACGAACTGGCCATGCGGCCGCACAACTCCGGTCACTGGAGCATCGAGGGTGCGCGCACCAGCCAGTTCGAGCAGCACCTGCGCGCCGTGCTCGACTACCCCCTGGGCTCCACGGAGATGGTCGCCCCGGTCGTGGTGATGGCCAACGTGCTCGGGGGCGCGGCCGCGCAGGAGGGCTGGTCCGGGCCGGCGCTCGACGAGCGGATCCACCACCTCATGGCGCACTGGCCGGACGTGAAGCTGCACTGGTACGGCAAGACCCAGCGCCCGGGCCGCAAGCTCGGCCACGTGACCGCCCTCGGTGCCGACCTCGCCGAGGTGCGGGCGCGGGCGCTCGCCGCGGCCCGGTACCTCGCCGATGGCGTCGTCGACGCGGCCTTCGCCTTCGCGCACGACCCCGAGCACTGAGGAGCAGGGCATGAGCGACCCGGTCGTCGGCATCGTCATGGGCAGCGACTCGGACTGGCCGGTGATGCAGCCGGCCGCCGAGGCGCTCGCGGAGTTCGGCGTCGCCTGGGAGGCGCACGTGCTCTCGGCGCACCGCACGCCCCGCCGGATGCTCGACTACGCCGAGGCCGCCGCCGGCCGCGGGCTGCGGGTGATCGTCGCCGGCGCCGGCGGGGCCGCCCACCTGCCGGGGATGGTCGCTGCGGCCACGCCGCTGCCGGTGATCGGTGTGCCGCGTCCGCTGGACCGGCTCGACGGGCTGGACAGCCTGCTCTCGATCGTGCAGATGCCCGCCGGCGTGCCTGTGGCCACCGTGGGCATCGGCGGCGGCCGCAACGCCGGGCTGCTCGCGGTGCGCATCCTCGCCGCAGGCGACGCGGAGCTGCGGAGCCGGGTCGAGCGGTTCCAGGCCGAGCTCGCCGACAGCGTCGTCGCCCGGGATGCCGCGCTGACCGAGCGACTCCGCGCCGACCGGTGACCCGAGGAGGAGGGAGGACGGCGATGGGCCTGCTGACCACCACGGGGCACCGGCTGGTCGGGCGTGCCCGGCCGGCCCTCCGGCGCGCCGTGTTCGGCGTCCGGCCCGTCGACGAGCTGGCCGAGCAGCTCGGCCTGGACGGTGAGGACGTCGCCCTCGCCGAGCACTTCAACCGGTCGAGGGAGACCTTCCCGAGGCGGCTGCCGGGTCTCGTGCGCTGGCAGCGGGCGACCCAGCCGTGGCACTGGACCGATCGGGGCAACCGGCTGGCGCGCTACTACGTGCAGCGCTGGTGCGGCTTCACCGTCGGGCGGTACACCTACGGGTTCGAGCAGTGGATCGAGCACCCGCGGCCGGCGCTGGCGTCGATCGGGTCGTTCACCAGCATCGCCCTGGACGTGACGATCGCCGGGTTCAACCACCCGCTCGACCGGGTCACCACCAACCCCATCACCTACCTCCCGTCACGAGGCTTCGTCGACCACGACGGCGAGTCCGAGATGACGGCCCGGCCGAACAACCGGCCGGTGACCATCGGGGACGACGTGTGGATCGGTGGTCGGGTCACCATCGTGCGGGTGTGCACATCGGTACGGGGGCAGTCGTCGCCGCAGGCGCCGTGGTCACCCGGGACGTGCCGCCCTACGCCATCGTCGGCGGGGTGCCCGCTCGCCTGATCCGGTGACGGTTCCGGGAGGAGGTCCGCGAAGCCATGCTGCGCTCGCAGTGGTGGACCTGGCCGGACGACCTCATCCGGGAGCGCATCGCGGACTTCTCCGACCCCGAGTCGTTCGCCCGGCGCTACGGCGGACTCGAGACAGCGCCGGACCAGCCCCCGTCCTGAGACCTGCTCACCCGCATGGAGCGCCTCGCTACCGGCGGGTAGTCGGACGTCCTACGATCGAGCGCGTGGGTACGAACAACGGGCTGTACGCGCTGACCGAGGAGCACGAGGCGATCCGGGCGGCGGTGCGCGACATCGCCGAGCGGGAGATCGCCCCGTACGCCGCGGAGGTGGACGCCGAGTCGCGCTACCCGATCGAGGCGCAGAAGGCGCTGACCGCGGCGGGCTTCCACGCCACCCACATCCCCGAGGCCTACGGCGGTGAGGGTGCCGACGCGATCGCGACCTGCATCGTGATCGAGGAGGTGGCCCGCGTCGACATGAGCGCCTCGCTGATCCCGGCGGTCAACAAGCTCGGCTCGATGCCGGTAATCCTCTCCGCGTCCGAGGACCTCAAGCAGAAGGTGCTCGCGCCCATCGCCGCCGGCGAGGCGATGATCAGCTACGGCCTCTCGGAGCGCGAGGCGGGCTCCGACGCCGCCGCCATGAAGACCCGCGCCCGCCTCGAGGGCGACAGCTGGGTGCTGAACGGCACCAAGGCCTGGATCACCAACTCCGGTGTCTCCGAGTGGTACACGGTCATGGCCGTCACCGACCCGGGGAAGGGTGCCAACGGCATCTCCGCCTTCGCGGTGCACCGCGACGACCCGGGCTTCGCCGTGGGGCCCAAGGAGCGGAAGATGGGGATCAAGGGCTCGCCCACCTGCGAGCTCTACTTCACCGACTGCACCATCCCGGCCGACCGGATCATCGGCGCGCCGGGCACCGGCTTCAAGACCGCGCTGCGCACCCTGGACTTCACCCGGCCCACCATCGGCGCCCAAGCGGTCGGCGTCGCGCAGGGGGCGCTGGACGCCTCCGTGGCCTACGTCAAGGAGCGCAGGCAGTTCGGCAAGACCGTCGGCGAGTTCCAGGGCGTGCAGTTCATGCTGGCCGACATGGAGATGAAGATCCAGGCGGCCCGCCACCTGGTCTACGTCGCCGCGGCCGCGGGTGAGCAGGGCCGGTCCGATGTGACCCGGGTCTCGGCATCGGCCAAGGCGTTCGCCTCCGATGTCGCGATGCAGGTGACCACCGATGCCGTCCAGTTGTTCGGCGGGGCCGGCTACACCCAGGACTTCCCGGTCGAGCGCATGATGCGCGACGCGAAGATCACCCAGATCTACGAGGGCACCAACCAGGTGCAGCGCATGGTGATCGCACGGAGCCTGCTGCGCTGACCCACCTCCGGTCGGACGCCGGCGCGCGGCGTGTCCACCGGCGCGTGAGGGCGCCGGCCGGGGAGCTCAGCGGACGGGCTGCGTGCCTGTGCCCGATGACGCTCGCTCCAAGCCGTGTCCTCCCGCAGAGTGTTCGCCCGGTGACGTAACGTGCCAGCGCGGCCAGGTTGCGGATCCGACCCTCCGGGCCGCTGGCGAGGGCCGGCGATCGAGCGCCGGCCGGATCGTCGCTCGTCCTGGGAGTGTGGATGTCCTCGTCCGTGAAGATCGTGCGCTGGGCCGCGTTGGTGGCCCTGGCCGCCGCCGTGGTCGTCGGCGTGGCGTTCGCCGCCCGTTCGGTGGGCGGCTCCGACGCCTCGGGCGCTCAGCCCGCCGGCACCCCCGCGGCCGGTGCCCCGGCCACCCCGGAGGACGCCTCGGGGGGCGAGCAGGAACCGGCGGACACCGGCGGGCCGGCCGGCGCGGACGGCTCCGCCGACGCCGCCGGGGAGACGTCGCAGGCCCCGGCCTCGACCAGCGCCCCGCGTCCCGTCGGGGATCCCGTCGAGGTCCTCGTGCGGCAGACCTACTCCGGCTGGGACGCCGACTCCTCGGCGATCGTCGTCGGCGCGGTGGTGGCCGGCGTGATCGAGTCCGGAGGCACCTGCACCCTGACGGTGGCGCAGGGGCTCACCGAGCACACCGCCTCGTCCAAGGGCTCCGCCGACGCGAGCACCACGACCTGCGGGCGGATGTCGGTCCCCGGCGGGGACTTGGACGCGGGGGAGTGGACCGCGATGGTCAGCTATGAATCGCCCGCGGCCAACGGCGAGTCGCAGTGGTTCTCGGTGGTGGTCCCGTGACCCGCACCCGTCCGCTCCGCGCCGTCCTGCTGGCGGTGGGTCTCGCTGCGATGCTGACGATGCTGCTCGTCGGCGCCGAGCGGGAGACCCCTCCCGAGGGCTTCACGAACGCCGCGGACCTCGGCCGCTTCAACCCGGCCAACATCATCTCCGACGGGGTCTTCTACGACACGTCGTCGATGGACGTCGCCGAGATCCAGGCGTTCCTCGATCTGAAGGGGCGCAACTGCACGGCGGGTGACCTCTGCCTGAGCCGGTACGGGATGGCGACGTACACCCGGTCGGCGGACAGCAGGTGCCCGCGCACCTACACGGGCGCCAGCCGGGAGAGCGCCGCCTCGATCATCTCCAAGGTCGCCTCCGCCTGCGGCGTCAACCCGCAGGTGCTGCTGGTGACGCTCCAGAAGGAGATGGGCCTGGTGACGGCGAGCAGCCCCACCACCAAGTCCTACAACCGCGCCATGGGTTACGGCTGCCCGGACAACACCGGCGGAACGTGCGACGCCACCTACAACGGCTTCTACAACCAGGTCTACATGGCGGCCCGGCAGTTCAAGAACTACCAGGCGAACCCGACCAGGTACGGCTACGTGGCGCACATGAACAACTACATCGCCTACTACCCGAACAGGCCCAGCTGCGGTGGCCGGACCATCTACATCGAGAACCAGGCGACCGCCGGCCTCTACAACTACACCCCCTACGTGCCGAACCAGGCGTCTCTGAACGCCGGGTACGGGACGGGCGACAGCTGCTCGTCCTACGGCAACCGGAACTTTTACAGCTACTTCACCGACTGGTTCGGCTCGACCCAGCACAGCGGTGGGGCGTCGGTCGCCGAGAAGTACCTGGCCATGGGTGGTGCGAGCAGCTACCTGGGCGCCCCGACCGGGGACGTCACCTGCACGGCCAGGGACGGCGGGTGCCTGCAGCCCTACCAGGGAGGTGCCATCTACTGGTCCCAGGCCAGCGGTGCCCACGCCGTCCGCGGCGGGATCTACGCCAAGTGGGCCGAGCTCGGGTACGAGTACAGCCTGCTCGGGTTCCCCACGAGCGACGAGACGGCCATCCCCGGCGGCTACCTCAACCTGTTCCAGGGCGGGGCGATCTACTGGTCGCCGGCGACCGGGGCGCACTTCATCCGCGGTGGCATCTACGACAAGTGGGCCAAGCAGGGGTACGAGACCGGCTGGCTGGGCTTCCCCACGGGCGACGAGACCAAGATCCCCGGCGGGTACGTGAGCACCTTCCAGGGCGGGGCCATCTACTTCTCGGCGTCCACCGGCGCCTGGTCGATCCGCGGTCACGTCTACGAGGCGTGGGCACGCCAGGGTTACGAGGGCGGCCCGATGGGCTTCCCGACCAGCGACGTGCGGACGCTGCCGACCGGTGAGTTCAGCGTGTTCCAGGGCGGCGCCATCTACTGGTCGCCGACCGGGGGTGGGCATGCGCTGCGTGGTCCGATCTACACGGCGTGGGCCCGCTCCGGTTACGAGACCGGTGCCCTGGGGATGCCCGTCGGTGCCCGGACGTCCATCACCGGGGGCGCCTACCAGGAGTTCGCCGGCGGATCGATCTACGAGTCCGCCGCGCACGGTGCGCGGATCGTCACGAACCCGTTCCGGGACAAGTGGCTGGCCGCAGGTGGTACGACCGGCGTCCTGGGCTTCCCCGCCTCGGACGCGGGGCGCACGCGGACGGGGTCCTTCCAGGTCTTCGCCGGAGGCGCCGTGTACACCTCCTCGACCACGGCACCGCAGATCATCCGCGGTGCGGTGTACGACCTCTGGGCGCGGCAGGGCTACGAGACCGGCCGCCTCGGCTACCCGATCACCGACGTCCAGGCCGTGGCCGGCGGCGAGCAGAGCGACTTCCAGGGCGGCAGCATCTACGTCTCCCGGTCGACCGGCGCCCGCTGGCTGGGGACGGACCTGGCCGCAGGCCTGGCTGCCCGAGGTGGGCCGGGTGGCCCGCTCGGCTTCCCGACGACGGACGAGTTCACCACTGCGACGGGCGGCCGGGCGGCCCACCTCCAGCGGGGCAACCTCTACTGGTCGGCGGGGACGGGTCTGCACAACGTGTCGGGCCCCACCTACACGACCTGGGGCGCGCAGGGCTACGAGAACGGGCCGCTCGGGTACCCGACCGCGGATGCCACGGCGGCGCCGGGCGGGACCGGGACGGTCACCACGTTCCAGCGCGGCTCGATCTACTGGTCGGAGGGGACCGGTGCACACAGCGTGCCCGCGGTGCTCGACCAGGCCTGGGCCCGCTGGGGCGGCGCGGCAGGTGATCTGGGGCTGCCCACGGTCGACGCGTTCCGCACCTCGGCCGGGGGCGGTGGCCTCGTCCAGCACTTCCAGCGGGGCTCGATCTACCAGTCGGCCGCCACCGGTGCGCGCGTCGTCCGCGGGCCCATCTTCGGTGCCTGGGCCGCCACCGGCTACGAGTACGGCTTCCTCGGTCTCCCGGTCAGCGACGAGACGGCGTTGACCGGCGGCGCCATGTCGCTGTTCCAGGGCGGTGGCATCTACTGGTCGCCGGCCGGTGGGGCGCACGCCATCCGAGGCCGCTTCTACGACACGTGGGCCGCGAACGGGTACGAGGGCGGTGCGCTGGGCTACCCGACCTCGGACGAGTACGCGGTCTCGGGTGGGCGTCGGATGGACTTCGAGCGGGGCACCATCGATGTGACGAACGCCGGCCGGGCGATCGTGACCTTGCGGTAAGCTCGCCGCCGGTGCGCCGGCTGTCGGGCGGACGCGCGGCCCCGAGCGAAGGCGACCCCGGGTGGACCGTCGCCGACGCGCCGGATGCGCCCCCGGTGGTGCCCCGCGCACCGCGGTACCCACCGCCGACATCCCGCGCCTCACGGCGGCGCCCGCACCGGCTGCCCGGCGTCACGCCCTGTCACGTACCAAGGAACGGAACGCTGTGAGCGTGCAGACCACGACCGTCGAGGACTCGTCCACCGGACGCGCAGGGGGAACGGGAGCCTCGTCGTCGGGCGTGGAGCCCGGACGGCGTGGGCTCACGCGGCGGTCGTGGCTCCGGATCGTCGGGGCGGTGTCCCTGGTCCTGCTGATCCTGGTCGTGCCGGTCGTGCACGCGCTGCAAGCCATGCACGCGGTCCCGACCTTCCACCTGGACGGGGCCTTCCAGACCGCCAGCGGCCTGTTCCGGCTGGGGGAGGGGCAGTGGCCCGGCAGGGACTTCTTCCCGTACCTGGGCATCGGTCCGGTGGCGGTGCTGTACCCGGCCTTCGTGGCCATGGGCGGCTCGCTCACGGCCTCGACGTTCTCGTCGTACCTGATGACGATGCTCGCCTTCCAGCTGGTCGTCGGGCTGCTGGCTGCCCTCTTCTTCCGGCGCCGGCCGGTGTGGGCGCTGCTGTGGGGCGCCGCCGTCCCGGCCGTGCTGGTCGGGGCTGCCATGGTCCGGCCCGGGCTCTGGGGGATCGCGGACGGGCTGCTGACCACGGCGGCGGTACCGGGCAACAGCCTGCGGCCGCTCCGCGCGGTCGCGCCGTACCTCATCGCCGCCGTCGCCTTCTTCGTGCTCCGCCCGCGGTGGACCACGCGGCGCGCGGCGGTCGTCGGCGCTGCGGCGGGCGTCGTGGCGGCGATCTGGTCGAACGACTACGGGCTGGTGTCCGGCGGCGTCATCCTGGTGCTGGTGACCTTCCACGTCCTGCGCTGGCAGCTCGTGCCGCGGCTGCGCGGCCTGGTCGCGCTGTGGGGCTCCGCCCTCGCGGCCTACCTGGTCTCCGGCTTCGCCGCGACCGCCGGGCACTTCCCCGCCCTGGTGTCCTACAACTTCGTCGACGTCCGGGAGGACCAGTTCTGGTACTTCGGGCCGTGGAGCCGTGATGACCGGGTGTACTCGCTCGGCGACCTGCTCTCGGTCATGTGGTCCGAGCAGGCCGTCTACCCGCTGCTGGTCCTGGTGGCCACGACGGTGTACGGGTTGGCCTCCCGGGACCTCGGGGCTCTGCTGGTCCCGTTCACCGGGGCCTCCGTCCTGGCCGGAGGTCTGGCCGCCACCATCGGCGGCCACAGCGGCGGCTACTTCTGGTCCTTCGTCCTGTGGGGGTACGTGACCACGGCGGTGGCCGTCGCGCGGCTGGGCGTCTGGCTGCTGGCCAGGGGTGGACGCACCCGGGAGCTGTCGCAGGGCCGCGTCGGGAGGCTGGCGCGTGCGGGGCTGGCCGTCGCCACCGTGGCGGCGCTGCTCGTGGCTGCTGCGGCGTCGCTCCGGGCGAACTGGAACACCGAGCGGGCCCTGGCCGAGGACCCGCAGCAGGTCTGGGAACCCCAGCTCGACGGCTACATCCCGGAGGCGTTCCTCGATCAGCTGGACGAGGTCTCCGGGCGATCCGACGTGGTCGAGGAGTACATGGGCCTGGCCGGCGCCGTGAACGGGCCCAACCTCAGCCTGCCGGTCGACTCGATCATCGCCGCCCTGGGCAGCCAGCGGCAGGTGTTCGCCGAGCGGATGGCCGAGCGCCCGTCACTGGTCGTGACCACCGATCCGGACGCCAGCATCTGGTCGACCTGGAACGTCAGCGCCAACTGGTGGTTCTACCGGGATCTCTTCAAGTCCTACGCGCCGGAGCGGAGCACGCCGCTCACCCTGAACTGGACGCCCGTGGAGCCGGCGACCTGGGAGGCGGTGCCGTGCGACGTCGACGGATCCCGGATCGAACTGGCCGCCCCGGACGCCGGCTTCTACGAGGTCACCTTGCGGTACGAGGGGCCGGGACGATCGTCCCGCTCCTACACGATGGTGGAGAACAACATCGCCGTCACCGAGTCCGCGCTCGGATTCATGGCGCTGGACCCCGGTGCCCGGGTGCAGCAGTTCCCCGTCGCCGTCCACGACCCGGGCTCGGGCACCACCGTCCTGTCCACCAAGGACATCTCGGCGGGGTCCGAGCCGCTCACCGCCCTCGAGTCCTGCACCGCCGCGGCCATCGCCTTCCCCGAGGGGGCCGACACCGCGGAGATCTTCAGCAGCTTCCAGCTGACCCCCGTCGACCTGACGGACGAGTTCTGGGACCGCGGGGTGCACCGGGACGTCGCGGGCCTCTTCATCCGCACCACGGAGATGAACCTGGCGGACCTGCGACGCGCCGACGAGATCCGCTTCTCCGACGGGGAGACCCGGGAGATCGCCGAGATCCAGGACCACGGGAAGTTCGTCAACGTGATCCTCGAGGGGCCACCGCTGGACCCGGAGGTCGCCGGGGCGGGCAACGTCTTCGTGCCGGTCGACTGACGACCGGCACCCGCGGGCGGCGGACTGCCCGTCCGCGACCGGGCCAGTGGGCTCTCCGCGCTGCCGTCCCGACGTGCCCGTGCCGGAGCCGGCTCAGGGCTGCTCGGCAGATCTCGACACCCGTACCGCCGCGCGTCTGTCAGCTCCGGGCCTGAGACGGACCCGTCCGACTCCCGGGCGGGTCGGGGTCGCGACGTCGGGTGATTCCTGTGTGACGATGGAGTTCTGATGGGGCGAGTGGGGCCGGTCTCCGACTTTTCGTCCTGACCCGCAGCGACCACCGACGTACGCTCGGTACACACGCCAGCGGGGTCGACACCCATGCCCCCGTGCCACTGCAGAGGAGACAGAGCTGGTGCTCGGTTCCATCCGCCAGCGGATCTCGTGGCTCGCCGCCACTCTTTTCTTCGGGTTCCAGATCCGGTTCGACTTCCTCGGGATCCTGGATCCCACCTACAAGGCGCAGTTCCAGCAGGACTCGGATTCGCTCGTCGTCGACCTGATGCTCAACCCGGGATCGGCCCTCTTCCCGCAGCTCGGTGGGGTGGAGCGGAACTACGCCAGCCAGTTCGGCCTGCAGGGCATGGTGATGAACTGGCTGAGCCCCGGTGACCACTTCTACGAGGCGCTGCGGCTGACCACGTCGATGCTGACCGGCGCCGTGTTCGCCGCAGCCGTCATCGCGGTCTGGCGCGCCTGGGGCGGCCGGGCGGCATCGGTTCTCTTCGCCCTCCTCGCCATCTCCTTCTGGACCAACGGCTTCGGGGCGAGCACGTACTGGCAGCTGTGGACGCTCCTGCTGCCCACCCTGGTTCCCCTGCTGGTCTGGCCCCACCTGGGCAGCGGCCGGCGGAAGTGGCTCCGGGGGGGCGCGATCATCGCCGGGCTGGTCTTCCTGAAGTGCCTGTGCGGTTACGAGTTCATCAGCACCGTCCTCCTCGGTGTGGCCGCCGCGGTCGGCTTCCACGAGTTCCGGGGCCGGATCGACCGGCGCCTCCTCTCCCGGTTGGTGCTCGCCATGGCCACGGGCCTGGTCGGCTTCGTCCTCGCGGTCGGCGTGCACGTCGCCCAGCTGATGGCGAAGTACGGCGACGCGTCGATCATCCGGACCCGCATGTTCGAGCGGACCGTCTCGCCCAGCGACGCGGCCGAGATGCTGGTCTGGGCGCGCGGCGTCGACGACCCGCTGTGGGGCTGGCTGGTCCAGGGGGACAGCATGCTCGGGCTCTGGGCCTTCCAGCTGGTGCACTACCTGACCAACCCCGCGGTGGCGATCCCGGCGCCGGAGGGCACCGGCTTCGGCCTGGCCGCCTACGGAATCCCCATCTGGGCGTTCGTGGTCGTTTTCGCGCTCATCGCCGGGCAGGCCGTGCGCGGACGCCAGGAGGATGCCGCCGTGCAGCGTCGGCTGGCCCTGTCCGCCGGCATCGCCCTGGCGGGCGGCATGTCGTGGCTCGTGCTGGCCTACGGGCACATGATCCACCACGCGCACATGGACTCGATCGTCTTCTACCTGCCGTTCCTGCCGCTGGTCTTCGCGATGATCGCGCTGCGCGTGCAGACGATCTCCCACCGGGCCTGGCCGACGCGGTCCGACGCTGCGGTCGAGGAGGCGGCGCCCCGCCGCACCTGGCCGCGGCACGAGGCCGCGGCACCGGTCCTGCCCGGGCCGCGTGCCGACGACCGGCAGCCGGTCGCCCAGGGTGCGGGGTGAGCCCGATGTCCTCCCAGCAGCGGATCGTCGTCGTCGGCGGCGGCTTCTACGGCACCTCGCTCGCGGCGCACCTGGCCCGTGAAGGCGCGAGCGTGGTCCTTCTCGAGGCGCGCGCGGACCTGCACGGCGGGGCCAGCTACTTCAACCAGGCGCGGGTGCACGGCGGCTACCACTACCCGCGGTCGCTGCGCACGGCCGGGCGCAGCCAGGCCTCCTACGTGGCGTTCATGGAGCGGTACCGGTCCTGCGTGGTCGACGACTTCCTGTGCATCTACGCGATCGCCCGCGGGTCCCTGACCAACGCCCGGAAGTTCCAGCGGATGTGCAACTACATCGGCGCCCCGCTGCAGGACTCGCCGGCGTCCATCAGCCGGCTGTTCAACCGGTCGGTCATCGAGGGCTCCTGGGTGACCCGGGAGTCGGTGTTCGACGCCGTCCGCCTGAGGGACCTGATGCGGCAGGAACTCGACGAGGCCGGAGTGCAGGTCCGACTCGGGACGCCGGTGGCCGGTGTCGGGGAGACGGCGACGGGGACCTCCGTCGCGCTGGAGTCGGGCGAGGTGCTCGACGCCGACCGGGTGCTGGTGTGCACCTACGGTGAGGGCATCGACGACCTGCCGGCCGGGGTCGGTTACTCCGGTCTGCACTGCGAGCCCTGCGAGATGGCGCTGGTCGACCTCCCCGACAGCCTGAAGGACAAGGGGATCACCGTCATGGACGGCCCCTACTTCTCGCTCATGCCGTTCCCGTCCACCCCGTACCACACCCTGAGCCACGTGCGGTACACGCCGCACGGGTCGTACGCGACCTACGGTCAGGCGGCTGCTGCGCTGCGGGCCGGGCTCACCACGCGGGCCGACTGGATGATCCGCGACTCGGCGCGCTACGTGCCGGCACTGGCCGAGGCGGTGCACCGGGAGTCCATCTGGGGCGTCAAGACGGTGCCCGCCCGGCGGGACCGCGACGATGCCCGACCGATCGTCCTCCGCCGGTCCGAAGGTGGACGGGTGCTGTCGTTGCTCGGCAGCAAGATCGACAACATCAACGACGCCCTGAGAGTGGCAGAGGAGCATCTCCGTGACGCTGTTTGAGACCCACACGACGGCCGACGGAGGCGGTGACCGGGCAGGGGCGGCGCGTGCCGACGTCGTCGTCCGGGTGCCCGCTCCGCCCGAGCGCGAGGGCACCTTCCTGAGCGTCGTCGTGGTCGCCGAGGGGCCGTTCGACGAGGTCGAAGGGCACCTGGAAGCCCTGGAGGCGGCCCTCGCCGACAGCTACCCGGTGCACGAGGTCGTCCTCGTCCTGCCCGGCGCCCGCGGCCGCGTGGCGTGGGCGCGCGCCCTGGGGGAGCGGAGGCCGAACCTCCAGGTCATCGGTCTCATGCGCAACGTGCGGGACGAGGTGGCCTTCACCGCCGGCCTGGACGGCGCGCTCGGCGACGTCGTCGTCACCGCCCGGCTCGGGTCCGACCGTCCCGAGGACATCATCCGGTGCGCCCGGATGATCGGTGACGACATCGCCGTCGTCGTCGGGGTGGAGTCCAGCGCGCCCGCCGGCCGTCGCGTGGCCCTGCGGCTCAGCCGCGCCCTGGCCAGCCGCAGCATGGGCCAGAACATCCCCACCGTCAGCCTCGGCCTGCGCGGGTACAGCCGGCCGGCGCTGGAGGCCTGGCTGCCACGTCGCGACCGCGACCGCGTGCTCCGGCTGCTCCCGTCCATCTCGGGCTACCCGTGGGCCGTCATGCCCTACGACTCGGGGGAGCGCAGCCAGCCCCGGCCGGCCAGCAGCTTCCGCCAGGTCGTCCGCTCCATCTTCTACGCCAGCGGGCGCCCGCTCCGGGTCGCCGTCGGGCTCGCCCTGCTCGCCAGCCTGGCCAACCTGCTGTACGCCCTCTACGTCCTCGCGGTCGGCTTGATCAGCGACAGCGCGGTGGAGGGGTGGACCTCCATGAGCCTGCAGATGAGCGCCATGTTCTTCCTGCTGAGCGTGGTCATCGCCATCATGGCCGAGTTCATGTTCCAGTCGAACGAGACGACCAACGAGCTGCCGATCTACCGGGTCGCCTTCGAGGCGACGAGTTCGGTGCTGTCCGCCCGGGACATGCTCAACGTCGACGCGGCGGCACCCGGTACCGCGCCGGGATCCGGCCCCTCGGCGGGTGTCGGGGCCGCGAACCACGTGGCCGAGCCGGCGGCGGTCGACCGTCGCGAGCACGTGCGGGCCGCCCGGTGACGGCGGCCGGCCGCCGGGCGCTCGTCGGGTGGACGGGCTTCGTCGGGGGGGCTCTGCTGCCCCGCGTCCGGCCCGTGGCGCGCTTCCGCAGCACCGACATCCACCAGCTCCCCGAGGCCGACGTGGACCAGATCGTCTGCGCCGGTGCTCCGGCGGAGAAGTGGCGGGCCAATGCCGAGCCCGAGGCCGACTGGGCGAACATCGGCCGGCTGATCGACGCCCTCGACCGCAGCCGCGCCACCTCCTGCGTGCTGGTCTCCACCGTCGACGTGTACGCCGACTCCCGCGGTGCCGACGAGACCACGCCGGCCGACACCAGCCAGGATCAGGCGTACGGCCGCCACCGCGCACTGCTCGAGGAGTTCGTCAGCCGCCGCTTCGACGACGCGCTCATCGTGCGGTTGCCGGGCATGTTCGGCCCGGGGCTCAAGAAGAACCTGGTGTTCGACCTCATCCACCAGCCGGAGGCGCGCTTCGCCCACCAGGCCTCGCGGTTCCAGTTCTACGACGTCCGTGACCTGTGGGGCCACGTGCTGCTGGCCCGGGACGCCGGTCTGTCCGTCGTCAACCTGGCGACCGAGCCGGTGAGCTCGGGGCAGGTCGCGCGGGAGTGCTTCGGGGTGGACTACCGCTGCGACGACCGACCCGAGGTGGCCTACGACCTGCGCACCGTTCACGCCGACGAGCTGGCCGGTCGACCGGGCCCCTACCTGCGTTCGGCCGACGAGGTGCTGGCCGGCATCTCCGTCTGGGGACGTGCGCTCGTGGAGGCACGGCCATGAGGCTCGCCTTCTCCAACCTGGCCTGGCCGGCGGAGCTGGACCCCGCGATCCTGCCGGGTCTGCACGCGCGCGGCTTCGACTCGCTGGAGGTCGCTCCCACCCGGCTGTGGAGCGACCCGCTCGCGCAGCCGGCCGACGAGGTGGCCCGCGTGCGCGCGCAGATCGAGTCGTCGGGCCTGCGCATCACCGCCCTGCAGTCGCTCCTCTTCCAGCGTCCGGAACTCCAGCTGTTCGGTGACGACGAGGCCCGCGAAGGTCTCTACGAGTACCTGGTGGGCATGGCCCGCCTGGCTGCGGCGCTGGGTGCCACGAGGCTGGTCTTCGGTTCGCCGGGCAACCGGCGCCGGGGCGACCTCCCGGTCGCACAGGCCGACGAGATCGCCGTCGAGCTTTTCGCCCGGCTCGGCGCCGTCGCCGCCGATCTCGGGGTGTGCTTCTGCATCGAGGCCAACCCCGAGGCCTACAAGTGCGACTACCTGACCGATGCCGTGGCCTCCACGGCGTTCGTCCGCTCCGTCGACTCGCCGGGCGTCCGCCTGCACCTCGACACCGCCTGCATGCTGCTGGCGGGGGACGACGCTCCTGAGCGGGTGCGCGCGGGTGCTGACGTGCTCGCGCACGTGCACGCGAGCGCTCCGCAGCTCGGGGTCGTCGGTGGTGACGGCCCGGTGGACCACGGTCCGGTCTCCGACGCGCTGCGGTCCGTGGGCTACACCGGCCACGTCTCCGTCGAGATGCTGCCGCCCGGTGACGACGACCTGACCGGCGCCGTGTGGCGCACCGCCGATTTCGTGAGGAAGACCTACGCGTGAGCACTGACCTCCTGACCGTCAGCGAGGAGAACGGGTGGGCTGTGCCCCGCGGGGAGGTCCACGTCCTCCGGGAGAAGCGCAGTCGCTACTGCGTCCTCATCCCGGTGATCAACGAGGGCGAGCGGCTGCTGGCGCAGCTCGGCCGGGTCCGTGACCTCGGCCTGGACCTCGACGTCGTGGTCGCCGACGGCGGGAGCACGGACGGTTCCAACGTCCCGGACGTGCTCGCCGGGCTGGGCGTCCGCGCTCTGCTGGTGAAGCGGGACGCCGGGAAGCTGAGCGCGCAGCTGCGGATGGGCCTCGCCTTCGCCATGGCCGAGGGATACGCCGGGGTGATCACCGTGGACGGCAACGGCAAGGACGACGTGTCGGCCCTGCCCCGCTTCGTCGAGGAGCTCGATCGCGGCGCCGGATTCGTCCAGGGATCCCGGTACGTCCCCGGGGGCCGGGCGATCAACACGCCGCGCGAGCGGCACCTGGCGATCAAGCTCTTCCACGCCCCGCTCACGTCGCTCGCGGCCCGGCGTCGGTACACCGACACGACCAACGGTTTCCGGGCCCATTCGCGGGAGCTCCTGGAGGACCCGCGGGTCGCACCGCTGCGCTCGGTCTTCGACACCTACGAGCTGCTCGCGTACCTCCCCATCAGGGCGGCCCGGTTGGATTACCGCTGCCTCGAGGTGCCCGTCACGCGGGCATATCCGGACGCCGGCTCCATCCCCACCAAGATCCACGGCCGTCGGGCGCAATTCGAGCTCGTGAAGATCCTCGTGCGTGCCGCGCGCGGGGTCTACGACCCCGACGGGCAGTGACCGCGGAGCGAGGGCAGGTCGGCGTCTTCCTCCGGTTCCTGCTCGTCAACGCGCTCAACACCGGTCTGTACTGGGGCCTGTACCTCCTGTTCCTGCAGGTGATGCCGTACTTCTGGGCGAATGCCGTGGCGCTGGTCCTCGCGGTGCTCGTGGCCTACGTGGCCAACGCCCGGTACGCGTTCGGTGTCGCCACCTCCCGGTCCTCGCTGATGAGATACCTGGTCGCGAACGGCACGACCATCGTGCTCCGGATGCTGGTGGTCTGGGTGCTGGTGGCGCCGGGGCTGCTCCCCGAGGAGCTGGCCCCGCCGGCGGCGGTCGCGATCACCATGCCGGTCGCCTTCCTGCTCACCCGGTGGGCGATGAAGGTGACGCCTCCCGGTCGGGGTTCGGTCGCGGCGCCGGTGGGGAACCCGTCGCGCGGGAGCCGGTCGGCCGCCTCCCTCTGACCGGCGCGGGTGCTCAGCCGAGCAGCCGCGACACCGCCGACAGCCGGTCGTCGCCGGCCATCGCGCTCCACCATGCCGACCAGCCCGGCCGCGTCCGCAGCGCTTCCAGCGCCCGGCGCACGGCTTCCCGGTCACCGCGGCGCGACGCGGCGAGTGCGGCGTAGAGGTCGCGGGCTTCCTCGGGGGCGAACACGGCGAGGTGGTCGTAGTCCCGCTCGTCGTAGGCGCGCTGCAGGTTGTGCAGCATCCGCAGCTGGGCGACGGGGTCCCCCGAGTCGTCGACCCGCAGGTCCACCCGTACACCGTCGTCCTCGTCGGTCGCCGGCTCGGCGCCGACCACCAGGAGGGCGGCGGACTGGCGTCCGCGCACGTCCCCTCCGGCTGCCTGGCCGGCACCGAGCGCGGCCAGGAGCCGGTCGGGCAGCTCCCCGCCCGTCGCGCTGAACGAGTCGGACATCGCCGGCAGCACCTCGTCGGAGGCGAGCATGTTGCCCTGCACGCTGAACCCCGCACCCACCAGGTGCCCGGACACGGGGAACGATCCAGGGCCGGTGTCCGCGGAGATCCGGCCCGTGGCGTCCAGGACCGCGATCTGCCGGTCGGCGTCCTCGGCCGAGTGCGCCGCCCGCCGCACCAGCCCTGCGGGCGTGGAACCCGCTGCGAGGCCCTCGAGGAGCGCCTTCCCGAGCCCCCGTCGGCTGCGGGCCTGGACGGCGACGACCCCCACGCCGGGCTGCGCCGCAGGCACCGCCCGGCCGACGGCCAGGATGCACGACGAGACGGCGACGCCGAGGTCCCCGGTGACGGGATCACGGGCCAGGACCGAGAATGTCATGGCGGTGACGTCGTGGGACGGGCGGGCGTCGGCGCGGACGGGTCAGTCGTCGCGACCCAGTTCGCGGATGCCGTCGACACGCTGCCCGAGCGTAGCCGTCACGCGCTCGCTCGCCGCCCGGCGCGCCAGCCCCGGCAGATCGGCCGCGTTGACCAGGACCACGGAGGCGCCGGCCGCGAGCGGCGCGAGCAACCAGGCGACCGGCCCGGCCTCGGCGGCCGCGCGGGTGTCGACCAGCAGCCGGTCGCCCTCGACGATGCCGAGCCGGTCGGCCAGCTCACCGGCGGCCTCGACCAGCCCGCTTAGGGAGAGCTCGAGGCCGCCCGCCACCAGGCCGGGGTCGGCCGGCCGTGGCGGCGACCACGGGGCGAAGACGTCGCCGTGCGCCCGCACCTCGAGCGCGAAGTCCCGGGCCGGACCCGCGTAGCCGCTCATCCCCATGCCCAGGGGGTGCAGCGACAGACCCAGCAGGTCCTCGACCCCTTGCTCCTCCAGCGGTGCGAGCCGCGCCTGGGCGGCGAGGACGACGTCGGCATCTTCCAGACCGCCCTCGTCCTCGGCGGCGGTGTCCAGCACGGTGGCGCCGCAGCTCCACACCGCCAGCAGGACGGCCGCGGTCTGCCAGTGCACGGGCAGCGCCACCACGACGGTGCGTCCCGGCGCGACGTCGAACTCCTCCTGCAGGAGGTTGGCCGTCTTGGCCACCCAGTTCGCCAGGGTCGTCGCGGACAGCTCCACCCGCTCCCCGGCGGCGTCGTCGTAGTAGGTGACGAGGGGCGTGGCGGGGGACCGGCGCAGGGCGCGCGCCAGCAGGTCGGCCGGGGTGGGATCAGAGGCGGGCATCAGTTGATGCAGGTCGTGTCGGCCGCGGTGCGGGCATCTTCTGCGACGACCTCCGGGGCGGGGGGCGGCGGGGTGACCGCCTGGCCGACGCCGTTGAAGTCGCTGCCGAGCACGAGCTGGACCGTACCGCGGGTGGCGTCCTCGCTCTCCGCGGCGACGGCCCCGGGGATCGCGGCCGCCACCGTGTTGGCCAGCGCCTCGTCCCCGGCGGCGTAGCGGACCTCGGTCCGCTCGTGGTCCATGGACGACGCGTTGCCGGTGGAGCCGACGGTGAAGCCGGCGGAGGCCAGGGATGAAGCGGCCTTCGCGGCGAGGCCCGAGGTGCCCGATCCGTTGTAGACGTCGACGGTCACCGCCGAGGGGTCGACGGTCGCCGGGGCCTCTGCGGTCGCCGGGGCCTCGGGCTCGGGCTCGGCCGAGAGATCGGCGAAGAAGGCCTGCAGCGCGTCCTCGTCCTCGAGCCGGACGATCGACTTGCCCTCCTCCTCGCCCGTGCCGACGTTCGGCACGGTCTGGAACTCGATGCTGCCGGCGGCCACCGACTGCATCTGCTCGGCCAGCCGCATCAGGTCCAGCGACTGGTCGACGGTCAGCGATTCGGCGGCGGCCTGCACCAGCTGCCGCTGCTTGCCCAGGTCGAGCAGCACGTCCTCGGAGAGCATCTTGCGCAGCACGCCCGCGATGAACACCTGCTGGCGGACGATGCGGTCGAAGTCGCCGCGGCCCTGGGGGCCGAAGTTGTGCCGCTGACGCACGAACTTGAGCGCATCGGCGCCGCTGATCGTCTGCACGCCGGCGGGGAAGTGGGCACCGGACCACTCGCGGTCGTCGACCGCCTTGCAGAGGTTGACCTCGACGCCGCCGACGACGCTCGACAGCTCGAAGAAGCCGAGCAGGTCCACCTCCGCGTAGTGGTCGATCTGCAGACCCGTCAGCTTGGAGATCGTCTGCACCAGGAGCTGCGAGCCCCGGGCGGACTTCTCCTCCTCCGAGGCGCCGTCCGGGGCGTTCATCCGGCCGTAGGCGTAGGCGGCGTTCAGCCGGTCCTCCCCGTATCCGGGGATCTCCACCCAGGAGTCCCGCGGAAAGCTGACGAAGGAGGCGCGCGATCCGTCCGCGGGCACGTGCACCAGGATCATCGTGTCGGTGTTGACGCCGGAGTCGGTCCCGGCGTTGAGCTCGGCGAGCTGCTGCGCGGTCAGGGCGCTGCGGCTGTCGTTGCCGACGAGCAGCAGGTTCATCGCCTCGCCCGCCCGGCCCGAACCCTGGTTGCCGTCCTCGGGGATGGCATCGGTCCGGTTGACGGTGGCCGCGGCCACCTGCCCCAGGTACCAGCCCCAGCCGGAGCCGGCGAGGAGCGTCGCGGCCAGCGCCCCCGCGACGACGCGGGTGGCGACCGCGGCGCGGTGGCCGCGACGGCTCCGGGGTGCCGCTGCGCCGGCCCGGCCCACCGGGTCCTCCTCCGCGCGCCGGCGGGGCGGCCGCCCCGCGCGGGGGTCGAGGCGCGGGGGGAGCGGCCGCCCGGTCGGGCTGTCCTGCTCGTTCCGGTCTCGGCTCACGGTGTCCTCACATCTGCGGTGGCCAGCGTCGTCCCGACGCTCCCGGACGGCGCCGGCGTCGGCGCGCGGGCGTCTCGAGTGCATGGCATCGGTCCTGCGAGGCTAGCCACGCGAGGGGGCGTGCCGGGTCCCCGACACGAGGCCGGCGGTCTCGTCGGAGGTCGACGGCGCACACCTGGCCACGCGGGTGACCTGGCACCACAGCCGTCACACGCACGGCGCCAGGGCGTGCTGGTGGGCAGGCTGTGACCCCCGTGTCCCGAGGGGTGGACGGGGTCGTCCGTCACACCGGCGCCTGCGGTCCTCCCGCCGACGACGCAGGTAGCGTCGAGCCCGTGAGCGCAGCGACGACCCCGGTCGAGTCCCCCTGGCGGAGGGCGCTGGCGGACCTGGCAGACGGGTGGCGTCAGCGCGAGCTCTGGGGGCACCTCGGCTGGCAGGACATCCGGCAGCGGTACCGGCGGTCCCTGCTCGGCCCCATCTGGATCACCATCAGCATGGCGGTCACCGCGGTCGCGCTGGGCATCCTGTACGCGGGCCTCTTCGGCAACCCGCTGGCGGAGCAGCTTCCCTACATCCTCGTCGGCTTCATCGTGTGGGGCTTCATCGCCGGGTGCATCAACGAGGGCTCCGAGGTGTTCATCGCCAACGAGGGCCTGATCAAGCACCTGCCCTCACCGATCAGCGTGCACGTGTACCGGCTGGTGTGGCGCCAGATCCTCTTCTTCGCGCACAACCTGATCGTCTACGCGGTCATGCTCATCGTGTTCCCGCAGCCGCTCACGTGGATGTCGCTGGCGGCGATTCCCGGGTTCCTGCTGCTGATGCTCAACGGCGTCTGGATCGCGCTGCTGGCGGGGATCGTGAGCACCCGCTTCCGTGACCTCACGCCGATCACCCAGAGCATCGTCCAGCTGATGTTCTTCATGACTCCGATCGTCTGGATCTACGAGGACTTCCTGAACAGCCCCAACCCGGCGATCGCCGAGCGGGCGCGGTGGGCGGAGCTCAACCCCTTCCTCCACTTCCTCGAGATCGTCCGGGCGCCCATGCTCGGGGCCGACCAGAACCTGCGACACTGGGTGGTCGTCCTGGCGATCACCGTCGTCGGCTGGGTCCTCGCCCTCACCGTCATGCGCCGGTACCGAGCCCGCGTCGCCTACTGGGTCTGACGCCTGCCAGGTTCGCCGACAGAAAGGCACGGTTCGTGGTCAGCATCACGACGCGGGATGCGTCTGTGGACTTCCCCATCTTCGACGCGAAGAGCAGGTCTCTCAAGAAGACCGTGCTCGGCGTCGTCGGCGGCAACATCAGCAGCGACACCAAGGTGCCGATCATCGAGGCGCTCCGCGACATCAACGTGGACCTCCAGCACGGCGCACGCGTCGGCCTGGTGGGCCACAACGGCGCCGGCAAGTCCACGCTGCTGCGGCTGCTCGCCGGCATCTACGAGCCCACCCGCGGCACCGCCGTCGTGGAGGGACGCGTCGCCCCGGTGTTCGACCTCGGCGTCGGGATGGACCCGGAGATCTCCGGCTACGAGAACATCATGATCCGCGGGCTGTTCCTGGGCATGACGCGGAAGCAAATGGAGAAGCGGGTCGACGACATCGCCGACTTCACCGAGCTCGGCGACTTCCTCTCCATGCCGCTGCGCACCTATTCGACGGGTATGCGCGTCCGGCTGGCCCTCGGCGTCGTGACCAGCATCGACCCCGAGATCCTCCTCCTCGACGAAGGCATCGGGGCCGTCGACGCGGCCTTCCTCGAGAAGGCGCGGGACCGCCTCAGCGATCTGGTCGACCGTGCGGGTCTGCTCGTGTTCGCCTCCCACTCCGACGAGTTCCTCATGCGGCTGTGCACCAGCGCCATCTGGATGGAGCACGGGCGGATCAAGCAGCAGGGCCCGCTGAAGGACGTGCTGCGCGCCTACAAGGGGCCCGAGGCGTATCCCGACGAGGGGCACGGTGCCGCGTGAGCACGGTGCCGCCGGCCGCTGACGAGCTCGTCGTCGCGGTCATCGTCACCCGGCAGCGCGCCGAGCTGCTCCGCCAGAGCCTGCAGGCCATCGCGGCGCAGACCCGACCGGTGGGGGCCGTCGTCGTCGTGGACAACGGCGCCGACGCCGAGACCCGGGCGGTCGTGGAGGCGTGCGGCGACCGGGCCGTCTACCTCCCGTCGCGGACCAATCTCGGCGGTGCGGGGGGGTTCGCGCTCGGTCTGCTGACGGCGCTGTCCCTCGGTGCCGACTGGGTGTGGTGCGCCGACGACGACGGGCGGCCCGGGGGCGACGACGTGCTCGAGGTCCTCCTGGAGGAGGCCCGGACGCGCGGGCTCGCCGAGGTCTCACCGGCCGTGGTGGACGAGGCCGACCCCCGGCGCCTCGCCTTCCCGCTGCGCCGCGGCCTCCGCTGGTGGGGGACCGTGGACGCCTTCGAGCCGGGGGAGTTCCTGCCGTCGTACGCGTCCCTCTTCAACGGGGCGCTCTTCCGGGCCTCGGCGTTCCAGGCGGTCGGCGTGCCGGACCTGCGGCTGTTCCTGCGGGGCGACGAGACGGAGATCCACCGCCGTTTGCAGCGCTCGGGGCTGGCCTTCGGGACCACGATGCGGGCGGTGTACCTGCACCCCCAGGGCGGGGACGAGTTCGTCCCGATCCTGGGCGGGCGGCTCTCCGCGCAGTACCCGGGTGACGAGGTCAAGCGCTTCTTCACCTACCGCAACCGCGGCTACCTCATGGCCCAACCGGGCATGCGCTGGCTGTTCCCGCTGGAGCTGGTCCGGTTCGGCTACTTCTTCCTCAGCCGGCGCGACGTCCGTGGCCTGCGCGACTGGCTGGCGCTCACGCGCGCGGGGCGCCGGGAGCGGTTCGCGATGCCCGGACGGGGTCGCTGAGCCACGACGAGGCCGCCTGAGCCACGACGAGGCCGCCTGTGCCGTGCGACGCGGACGGACCCCCTCCCGGCCGGGGAGGGGGTCCGTTGCTGTCGTACCAGGTCGCTCCGAGGTCAGAGCACCGTGCGCGGGAAGGCCGGCTTCGGGTCGAAGCGGATGCCCTCGACGAACTTCTTCGCCAGCCGGCGACGCAGCCGCCACGGCACGCGCCCGCCCCGCAGGCCGGTGAAGAGCCGCTGCGCGAACCGCAGGGCGGCGAACGGGTCCTCGTGGTGCCAGCGGTAGGACGCCTCGTTGCGGACCCCGTAGGCGAACTTCCACATGTTCGAGTCGTTGACGTCCCCGAAGTTCACCCCGCGGTTCACCGCGAGGTCGTGCGTCACCGTGCTCGTCAGCACCTGGACGCCGGGCCCCGCGGCGGTGATCCGGCGGGTGTACTCCTGGTCGTCGAACCAGATGAAGTACTCCGACAGCGGAAGACCGAACTGCGTGAGCACCCAGCGGGGGAACATCACCGACACGAACGAGCACGAGTTGACCAGCACGCTCTGCTCGCCACGGGCGAGGAGCTTCCCCCAGTCCCAGGTCGGCTCGGGGTTGTTCATCTCGCAGACGTCGCCGTCGGTCCACTTCACGACCGAGCAGGCGTAGGGCAGCCGCATGCCCATGCTCTTCTCGGCGGCCGCGTGCCCGTCCACCAGCTGGCGCAGTGCGTCGGTGTCGGCGTAGCAGTCGTCGTCCATGATCCAGACGAGGTCCGCGCCGCGCTCGTAGGCCACCGACATGCCGTGCGCGAAGCCGCCGGCGCCGCCGGTGTTCTCCGTGAGCTGCTCGATGTGGACCGTGTCGCGGCCCCGGTACTGGTCGAGGACGGAGGCGGTCGAGTCGGTGGAGGCGTTGTCCACCACGATCACCTGGTCGGCCGGGCGGTCCTGGTTCAGGACCTGCTCGATCACCTTGCCGAGCTTGTCCGCCCGGTTGTAGGTGACGATGACCGCGGCCACGTTGGTCGTGCTCACGAAGCCCACCTTTCGTAGAGTTCCCGGGTCCACGCCCGGGCATCGGGGAGCGCGGCGAAGGCGGACACCCGCCCGTGCTGGCGGTGCAGCAGGGCGGTGAATCGCTCGGCGTCGTCCAGCAGGCCGGCGATGTTCCGCTCGGCCTCCCGCAGGAACGCCAGGGGTGCGCGCGGTAGCAGGAGTTCCGGGAGGACCACCGAAGCCTGGGAACCCACGTCGCTGCTCATCACGAGGGCGCCGTGGGCGTCGGCCTCGAAGGAGGTCAGCGTGACACCCTCGTTGTCCGAGCTGATGACCAGCAGGTCGGCCTCGGACAAGGTCTTCGACACCGGCTGGTCGGGACCGCGCAGGTCCACGACGCCGTCGAGCCCCAGCCGTGCGCGGTGCGACCGCACCTCGGCGGCCAGCTCGCCGTCGCCGTGCATGGCGAAGCGGACCCGGTCCCCGTGGGTCTTGCGCAGGTGCGCTGCGAGGCGGAGGAACAGGTAGGGGCGCTTCTGCTGAGTGAACCGACCCACGAAGGCGATGGTGAGCGGATCACCGGCCTTCCGCGTGGGCTCGGGACGGTCGCCGGCGGCGGGGTCGACGGTCAGGCCGGCCAGGGTCGCCAGTTGCACCTTCTCCCGCGGCAGCCCCTGGCGGTCGACGAGGTAGTCGCGCAGCTGCGGCGAGATGACGTGGTGGGCGTCCATGACGTTGGACAACCTCAGCGCGATGTCGACGAAGCCGCCGGTCCGCCACTCCAGGACGTGCAGCGAGTCGACCAGCTCGGTTCCCGGGTACTGGGCGCGGATCCACGGCAGCCGCTGGTACAGCCAGCTGCAGTGGTGGACGTGGACGCCCCGGATGTCGAACCGTTCGAACAGCTGGCTCAGGAGCCGGGACTCCTGGGGGCCGCTCATCGGGTGCGTGAGCGGGATGACCAGTGCGCCGTCGTACTCCGGTCGGACGATGTCGGGGTGGCCCGAGGGGCGGTCGCTGAGCACGATCGGGAACAACCCGGCCTCGCGGGCGAGCGAGATGGTCTCGGTGGCCCACTTCTCGGCCCCGCCCAGCTCGAGCCAGTGCAGCCCGAAGAGCACTGCCTTGGTGGAACCCCTGGACGAGCCCACCGAGGTGTTGTCCAAGCGGCCGACACGGGGGATGGGCCGGGACAGGCGGCGGTTCTCCAGCCGGTCCGTGCGCAGCTGGCGGGCGGCGTCGAAGGCGACGGGGACCCGGCGGCGCACCGTGTTGCGGGCGGCGTGGAGCCTGCCCGGGGGCTGCTCGTTGCGCATCAGCGACTCGGGCGGCCCGCCGAGGTCCAGGACGACGTCCACGACGCCGGTCGGCGACTGGGGGTGCCCGGTGGCGTGGGCCTCGATCGTCCCGACCACCGTCCGGTCGTCGGGCCACTCGATGTGCGACGTCCGCTGGTCGGTCAGGGACGGCAGGTGCGGGCCGTCGGTCCGGAGCACCGTCGCCCGGACGCGCTCTCCCGGACGCGCGAGGCAGTGGAACGCCAGCGCCCCGTCGAGCAGTCGGGCCTCGCGCGGTGTGAGGCCGGAGAACCAGTCCGGCTCGTGGAGGATCTCGAAGACCCGGTGGGCCCCGGTCTGGTCGTGCGGGTCGGTCACCGGTGGTTCTCCTCGGGAAGGCGGTCGCCGTCGGTGCAGGCGGTCGTCTCCTGCATCAGTCCTCCAGGCGACCGTCGAGCGAACCGCCCTGGTCGAAGAAGGGGCGGATCCGGTTGTCGAACATGCTGAGCGCGGAGCCGATGGCCATGTGCATGTCGAGGTACTTGTACGTGCCGAGCCGCCCCCCGAAGAGGACCCGCTTCTCCGCGGCCTCCTTCGTGGCCAGCTCGCGGTAGCGCTCGAGCTTGGCGCGGTCCTCCGGGGTGTTGATCGGGTAGTAGGGCTCGTCGCCGGTCCGCGCGAACCGCGAGAACTCCCGCACGACCACGGTCTTGTCCTGGGGGTAGTCCCGCTCCGGGTGGAAGTGCCGGAACTCGTGGATCCGCGTGTAGGGCACGTCCTCGTCGGCGTAGTTCATGACCGAGGTGCCCTGGAAGTCACCGATCGGCAGGACCTCGGTCTCGAAGTCCAGCGTGCGCCAGCCGAGCTCCCCGGCCTCGTAGCCGAAGTACTTGTCGATCGGGCCGGTGAACACCGTCGGGACGTCGGCGGGCAGCTCGTCGCGGACGTCGAAGTAGTCCGTGCTCAGCCGCACCTCGATGTTCGGGTGGTCGGCCATGCGCTGCAGCCAGGCGGTGTAGCCGTCCTTCGGCAGACCCTCGTAGGTGTCGTTGAAGTACCGGTTGTCGAACGTGTAGCGCACCGGGAGCCGGGCGATGACGGCCGCGGGCAGCTCGGTCGGGTCGGTCTGCCACTGCTTCTTCGTGTAGCCGCGGATGAACGCCTCGTAGAGCGGCCGGCCGATCAGCGAGATCGCCTTCTCCTCGAGGTTGGCGGCCTCGGCGGTCTCGATCTCGCCGGCCTGCTCGGCGACCAGGGCGCGCGCCTCGTCCGGGGAGAAGCTCTTGCCGAAGTACTGGCAGATGGTGGCCAGGTTGATGGGCAGGGCGTACGTCTGCCCCTGGTAGATGCTGAAGACCCGGTGCTGGTAGTCGGTGAACTCGGTGAACTGGTTCACGTAGCGCCAGACCCGCTCGTTCGACGTGTGGAAGAGGTGCGCGCCGTAGACGTGCACCTCGATGCCCGTCTCGGGCTCCGGGGCGGAGTAGGCGTTGCCGCCGATGTGGTCCCGGCGGTCGATGACCAGCACCCGCTTGTCGAGCTGGCTGGCCACCCGCTCGGCGACGGTGAGCCCGAAGAATCCGGAGCCTACGACGACGAGGTCAGGTCCTGTGGTGGTCACGGGTCTCGACGGTACCTGTCGGTCAGGGGGCGCACGACCACGCAGCGGTGGTGCCGCGCCGCGTAGCGGCCCGTTCCGTCACATCCATCCCATGCACCCCGCCGGGCCCTGTCGCGGGACGGGATCCGAGCGTGACCGGTCCGAGTGCCTAGGGTGGGCCCCCGTGTCGTCTCCCTCCGGCCCGCCGCCGCTGCGCGTCGTCGCCGTCACCTACTCGCCGGGTGCGGCGCTCGAGCAGTTCGTCGACTCGCTGGCCGGCGCGACCAGCGGGCCGGTGGAGGTGGTCCTCGCCGACAACGGCTCGACCGACGGCGCACCGGAGCGCGCCGCGGCCCGCCACCCGCACGTGCGGGTGCTGCGCACGGGCGGGAACATCGGCTACGGGGCGGCGGCGAACGCCGGGCTCGCCGACGTCCGCACCGGGCGGGCGCTGATCGCCAACCCCGACCTGCGCTTCTCGCCCGGGTCGGTCGACGAGCTCCTGGCCGCCGCCGACCGCTGGCCGCGGGCCGCCACGCTCGGCCCGGCGATCATGACGCCCGACGGCGAGCTCTACCCGTCGGCCCGGGACCTGCCGCGGCTGTCCACCGGCGCCGGGCACGCTCTGCTGGGCTGGGCGTGGCCCGGCAACCCGTGGACCGCGCGCTACCGGCGCGAGCGCGAGGCACCCCGCGAGCGCCCGGCGGGGTGGCTGAGCGGCTCGTGCCTGCTGGTCGACCTGGAGGCCTTCTGGTCCGTCGGCGGCTTCGACCCGGGCTACTTCATGTACTTCGAGGACGTCGACCTCGCCGAGCGGCTCACCCGCGCGGGCTGGCTGCACGTCTACGTGCCCACCGCGGTCGTCGAGCACGAGGGCGGGCACGCCACCCGGCGGGAGCCGCACCGGATGCAGCGGGTGCACCACACCAGCGCGCTGCGGTACCTCTCCGGGCAGTACCCCCGCCGGCGGCACGCCCCGCTGCGCACCGCGTTCCGCGCCGGGCTCGGGGGCCGGATGCTGGTCTCCTACGTCAGCGGGCGGGTCGCGGCCGGCGCCCGGTTCCAGCGCCGTGCCCGCGAGCTGGCGGCCGTGCCCGACCCGCGGCGCCGCGGGGCCGGGGAGGGCTGACGTGCGGCACGCGGTGATCATGGCGGGCGGTTCGGGCACGCGGCTGTGGCCGCTGTCGCGCGGCGACCGCCCCAAGCAGCTGCTCGACGTCGTCGCGGGCGCCGACGGGGCGCCGCACAGCCTGCTGGCCGAGGCCTGGGAGCGGCTGCGCGCGGTGCTGCCCGCCGACACCATCTGGGTCTGCACGGCGGCCCGCTACGCCGACCAGGTGCGGGCGGCGCTGCCCGAGCTGCGCACCGACCGGCTGGTGCTCGAGCCGGTCGCCCGCGACACCGCCAACGCCGTCGGGCTGACCGCGGCGCTGGTCGCCGACGTCGACCCGGACGCCGAGCTCGCCGTCGTCAGCGCCGACCACGTCATCCGGCCGGTGGAACGGTTCGCCGACGCGCTGCGCACCGCCTACGACGCGCTCGCCACCCGCCCCCGCTCGCTGGTCACCCTCGGCATCCGGCCGACGGCGCCGGCCACCGGCTTCGGCTACGTGCAGCGCGGCGCGCCCACCGACCGGCCGGGCGTGGCCGAGGCGGCGTCGTTCCGCGAGAAGCCCGACCGCGCCACCGCCGAGGAGTACCTGGCCTCGGGCCGGTACCTGTGGAACTCGGGCATGTTCGTCTGGCGCGCCCGCACGGTGCTCGACGCCCTGGCCGACCACCTCCCGGCCTCGGCCGAGGGCCTGGCCCGCATCGTCGCCGCGCCCGCCGGGCCGGCGCGGGACGCCGTGCTGGCCGAGGTGTTCCCGGGCCTGTCGAAGATCAGCGTCGACTACGCCGTCCTCGAGCCGGCCGCGACCGAGCCCGGGCGGGTGCTCGTCGTGGACTTCGACGTGGACTGGCTGGACGTCGGCTCCTGGCCCGCGCTGGCGCACACGCTCGACGACGACGGCGCGGGCAACGCGGTGCGGGGGCCCGCCGTCGTGCTGGACGGGGCGGGGAACATCGTCCTCAGCGACGACCCGGAGCACCTGGTCGCGCTCGTGGGCGTGCGGGACAGCGTCGTCGTGCACACGGCCGACGTCACCATGGTCTGCCCCGTCGCCGACGCCGAGCGGGTCAAGCAGCTGCTCGGCGCGGTGCAGGAGCGGTACGGCGACCGATTCTCCTAGGCACGTGATTGGCTGCGGGGCATGAAGAACTTCGACGTCGCAGCCGTGGTCAGCGGGGGAGCCTCCGGTCTCGGGGAGGCCACCATCCGGGCGCTGGCCGCCCGGGGTGCCGCGGTCACGATCATGGACCTGAACGAGGAGCGCGGGCAGGCGCTCGCCGCCGAGCTGGGCGGGCACACCACCTTCGTCCGCACGGACGTCACCGACGAGGCGTCGGTGGAGGCCGCCGTCGCCGAGGCGACCGGCAAGGACCGGCCGCTGCGCATCGCGATCAGCTGCGCCGGCATCGGGCTGGCCCAGCGCACCGTCGGCCGCGACGGCGCGCCGCACGAGCTCGGCGGCTTCACCCGCGTGCTGGGCGTCAACCTGATCGGCACGTTCAACGTCCTGCGCCTGGCCGCAGCCGCGATGGCGCGGACCGAGCCGGGCGAGGAGGGCGAGCGCGGCGTCGTCGTCAACACCGCCTCCATCGCCGCCTTCGACGGCCAGATCGGGCAGCTGGCGTATTCGGCGTCCAAGGGTGGCGTCGTCGGCATGACCCTGCCCGCGGCGCGCGACCTCTCCAGCGTGGGCGTGCGCGTCTGCACCATCGCCCCCGGGCTGGTGGACACCCCGCTGCTGGGCTCGCTGCCGGAGGAGGCGCGGGCCGCCCTCTCGGCGGGCATACCCTTCCCCAAGCGGCTCGGCCGTCCGTCGGACTTCGCCGAGCTGGCGCTCGCGATCGTCGAGAACGGCTACCTCAACGGTGAGGTGATCCGGATGGACGGCGCGCTGCGCATGGCACCCCGCTGACCTCTTCCCGGAGCACCCGCTGAGCACCACTCTCGACGCCCCCGCCTACCACGCGGTGTGGACGCCGGACTGGCCCCTGGACCTCGGCCGGATGCTGGCGCCGCACCGCCGCGGGGCCGCTGACCCCGCGCTGCGGGTGACCGACTCCGGGACCTGGCGCACGACCTCCACCCCCGAGGGGGCCGCCACGGTGCGGCTGGTCCGCACGGCCGCGGGGGTGGCGATCAGCGCCTGGGGCCCCGGCGCGGAGCCCGCCGGGGCCGCGGTGCCCGAGTGGCTCGGCGCGGCCGACCGCCCCGAGGAGTTCCGGCCCGGCGACCACCCGACGGTGGCCGAGCTGCACCGCACGACGCCGTGGCTCCGGCTGGGGCGGACCGGCCGCACCTGGGACGCGCTGGTGCCGGCGGTGCTGGAGCAGAAGGTGACCACCGCCGAGGCCTACCGGGTGTGGCGGGAGCTGCTGCGGCTGGCGGGGGAGCCCGCCCCCGGCCCGGCCCCCGAGGGGATGCGCGTGGTGCCGTCGGCCCAGCGCGTCCTGGAGGTGACGGACTGGGAGTGGCACCGCTGCGGCCTGGACGGTGCCCGCCGCCGGGCGCTGCGCGCGGCGGCGACCGCGGCCTCCGCCCTGGAGCCCGAGCGGGCCGGAGACTCGGCCGGACTGCAGCGGCGGATGTGCTCGCTGCCCGGCATCGGGGTGTGGACGGCGGCCGAGGTGGTGCAGCGGGTCCACGGCGACCCCGACACCGTCAGCGTCGGCGACTACCACCTGAAGAACCTCGTGGGCTACGCGCTCACCGGCCGCCGGGACACCGACGACGAGGGCATGCTCGCGCTGCTGGAGCCGTGGCGGGGGCACCGGCAGCGGGTGGTGCGCCTGCTCCTGGCGGGCGGGCCCCGGCGGCCACGGCGCGGCCCGCGCTTCGCCCCGGTCGACAACCGGCGCCGTTAGCGGACCGGGCCCCCGGGCGCCGCCCGGCGGACGGACGGGTCGGGTGGTGCGGGCGGGGCCGACACGCGCGGCCGACCCGCGGGTCGGCGACGACCGAACCTAGAGTCGGAGCTCCCGGCCCCCGACTGGCGGCCGGTAGCGGGCCGCCCGGGCGACCCCTCGACGCGGAAGCGGTGTGCCAGGCCCATGGGGAGCAGGACCAGCGCGGCGGCCGGCCGCACGTGGGTCGCCGCGCACTGGACCGGTGTCCTCGTCGCCCTCGGCACCGCGCTCTTCGCGGCGAACGTCGCGCCGGTGTACCCGGGGCTCATGTCCTGGGACTCGGTCCGTCAGCTCGAGCAGGCCGTGGACCTCGGCCGGCTCGACGACTGGCACCCGCCGGTGATGACCGTCCTGTGGCGGGTGCTGATGTCGTCGTCCGGCAGCGTGGGCAGCCTGCTCGTCGCCCAGCTGGCCCTGCTGTGGGGCTCGCTCACGCTGCTGTCGGTGTACGTCCACCGGCGCGGGGGGCGTCGCCTGCTCTCCCTGCTGCCCCTGGGCATCGGGCTCCTGCCGTACGTGGTGAGCATCTCCGGGGTGATCTGGAAGGACCAGCAGCTCGCCTTCGCGCTGCTGGGTGCCGTCGTGCTGCTCCTGCACCTGCGCGAGGGGATCCGGCGGGTCTGGCTGCGCAACACCACGATCGCCGTCACCGTGCTGCTGCTGGCCTACGCGGGCGCGGTGCGCTACAACGCGCTGCCGGCGCTGGTCCCGCTGCTGTTCCTGCTGACCTGGCCGGGCGCCGCGCGGCGCGGCCGGCTGCTCCTGGCCGCGGGCACGGTCGCCCTCTCGCTCGCCGCGACGCCGGTCATCGACGCCGTCCGGCCGGTCCAGGAGACGCACCCTGCGGCCAGCATCATGGTCGACGACGTCCTGCACCTGTACACCGTGGCCGAGCTCCGGACGGCGGCGGTGGACCCGCCGTTGGAGGAGTACCTCGTCCGGATGGCGACGTCGTGCCCGCCGGGGGAGTTCGACGTCAACTACACCTGGCGGTGCGCCAACACGACCGGCACCGTGCCCGCCGTCTTCCTCACGCACCACGAGCAGCTGCGCGGCCTCTACCTCCGGGGCATCGCCGAGCACCCCCTGCGTTACGCCCAGTTCCGCCTCGGGGTGTTCGCGGACTTCCTCGACACGCCGCCGGAGCAGGTATTCGTGTCCTGGTACGGCATCCAGGAGAACGCACTGGGACTGACCTTCGCCCCCGGGCCGGCGGTGGAGCTGCTCGCGTCGTACGAGGCCTTCACGGCCCGCAACTTCGGCTTCCTCTACCGGCCGTTCTTCTGGCTGCTGGCCGCCGTGGCGGTGACGGCGGTGGCCTGGCGCCGGCGTCCGGCCGGTGGGCACGCCCGGGTGGTCGCCGGCATCGGCGCGTCAGCTGCCGTCTACATCGTCAGCTACCTGCCGATGGTGATCGGCTACGACTACCGCTACGTCTACTGGCCGGCCGTCGGGGTCACCGTCGCCGCGGTGCTCCTGCTGCTCGATGCGGTCCTCCGGCGCCGTGGCGTGGCTCCCCACCGCGAGCCGGGGGCGACGGTGGGGGTACCGCGCGCCGAGGAGGACACCGCCCCCGTGGCGGTCGGCGAGCGGCTCGGGCGGGTGCCGCCGCCGGTACCCCGGTGACCTGCTCCAGGGCGGACCCGCACGCGCTGGCCCCCAGGGGTCAGCGCTCGTCGAGCAGGCCCAGCAGGTAGGCCCCGTAGCCGCTCTTGCCCAGCGGCTCGGCGATGGCGCGCAGGCCGTCGTCGTCCAGCCAGCCGTTGCGCCAGGCCACCTCCTCGATGCAGCCGATCTTCAGCCCCTGGCGCTCCTCGACGACCGAGACGAACTCGGTGGCCTGGCGCAGCGAGGCGAAGGTGCCGGTGTCCAGCCAGGCCGTGCCGCGGTCCAGCGCGGTGACGGTCAGCCGGTCCTCCCGCAGGTAGTGCGCGTTGACCGCCGTGATCTCCAGCTCGCCGCGGGCGCTCGGGGTGATCCCGCGCGCGACCTCGACGACGTCGCCGGCGTAGAAGTACAGCCCCGGGACGGCGTAGGAGCTCTTGGGCCGGACCGGCTTCTCCTCGATCGACAGCACCCGGCCGGCGTCGTCGAACTCCACGACGCCGTAGTCCCGCGGGTTGGCGACGTGGTAGGCGAAGACGTGCCCGCCGGCCGGCTCGGGCAGGCGCGAGAGGGCCGTGCCCAGGCCCGCGCCGTAGAAGATGTTGTCGCCGAGCACCAGGGCCACGGACTCACCGCCGAGGAACTCCGCCCCGATGAGGAACGCCTGGGCCAGCCCCTCGGGCCGCGGCTGGGCGGCGTACTCGATCCGCATGCCCAGCCGGGTGCCGTCGCCCAGGAGCGCGCGGAAGGCGGCCTGGTCGTCCGGGGTGGTGATGACCAGCACCTCGAGGATCCCCGCCATCATCAGCGTGGAGAGCGGATAGTAGATCATCGGCTTGTCGTAGACCGGCATGAGCTGCTTGCTCACGGCCTGGGTGATGGGGAACAGACGGCTCCCCGTGCCACCGGCCAGGATGATCCCGCGCATGGGGACGAACCGTACCCAGCGGTGCGGCTCTAGAGCGCCGGTCCGCCGAGCCACAGCCTCCCGACGAGTGAGGTGCCGCCGGCGCCGGGCGCGGGCTCCCAGCGGGTCGCCCAGCCCTCCGCGTGCAGCTGCACGATCGCGGCACCGACCAGCGCGCCGGCGTTGAGGGCGCTCGTCGTCGTCACCGCGTCGGGGAGGTGGACGTCGACGGCGCCGTCGCCCTCGCCGCCGTGCCGGAGCACCACGGGGAACTCCGGCAGCGCGGCGCTGGCGACCCGGAAGGCCGCTGCCGCCGCCTCCCGGTCGCCGGGGCGGGGCACCAGGTCGTTCGCGGGCGCCCGCGAGCCCACCAGGTCCCGGGAGCCGTAGGGGAAGAGGTCGTCGGCCGGCAGGCGCACCAGCGGCCGGGTGCCCTCGTCGGCGTCGTCGGCCGGGCGCCGCACCGGCAGCCCGCGCACCACCGCCACCGGGACGCCGGCCAGCTTGCCCTTCACCAGGTCCGCGGCCGACGCCAGCTCGTCGACCACGGCGATCCGGGTGGTCTCCAGCCGGTTGCCGTGGGCGTCGAGGGCGCCGCGGTGGTCGTCCAGGGCGGTGATCCCGGCCGAGCCGACGGCGACGTCGGTCAGCCCCTCGCGCCAGGTGCGGCCGAAGGTGTCGCTCACCACCACGGCGACGTCGACCCCGGCGAGCGCGCGCAACCGGGCCCGCAGTCGCCGCGCGGAGGCGTCGGCGTCCTCGGGGAGCAGGACGAGGGTGTCGGAGGCGACGTTCGACGCGTCGATGCCGGCCGCGGCGACGACCCAGCCCTGGTGGGTCTGCACGATCTTCAGCGGCCCCCGGCGGGCGAGCACCCGCACCGTCTCGGCGTCGATCGCCCGCTGCCGGGCGGCCTCCCGGTCGGCCCCGGGCTCGAGGCGGACCAGCCGCCCCTCGACCTTCGAGACCACCTTCGAGGTGACGACGACGACGTCGCCGTCGGCCAGCCAGGGCGCGGCGGCGGCCACCGCCGCGGCCAGGTCGTCGCCCGGCGCGAACTCCGGCAGCCCGGCGACGGGCAGGACCGAGACGCCGGCCGGGAGCCCGCTCACCGGGCGCAGGCGTCGAGCGCGGCCCGGGCCAGCGCCGTCGTCGCCTCGGGGGAGGACATGAGCAGCGGCAACCGCCGCACGTCGACGCCCGGGACGTCCGCGGGATCGTCCTCGGCGACCAGCCAGGCGTCGAGCAGGCCGCCGTCGGCGCGGGCGCCGTAGTGCCGGCCGACGCCCTCGGCGCTCACCTCGATGCCCAGCACGGGCAGGCAGCGGTCGGCCATGCCGCGCACGACGGCGCCGCCGACGATCGGGGAGACGCCCGCGATCCGGGCGGAGGAGGTCAGCAGGGCGTCGCGGACCCCCGGGACGCCGAGGACGGTGCCGATCGACACGACGGGGTTCGACGGCGCTAGCAGGACGGCGTCGGCGGCGGCCAGCGCCTCGGCGACCCCCGGTGCGGGCCGGGCCGCCTCGACGCCGATCTGCACGAACGCGGCGGGGTCCAGGGCCGCGCGGTGCCGCACCCACCACTCCTGGAAGTGGATCGCCCGCTGGCGGCCGTCCTCGGGATCGGTCACGACGACGTGGGTCTCGACCCGCTGGTCACTCATGGGCAGCACGGTGACGCCGGGCTGCCAGCGGTCGGCCAGCGCCGCGGTGACCGCCGACAGCGGGTAGCCGGCATCGAGCATCCGGGTGCGGATCAGGTGCGTGGCCAGGTCGCGGTCGCCGAGGCCGAACCACGCGGGGTCGGCGCCGTAGGCGGCCAGCTCCTCCTTGACCGTCCACGACTCGCCGGCCCGCCCCCAGCCGCGCTCCTCGTCGATGCCGCCGCCGAGCGTGTAGACGACCGTGTCCAGGTCCGGGCAGATCCGCAGGCCGTGCAGCGTCACGTCGTCCCCGGTGTTGACCACGGCCGTGATCTCCGCCTCGGGCGCCGCGGCGCGCACCCCACGCAGGAACCGAGCCCCTCCGGTCCCACCGGCCAGCACGACGATCTGCACGAAACGCATCGTGCCCGATGAGCACTTGTCGACTGTTCGCCGGGCGTGTCGGCGGGTGCCACGAGATGTGACGAACACCCTGGTGCGCGTGGGGCTGCTGTGGCGTGTCGCTTACACCGGGCGAAGTTGACGGCCGGGCAACGACACGCGTGTAATTCCCGCGGTGTCGACGAGTGCTGAACGGCCCGGGAACGTCCTGCCGGCCGCGCACCGTGACGAGAGCGAGAGGGGACGCACCGTCATGGCAGAGGTGTCGTGGTTGAGCGATTACGTGAACGGCACGGAGCGGTCGGCCGACCGGCTGGCGGCGACCGGCCACGGCGCGGGCCAGGTCCTGGGCCAGGGCGCGGGGCAGCCGTTCGTCGGCTTCCTCGGGTTCGGCCTGGAGCCCGACACCCAGTCGTGGCAGGAGCGCGCGCTGTGCGCCGAGACCGACCCGGAGGCGTTCTTCCCTGAGAAGGGTGGCTCCACCCGCGAGGCGAAGAAGATCTGCACCGGCTGCGAGGTCAAGGCCGAGTGCCTGGAGTACGCGCTCGCCAACGACGAGCGCTTCGGCATCTGGGGCGGCCTCTCCGAGCGCGAGCGGCGCCGGCTGCGCCGCCGCGCCGTCTGAGCCCTCAGCCCACCCCCGCGCGCAGCGGCCCCCGGCAGGGGCCGTCCAGCACCTCACCACAGCCGCCGGCGCCCCTCGCCGGCGGCTGTGGTTCTGTTCGGGGCATGGTCGCCCGGGTCGCCGTCGGTCGAGCGCGGGTGGTCCGCGAGGTCCGGGCCGCCGAACCGCTCGCCGCCGCGTTGTCCGCGCCGCTGACCGCCCGCGCGCCGTGGCTGACCGCCGTGCTGAACGACGGCGCCGCCCGCTGGCTCCCCACCCGCCCCGCCGCCGTCGTCGTGGACGGGGCGGCCGACGGCCCGCCCCGCGCCGCGGCCTTCCTCGACCTCCGGCGGCGCGGACCCGTCACCGCGGTCCGCCTGCTCGGGCAGGCGCGGTCGCCCCTGCCCGGTGGCCGTCCCACGGCCCGGCTGCTGGCGCGGGACGCCGAGGCCGCGGACCTGCTCGCCGGCGGGGTGCTCTCCCTGCTCGACTCCCTGCGCGGCCCCTGGTCGCTGCGGTTCACCGGGCTCCCGCTGGGTGATCCCACCGCCCGGTCGCTGGCGGCCCGCCTGCGCACCGCCGTCCTGGCGAACGAGCGCAGCACGCTCCTGGTCGACGCCCTGGACGGGATCGGGCCCGTCGAGCGGGGCCGGGACGGGCGGCTCCTGGAGCGCTGGCTCCCCGAGTTCCTCGCCGCCGCGCCCGACCGCCGGGCGCGGGGCCTCCTGCGCGCCACCGCCCGGCTGCACGCGGCCACCGGCCACCTGGAGGTCGCCGTGGTCGCCGACGGCGACCGGCTGCGCGCCGGGCTGCTCACCCTGCTGGACGGCGGCGACCGCTGGCCGTGTTGGGGCGTGGCCGGCGACGGCGGGCTGGAGACCGGGATGGGGGCGCCGGTGAGCACCTTCTCCGTGCCGCTGCGGCGCTGGCCGCGCTGAGCCTCAGCCCGGGGGGCGCATCCGGCTGTGTTCGGCGAGCACCGCGGCGCGCCCCGTGCCCAGCCGCAGGTCGCCGCCGGCGGCCCGGGTCCCGTCGGCGGCCGGAGCTCCCTCGGGCGACACGGTGAGCTCCAGCGGGTACACCCGTCCGGTCGCCTCGGGTGCGGAGCCGTCCGGGCGCACGACGGTCGCGGCCTCACCGCGCACGACCCACCCCTCGCCATCGCGGATCACGCTCAGGTCGTCGCCCTCGACGACGGCGTGCTCGACCGGCGTGGCGGTGCAGCCGGCGGCGACCGGGTCGGCGGGGGCCTCGGCGGTCAGGCAGTTGTAGGTGGGCAGCCGCAGCTCCAGCCGCGGGGCACCTGCACCGGTGGTGAGCCGCACCTCGGGGTAGGTCGCGGTGACGCCCACCGCCCGCGGTTCCAGCACCAGGCCGCCCACCACGAGGTCGGCGACGGGGACGCCGGGCGCCTCGATCGTGATGGCCGGTGCCGGCGACGTCCCGGAGGCGCGGACGGGCGGCGTCCGGTCGGCCGTGGCGGCCGCGACGGCGGCGGCCGCGCCCACGAGCGCCAGCGCGGCGACGCAGAGGGCGGCCAGCAGCGGGCCGGACCGCTCCCGGTCGCCGACGGGCGGCGACGGCTCCGGCGGGGCGAGCGTCGCCCAGCCGGCGGGCGGCGGCGCCTGCGGCCGGGTGCCGGGTGGGTGCTCGAGGAACTCGGCCAGGTCGTCGACCGGTGCGGCGGACCGCCCCCGGCGCCGGCCGGCGCGGTGCCGGGCGACGGCCAGGACCGACACCAGTGTGGCCACCGCGAGCGCACCCAGGACCACGCCCACGACGAGCCAGGCGGTGGCGGCGGGGGCGTCCATCCCGACCAGCATCTCAGCCGGCCGCCCTGGGCCATGGCGGCCTTCCGCCAGGGCGCTGCTGCCGGGCCTGTGGACGGCGGGGCTCGATCTCGCGGTGCGTCACCCGGGCGCGCGGTGCGCGGCGCGGTCGGCGGTGATGTGGCGAGGAGGACCGGCCGCCGGCCCGCGGGGCCGGCTCACGTGGGATCGATCTCCTCCGGGTCGCGGCCCAGGAGGGTGGCCACCTGGTCGACGACGACGTCGCGCACCAGGTCGGCGAGATCCTCGCGGTCGTGCGCGCGCAGCTCCAGCGGGCGCCGGTAGACCACGATCCGCGGCGGCACCTCCTCGCCCTGCTCGCGGCGGGCCGGCAGCAGGCGGGCCAGGGGGACACCCGCGTCGTCGAGCACGTCGGCGTCCAGCAGCGCCTCGTCCGGATCGGTGTGCTCCACCCACGGCACGTCCTCGACGGCGAACTCCACGCCGGCCAGCTCCCGCTCCCAGCGGCGCTCGAGGTCCTCGACCGCGTCCAGCACCAGGTCGTCGAACTGCTCGGCGCGGCTGCGCGACAGCGGCACCTGGGCGGGTACGAGGCGTCCCCGCAGGCCGCGACCGTGGCGGTCGCGGCGGGAGCGGGGGCGGCGGCGCGGGGGGTGGCTCATGACTGCACGCAGGGTACGGCGGGACGTGACACGCCAGGACCCGGCACGGTTCGCCGGACGTTCCCCCACGTCCGGCCCCGCGCGGCGTCATCCCGCGTCCGACCGGTGACGATGCCCACGGGGTCATCGTGCAGGATGGGGCGCCACAGCCGGTTTCCCGGTGCGCCTGCTGTCGCGCACCGCCGGGCGGGATTACTGTGCCTTGCGTGAGGAACCGGTGGTGAGGCAGTCACGGCGCTGCTCGCGCAGCGGCTGCGCGCAACCGGCAGCGGCGACCCTGACCTACGTCTACGCGGAGTCGACCGCTGTCGTGGGCCCGTTGGCGACGTACTCCGAGCCGCACAGCTACGACCTGTGCGAGTTCCACGCCGAGCGGCTGACCGTCCCGCGTGGCTGGGAGGTCGTCCGGCACGAGATCGACATCGACGACGTCGGGCCGACCGGGGACGACCTGCTGGCCCTGGCCGACGCCGTGCGCGAGGCCGCCCGTCCCGAGCCGCCGCGCAACCCCGCCGACGACGGCAGCGGCATCCGCCGCGGCCACCTGCGGGTCCTGCCCGACCTCCCCTAGCTAGAAGGACCCCGCTGCCCCCGTCGCTCGCAGGCTCGCGGCGGGTCCGTGCAGCGGGGCCGACGGACGCCCCGGCGCCCGATAGTGTCGGGGCGTGCGTGATCTCTCGGCCCTGATCAAGGCCTACGACGTCCGTGGGGTCGTCCCCGACCAGTGGGACGAGGACGTCGCCCGCGCGATCGGCGCGGCCTTCGCCGAGTTCGTGCACGCCGAGAGCGGCGCCACGGCCGTGGTCACCGCGCACGACATGCGCGAGTCCTCCGTCCCGCTCTCCCGCGCCTTCGCCGAGGGCGTCATCGCCCGCGGCGTCGACGTCGTCGAGGCGGGCCTGGGCTCGACCGACCTGCTGTACTTCGCCGCCGGCTCGCTGGGCCTGCCCGGGGCGATGTTCACCGCCAGCCACAACCCGGCGCAGTACAACGGCATCAAGCTGTGCCGCGCCGGTGCGGCGCCCATCGGGCAGGACTCCGGGCTGGTCACCATCCGCGAGTGGGCCGAGCGCGACGACTACGAGCGCAGACCCGACCGGGTCGGCACGGTGTCGGCGCGGGACGTGCTCGCCGGGTACGCCGCCCACCTGCGCTCGCTGGTCGACCTGTCCGCGGTCCGGCCCCTGAAGGTCGTCGTCGACGCGGGCAACGGCATGGGCGGGCACACCGTGCCGGTGGTGCTCGCCGACCTGCCGCTGGAGATCGTCCCGCTCTACTTCGAGCTGGACGGCTCGTTCCCCAACCACGAGGCCAACCCGCTGGACCCGGCGAACCTCGTCGACCTGCAGCGCGCCGTCGTCGAGCACGGGGCCGACATCGGCCTGGCCTTCGACGGCGACGCCGACCGGGTGTTCGTCGTCGACGAGCGCGGCGAGCCGGTCAGCCCGTCGGCCATCACCGCGCTGGTCGCCGTCCGGGAGCTGGCCAAGGGGCGCGGCACGACGATCATCCACAACCTGATCACCTCCCGCGCCGTCCCCGAGATCGTGCGCGAGCACGGCGGGCAGCCGGTGCGCACCCGGGTGGGGCACTCGTTCATCAAGGCCGAGATGGCCCGCACCGACGCAGTCTTCGGCGGCGAGCACTCCGCGCACTACTACTTCCGCGACTTCTGGCGGGCCGACACGGGCATGCTGGCTGCCATGCACGTCCTGGCGGCGCTCGGCGAGCAGGGCCGGCCGCTGTCCGGGCTGACCGCCGCCTACGCGCGCTACGCGGCCTCGGGCGAGATCAACTCCACGGTGGCGGACGCGGCGGAGCGGATGGCCGCCGTGCGCGAGCTCTACGAGGGGGAGGACGGCGTGACGGTCGACGAGCTCGACGGCCTGACCGTCGAGCTCCCCGACGGCGCGTGGTTCAACCTGCGGGCCAGCAACACCGAGCCGCTGCTGCGGCTCAACGTCGAGGCGCCGGACGAGGCGCGGATGAGCGAGCTGCGCGACCGGGTGCTCGGCACCGTGCGCGCGGAGGAGGAGCAGGAGTGACCGGTACCCAGAGCAGCCCCGCCGCCGGACCGCTGGGGCTGGACCCCGAGCTGCTGGCGATCCTCGCCTGCCCGGACACCCACCACACACCGCTGACCGTCGACGAGGCGGCCGGCGAGCTCGTCTGCGGCACCTGCGACCGGGCCTACCCCGTCCGCGACGGCATCCCGGTCCTGCTGCTCGACGAGGCCCGGCAGCGCGGGTGAGGGGCGCGCCGTGACCTCACCGGAGCTCGCCGAGGAGGTGCTCGACGACCTCGAGCTGCTGCGGGCCCGCGATCCGCGCGGCCTGCTGCCGGCCGTCGCCGGCTCGGGCGCGCAGGTGCGGGAGACCACCCGGCTGACCGAGGAGGCGGGCCTCGACCGGGTCACCGGGGGTGGCCGGCCCCGCGGGCTGGTCGTCGTCGCCCGGCGGGAGGGGGCCGTCGCCGCCTCGGTCCTGCGGGCGCTCCTCGGGCCCACCAGCCCGGTCACCGTCGACGTCGTCCCGGGCCCCGCGCTGCCGGTGTGGACCGGCCCGAGCGACATCGCCGTCGTGGCCACCCGCACCGGTGCCGGCGCCTACGCGGTCGGGCCGGCCTACGAGGCCGCCCGCCGGGGCGTCTCCCTGGTCGGCATCGGGGCCGACGACGCACCGCTGCGCGGGGTGTGCGCCTCCGCCCGGGCGCCCTACGTCGCCCTGCCGCGCACCCGCGTCCGGCACACCACCCTGTGGTCGCTGTTCACCCCGATGCTGCGCCTGGCCACCGACCTCGGGCTCCTGGCGCCCGCGGTGGCGGACCCCGAGGCGGTCGCGGCCGCGCTGGACGAGGTGGCCGCGGAGTGCGGCCCCGCGCGGGAGACGTTCGTCAACCCGGCCAAGAGCCTGGCCCTGGAGCTGCTGGACACGCTCCCGGTGATCGCCTCGGAGGGCCCGCTGGCGGGCGCCGCGGCGACCCGCTTCGCCGACCAGCTCGCCACGCTCGCGGGGCTGCCCGCGACCGACTTCCGGCTGCCCGACCAGCGGGTGGCCGCCTGCGCCGTCCTCGGGGGGCCGCTGGCGCCGCAGGACGCCGCCGACGACTTCTTCCGGGACCGCGCCGACGACACCGGCCGGCGGCTGCGGCTGCTGACGATCCGCGACAGCGAGGCCGGCGAGCGCGACGGCGCGGGGGAGCGGGAGCCGCGTTCGGCGGCGGAGGGGATGCAGCAGGTGCTGAGCACCGCCGCCGCGCACAGCGTGCCGGTCAGCGGCCTGGCCGAGCACGGCGAGCCCGGCCGGCTGGGCCGGTTGCCCCGCGTGGCCCGGCAGCTGGCGGTCGCCGACTTCAGCGCCGTCTACCTGGCGCTGGCGCTCGACCTGGAGCGGGTACCGCGTCCCTGAGGGCGCGCGCGGACCGCGGACGGTCCACCATCATCTGCGACAGCACACCGGTGCTGACCGACCGGAAGGAACTCCCTTGGCGGGTGGACTCGTAGCCCTGCTCGACGACGTGGCGGTGCTGGCGCGCGCGGCCGCCGCCTCGATCGACGACATCGGCGCAGCCGCCGGACGGGCCAGCATGAAGGCCGCCGGCGTCGTCGTCGACGACACCGCGGTCACGCCCCAGTACGTGCACGGCCTGAACGCCGAGCGCGAACTGCCGATCATCCGGAAGATCGCGCTGGGCTCGCTGCGCAACAAGCTGCTGGTCATCCTCCCGGCGATCCTGCTGCTCAGCCAGTTCCTGCCGTGGCTGCTGACCCCGATCCTGATGATCGGCGGCGCCTACCTCTGCTACGAGGGCGCGGAGAAGATCTGGCACCGGGTCAGCGGGCATGCCGAGGCCCACGCCACGGTGGAGGACGCCCTCCCCGACGAGAAGACGATCGTCAGCGGGGCGGTGCGCACCGACTTCATCCTCTCGGCCGAGATCATGGTGATCAGCCTGAACGAGGTGGCCAGCGAGGCGTTCTGGTCCCGGGCGATCATCCTCCTCGTCGTCGCCGTGGGCATCACCGTCCTCGTGTACGGCGTCGTCGGCCTCATCGTGAAGATGGACGACGTGGGGCTGAGCCTGTCCCAGCGGTCCTCGAAGGGCCTGGCCGCGTTCGGCCGCGGGCTGGTGAAGGGGATGCCGAAGCTGCTCTCCGCGCTCACCGTCGTCGGCACCGCCGCGATGCTCTGGGTCGGCGGGCACATCATCCTGCTCGGCACCGACGAGCTCGGTTTCCACCCGCTCTACGAGTTCGTGCACCACCTGGAAGAGGCGGCGCACGACGCCACCGGCGCGCTCGGCGGGGTCGTGGGCTGGCTGGTCAACACGCTGGGCAGTGCCGTCCTCGGCCTCGTCGTCGGGGCGCTGGTCGTGCTGGTCATGAACCTGACGGTGCACCGCTCGAAGGCGGGCGCCGACGCCCACTGAGAGCGGGCCTCGTCCTCCTCGCGCGTCGCGAGCACGGCGCGAGCCTCGCGACGAGGCCGGGGACGTGCGGGGGCACGGACCCGTCCCGGGTGTGCGCGCCGCCGTCGGAGGGTGGTTCCTGCGGCCCCTTGGGGTGAGGTCGCGTTCCGCGAGGCCGGGGCGAGCCGTAACCTGCCCAGACGATGTGGCAGCTGAGCAACGGTGTGCGGTTCTACCCCTGGGGCAGCCGCACCGTCATCCCCGAGCTCCTGGGTGAGCCCGTGCCCGCGGACCGCCCGCACGCGGAGCTGTGGGTGGGCGCGCACCCCGACGAGCCCAGCGTGCTCTCCGACGGGCGCCCGCTGGACAAGGCGATCGCCGAGGACCCCGACCGGTTGCTCGGCACCGCGGTGGTGGAGCGGTTCGGGGCGCGGCTGCCGTTCCTGCTGAAGGTGCTGGCCGCCGAGACGCCGCTGTCGCTGCAGGCGCACCCGACGACGGCGCAGGCGGAGGTCGGCTACGCGGCCGAGGAGGCCGCCGGCATCGCGCACGACGACCCGACCCGCACCTTCAAGGACCCCTTCCACAAGCCCGAGCTGCTGCTGGCGCTCACCACGTTCGAGGCGCTGTGCGGCTTCCGCCCGGTGGAGGAGTCGCTGCACTGCCTGGCCAAGCTGCAGGTGCCCGAGCTCAAGCCCACCATCGCCGCCCTGGCGCGCGGTGGCCTGCGGGCGGCGATCCCGCAGCTGCTGGCGCTGACGGGGGAGCGGCGGACCGAGCTGGTGCACGCCGTCGCCACCGCGGCCGCCCGGTTCGTGGCGGCGCACGACCCGGAGTTCATCAACACCTACCGGTGGGCGGCGACCCTCGCCGAGACCTACCCGGGTGACCCGGGCGTGGTCATCTCGCTGATGTGCAACCACCTCAAGCTCGCGCCGGGCGAGGCGGTGTTCCTCCCCGCGGGGAACCTGCACGCCTACCTCTCCGGCGCCGGCGTCGAGGTGATGGCCAGCTCGGACAACGTGCTGCGCGGCGGGCTCACGGCCAAGCACGTCGACCTGGCGGCGCTGATCGAGGTCCTCGACTTCACCGACGGCAAGGTGCCGGTGCTCCACCCGGTGCTCGGCCCCGGCGGGCTGCGCTACCCGGTGCCGGTGCAGGACTTCGACCTCACCCGCGTGCACCTCGACGAGCAGGCGGGCACGCTCACCACGCGCGGGCCGCAGCTGCTGCTCTGCACGGAGGGCACCGCCGTGCTCGCCTCGGTCGACGGCGAGCTGACCCTGGAGAAGGGGCGTGCGGCGTTCCTCCCCGCCGGTGCGCCGGTCAGCGCCCGCGGTCCGGCCGTCCTCTACCGGGCGACGACTAACCTGGGCTGAGACCCGCACGGTCCGCGGCGCCGGCCGGCGCTGGGAATGCTGCGGCGAGGCGCGTCGTCCGTCAGGATGGCGGGGCGTGCACGACGACGTGCCACCCCGTGTCGGACCGCCCGGGGCGGCGGCCGGACCGGAGGAGGCGCCTGCATGCTGTTGTCCGTGGTGGTCCCCTGCCACGACGAGGAGCGGGTCCTGCCCGAGCTCGTCGCCCAGGTGACGGCGGTGATGGAGGACATCCCGGCCGATCTCGAGTTCGTGCTCGTCGACGACGGCAGCCGCGACCGGACGACCGAGGTGATGCAGGAGCTGCACTCGCGGGACCCCCGCGTCCGCTACGTGTCGCTCAGCCGCAACTTCGGCAAGGAGTCGGCGATGCTGGCCGGCCTCGCCTACGCGCGCGGGGACGCCGTCGTGATCATGGACGCCGACCTCCAGCACCCGCCACGGCTGATCCGGCAGATGCTCGAGCTGCTCCAGCAGGGCAACGACCAGGTGGTCGCCCGCCGCACCCGTGACGGAGACGCGTTCGGCCGGAGCATGCTCGCCCGGCTCTACTACCGGTTGGTCAACGCGCTGGTCGAGGTCCGCATCGAGGACGGGGTGGGTGACTTCCGGCTGCTGAGCCGGCGCGCGGTCGACGCGCTGCTGCAGCTGGGTGAGTACAACCGGTTCTCGAAGGGGCTGTTCGCCTGGATCGGCTTCCCGACCGCCACCATCGACTACCGCAACGAGGCCCGGTTCGGCGGGGACGCCAGCCGGTGGACGCTGCGTCGGCTGCTGAACTACGGCATCGACGGCATCATGTCGTTCAACAACGCCCCGCTGCGGCTGGCGATCTACGTGGGGCTCGTGGTCACCACGCTGGCCTTCGGCTACGCCGGCTACCTGGTGGTCGCCGCGGTCGTAGGGGGCATCGTGGTGCCCGGCTACGTGACCCTGGTGGCCGCGGTGATCGGACTCGGCGGGCTGCAACTGCTGTTCCTCGGCGTCATCGGCGAGTACGTCGGCCGGATCTACTACGAGAGCAAGCACCGGCCGCACTTCCTGGTGGCCGCGGCCAGTGACGAGCTGCCGGCCGCCGCCCGGCGCGCACCGACCCGGCGGAACACCGTGCTGGTCGGCAACTGGGTCGCGCCCGACGTCCAGGCCGACGCGGAGGAGGGGTACGTCCGGCCCCCGGTCCCGGCGGACCGCCGGCCCGCCAGGTGAGGGTGGACCGGACGACGCTGCGCCACGCCCTGCGCTTCTTCGTCGTCGGTGTCATCAACACCGGTGTCTACTACGGCACGTACCTGCTGCTGAGCCTGGTGGCGCACTACCTGGTGGCGCACCTCGGCGCGATCCTCGTCGCGATGGTGGGTTCCTTCCTGCTCAACTGCTACTGGACGTTCCGCACCCGCCCGACCTGGCGGAAGCTGGCGCTGTTCCCGCTCACCAACGCCACCAACTACGTGATGACCACGGCCGGCGTCGTCGTCCTCGTGGAGTGGCTCGGCGTGGACGAGCGGCTGGCGCCGCTGGTCGCCGCGGTGGCGGCGATCCCGGTGACGTTCCTGCTCTCCCGGCGGCTGCTGGCCGGTCGCCCGGCCGCTGCCACGGGCCCGGCGGCGGGACCCGGCGCGGGGCTCCCCGCGCCGCGGGGCGTGCCGCGGTGAGGCGGCCGGTCCCCGCGGGTGCGGTCGCCCGCGCCACCGCCTCACCGGTGAGCGCTCCGGCGGGCCGGCCCGCGGCGGCCCCGGCGGCGGCTGCGGAGGGGGCACCGCCGGCGCGACCGAGGAGGCGGCCGTCCGAGTGGGTGGTCACCCTCGCCGTCGGCGTGGCGGCCTGGGTGATCGGTGCCATCCCTTTCTGGCGAGAGCGGCTGTTCTACTACGTCGGCGACCAGTACGAGCAGTTCGCCCCGCTGTGGCATGTCTTCGGTCAGCGGTTGCGCGCCGGCGACTGGGTGACCATGGACCCGGCGAGCTGGATGGGCGGGAACTACGCCGCCGAGGGTCTCAACGGCATCTGGAACCCGGTCAGCCTCGCCAACTTCGTGCTCGTCTCCTACTTCGACGACCTCGCGCTGGCCGCCGCCGTGGTCATGGTGGAGTTCCTGGGCCTGCTCGCGATGGGCGCCTTCCTGCTGGCCCGCGAGCACGGTGCCCGCCGCTGGCCGGCCGCGGTCGTCGCCCTCGCCGTCCCGTTCTCCGGTTTCACCCTCTGGTACGAGGCCGCGGGGTGGCCTGCCGGCCTGATGGCGTTCACCTGGGTGACCTGGTTCTGGTGGGCGGCCCGCCGGCACGCGCGGGGCCGCCTCAACCCGGTCGTCCCCTTCCTCGCCGGTGCCCTGGTCATGACGACCGGCAACCCCTACGGCGCGCTCGGGATGGTCGTCGTCCTGGTGGCGCTCGGCGCCGAGCTGCTCGTCCGGCGCCGGTTCACCCGGCTGCTGCACCTGGTCGTGATGGGTGCCTGCGCCGGCCTGGTGGCCCTGCCGGTGTACCTGCCCCTGCTCGGCGCCGGGGACGTCTCCCTGCGCCAGGACCTCGCCGTCCTGGCCAACGACACCTTCCTGGTGCCCGATCTGGGCGACCTCGCGGCGGCCAGCTCACCGACCTACCTGCCCTCCATCACCAACTGGGGCGGCGCGCTCCTGGAGACGCAGCCGTCGACCTACCTCGCCTGGTTCGTGCTCCCGCTGCTGCCGTGGCTGCGCTGGTCGAGGCTGCGGCGGCGGGCGCGGTCGCTGGCCGGGCTCCTGGGCATCGCCGGCTTCTACCTGCTCGCCACGCTGGCGCCCTCCAACCTGTGGCTGTTCCGCTGGCCGGTCCGGCTGGTGGAGTACCTGTACCTGGCGCTGGCCGTCCTCTTCGCCGTCGTCCTCTCCGCCGGGCTGGCCACCGACGCGCCCCGCCGGCGGGCCCTGGGAAGCGGCGCGATCGTCCTCGGCGGCACCTACCTGGCGTGGGCGGTCCGTCCGGCCGGTCTCCTCCAGGAGCACGCCGCCGCGCTGCTGCTGGTCGCCGCCGGCACCGCGCTCGCCGTGGTGGCCCACCGGCGGCGGGGTCTGCCGGGCCTCGGTGCCGTGCTGGTCGCGGGCACCGTCGCCGTCGTCGCCTTCCAGACCACCGTCCTGCCGTTCCGGCCGGGCGGGTTCGGCCTCCGGCCGGCCTCGGACCTGTCCGCGCTGGCGGAGGGGACCACCTCCTACGAGGGCACGGTCCTGCAGCTGGCCAGGCACGACACGATCACGACGGAGCAGATGCGCGACGGCGAGATCACCTTCGGCAACCTGCTGCGACCGACCGGCACCCCGACGGTGGCCAGCTACAGCGGGATCGGCTTCCAGGAGTTCGCCGACGAGCTCTGCGTCGACTACCGCGGGGCCACCTGCCCGGAGGCGTTCGAGCGGCTGTGGCAGCCCACCGGACCGGGTTACCCGGTGCCGCTCGTCGATGCCCTCCGCGTGTCGACGCTGGTCCTGCAGCGGGACCTGCTGGGCGACGACGTGGTCGACGACCAGGAACCGCCGCCCGGCTGGCGGGTGGCCGAGCGCACCCCGGTGCGGGCCGTGTGGGTCCGCGACCAGCCGTACGCCGACGGGTCACGGGTCTCCTGGACCTCGCCCGGGGTCGAGGTCGTGGCCGGCTCGGCCGAGGAGGAGCGCGAGGTCGTCCGGTACCGCGCCGACGAGGCCGGCCGGGTGCTCTTCGCCCGCCTGGCGTGGCCCGGTCACTCGGCCACCGTCGACGGCGAGGAGGTGCCGGTGGTCGACGGCCCGGCCGGTCTGCTCGCGGTCGCGGTGCCCGCCGGTGAGCACACCCTGGTGCTCGACTACGCCCCGCCCGGTCTGCGGACGGGTGCGGTGGCCGCCGCGGGCGCGGCGCTGGTCGCGCTCGTGCAGGCCGGGCTGTGGTGGTGGCAGCGGCATCGCGGGCGAAGGCGATTACGGGCCCGGTAGCCGCTACGGTCGCCCCCTGTCCGGCATCTTCCCTGGTGCCGGTGAGAGGGAGTGGTCGCATGTCGCGAGGCCGGCGGGGCGGGCGAACGGGCGGGGCCGTCCGGGACCGGGTGGTGCAGGCGCTGGCCGCACCGGTCCGGCGCCTGCTGGCGCCGCTGGTCAGGGACGTCGTCGCGGCCGAGGCGGACCGGGTCATCAGCGCCCTCCACGAGGTGGAGTTCCGCCAGCGTCGCGACCTGCTCGCTGCCGGTGAGCGGGACGCCGCCGTCAGGTCGGCGCGCTTCGCCGCGCAGGAGATGCCGACGGCCCGCGCCTTCCACGACCGGACGAGCACTCTCGAGCACGGGCTGGAGCTCGCCCCGCGTGGCGGGATGGCCCTCGAGTTCGGCGTCTTCGAGGGGCGTTCGCTGGAGGTCGTCGCGGCCGGGCGCGGGCGCCGCGAGGTGTACGGCTTCGACTCGTTCGAGGGGCTGCCGGAGGACTACCGGCCGCACGTCCGCACGGGCGCGTTCGCGGTCGGTTCGCTCCCCGACGTGGAAGGCGCCGAACTGGTCGTCGGCTGGTTCGGGGAGACCCTGCCCGGCTTCCTGGCCACCCACCCGGGACCGGTGGACTTCGTGCACGTCGACGGCGACCTGTACTCCTCGGCGGTGACGGTCCTCGACCTGGTCGGCCCGCGGCTGACCGCCGGGTCGGTGCTGGTGTTCGACGAGTTCTTCAACTTCCCCGGCTGGGAGGCGCACGAGTTCCGTGCCTGGCAGGAGTGGCTGGCCCGCACCGGCGCCCGGGCGGAGTACGTGGCCTACACGTCCAACGACGAGCAGGTGGTCGTGCGCCTGACCGAGCCGGGCCACGCGCCGGCCGGATGATCCCGGCCGGGGCCTCCCGCTGCGGCGTTCGCGCGGCGGGCGCCCGTGGCCGAGCGCTCCGCGCCGAGTCGTTCACGGAGCGTCACGACTGCAGCGGGTACGCGCCCGGCCGGGTACGTCGGCGGATTGCCGCTCGCGGGGGCCGGTTACGTTCCACCCCATGCGCCGGCGTCCGAACGGAGAAGACACCTTGGTGATGGCCGTCCAGCCCCAGACGACCCCGGCTCCGGCCGCCACGCCGGAGCCGGCTCCGCGCCACGGGCGCCTGCTCGCGCAGCGCACGCTGTTCGCGGGCCCCAACCCGGACGTCCCGGCCGACCTGTACTGCACGACGGTCACCGGGGTCGCGGTGCGCGAACGCACCCGGCTCGTCCTCGACGGCCACGCCGCGGTGTCCACGAACTCCTACTTCGGCAGGTTCCCCGCGTCGTACTGGCAGCGGTGGACGTCCGCGCGCTCGGTGGACCTCCACGCGGTCGTCAGCGGCGGTGGCCTCGTCCGGGTCATGGCCTCCGACAGCGAGGGCACCGCCCGGACGGTGGCCACCCAGCAGGTCCGGGACGCCCACGAGCAGCCGCTGACCCTCACGCTCGCCCTCGACCGGTTCGTGGACGGCGGCGCGTTCTGGCTCGAGCTCGAGACCGACGTCGACGGGCTCGTCGTCGACCACGTGAAGTGGTCGGTCGCCACCATCCGGCCGCGGCGGGCGACCGCGGTGGTCATCTGCACCTACAACCGGGCCGACGACTGCCTGGCCACGCTCCGCACCCTCGCGGCCGACCGCGCGGTGGCCGGCGAGCTCGCGGCGGTCTACGTCGTCGACCAGGGCACGGACACCGTGGAGAGCCGCCCGGGGTTCGCCGACGTCCGCGAGGCCCTCGGGCCGGCGCTGCGGTACGTGCGGCAGCCCAACCTCGGTGGGGCCGGCGGGTTCACCCGCGGCATCTACGAGGCGGTGCGGAACGAGACCGTGGAGCGGGTGAACCTGCTGCTCATGGACGACGACATCCGGCTCGAGCCCGACACGGTCGTGCGGCTGCGGGCCCTCGCCGACCGCGCGGACGAGCCGGTGCTCGTGGGTGGCCAGATGCTCAACCTGCTGCACCCCGACCGGCTGCACGTCGGGGCGGAGTCGGCCGACCTGTCGATCCTGCGAGCCGGCAAGCCGGTGCCCGATGCGCTCACCGACGCCGACCTCACCGAGGAGCAGCAGGACCTGCGGGTCGACGGTGACTACAACGCCTGGTGGACCTGCCTTATCCCGTCGGAGGTCGTCTCGGCGGTCGGCTACCCGCTGCCCGTCTTCTTCCAGTGGGACGACATCGAGTTCGGGCTGCGGGCCCGCGCGGCCGGCTTCCCGACGGTGACCCTGCCCGGTGCAGGCGTCTGGCACGCCGACTTCTCGTGGAAGAACTGGGACGACTGGTCGCGCTACTTCAGCTACCGCAACTCCCTGATCACCAGCGCTCTGCACAGCGACTTCGACCGGCGGAGCATCGCCGAGCACCTCGCCAAGCAGCTCGTGGACGCCCTCGTGTCGATGCGCTACGGCCTGGCCGCGCTGCTGATCCGCGCGGTGGAGGACTTCCTCCGGGGCCCGGAGGTGCTGGCCGACGGCGGAACGGAGACGGCGGCGCAGATCCGCAAGCTCTGGGGGGAGCACCCCGAGACGAAGAACCACCCGGCCTCGTCGGTGCCCGGTGTGGCTGCGGTCGACATGCGGCGGACCGCGCCGGCCGGTGCGCCGTCGATGCTGGGCCTGGTCCTGGTCAAGCGGATCCTCTGGCAGCTGCGCCAGCGGAACCAGGGCACGGCGGCGATCAACGCGGCCGACGCCCACTGGTGGCACGTGTCCCTCTTCGACACCGCGGTGGTGACCGACCCGTCCCAGGAGGGGGTGCGGCTGCGGCGGTTCGACCGCGAGGTGATGCTGCGGTCGGCGCGGCAGGGTGCGTCGGTGCTGGTGCGCCTCGTGCGGGAGGGCGGCGGTGCCCGCGACCGCTGGCGCGCCGCCCTGCCCGAGCTCTCCGACCGGCAGACCTGGGCGCGGCTGTTCGAGAGCGAGGCCGGCCGCTGACCTCCGCCGGCACGTCCTGACGCCGCCCACCTCGGCGTTGCGCCGCCGGGCTCGCGGCGGACCGGCCTAGCGTCGGGCCGTTCGCCGTCCGGCTGGTGGGGGAGTCACGTGCACGTCCGACCCGGGTTCCGGCCGCGCCGGCTGGCCGCCGCCCTCGTGGGCCTGGGTCTGCTGGCGGCGCTGCCGGCCTGCGAGGCGGTGGACGTCGCCGAGAGCGGCGACCGTACCGGGGCGACGTCGGAGGGCCCCGCGCCGGTCGCCGGCTCCGCACTGGCGGCGCTGGACGCGCTCGAGGTCAAAGGTCGCGCGCCGAGGACCGGCTACGACCGCGACGAGTTCGGCGACGGCTGGGTCGACACCGACCGCAACGGCTGCGACACGCGCAACGACGTCCTGGCCCGCGACCTGACGGGGGAGACGTTCGAGCCGGGCACGCGGGACTGCGTCGTCCGCACCGGCACCCTCGCCGACCCGTACTCGGGCAGCACGATCGCCTTCCGGCGCGGCCAGGACACCAGCGACGACGTGCAGGTCGACCACGTGGTCGCGCTGTCGGACGCCTGGCAGAAGGGCGCGCAGGCCTGGGACGGGGAGCGCCGGGTCCGGTTCGCCAACGACCCGCTCAACCTGCTCGCCGTCGACGGGCCGCTCAACATGCAGAAGGGCGACGGCGACGCCGCCACCTGGCTGCCGCCGGCGAACGGCTACCGGTGCGCCTACGTGGCCCGGCAGGTCGCCGTGAAGGCCGGCTACGGGCTCTGGGTCACGCAGGCCGAGCGGGATGCCATGGCCGGCGTGCTGGCGCGGTGCCCCGACGAGCCCCTGCCGGCCGGTGCCTCGCTGCCCGCCGTCGGGTCCGCACCGGACGGGGCCGCCGCGCCGGCGTCCTATGCGGACTGCGCCGCGGTCCGCGCGGCCGGCGCCGCACCCATCCACCGCGGCGAGCCGGGGTTCTCGGAGCGGTTCGACGGCGACGGGGACGGCGTCGGCTGCGAGTCCTGACCCGGCGGCCGGCCGCCGCCGACCGGGCCCCGCCCTATCCTGGACGGCGGTACGAGCCCCGCCGAAGCCTCGGCATGCTCGCTCATCCTCAGCGACCCCTCAGCGCCCGCCGGTCCACGGTCGGGCGCGGACACTGGAGCGACATGACCGCCAGCACTGGCACCCGCACGCTGACCGACGGCGACCACAAGGTCGCCGACCTCTCCCTGCACGGCTTCGGCCGCAAGGAGATCCAGCTCGCCGAGCACGAGATGCCCGGCCTCATGGCGCTGCGCGCCGAGTACGGCGACGCGCAGCCCCTGGCCGGCGCCCGCATCGCCGGTTCGCTGCACATGACGGTGCAGACCGCCGTCCTCATCGAGACGCTGACCGCGCTGGGCGCCGACGTCCGCTGGGTGAGCTGCAACATCTTCTCCACCCAGGACCACGCCGCCGCGGCGATCGTCGTCGGCGACGGCACCCCCGAGCAGCCTGCCGGTGTGCCGGTGTTCGCGTGGAAGGGTGAGACGCTGCCCGAGTACTGGTGGTGCACCCAGCGGCTGTTCGAGTTCCGCGACGAGTCGGGGGCGGTCGTCGGCCCGAACATGCTGCTCGACGACGGCGGCGACGCCACCCTGCTGATCCACCTGGGCACCCGCTTCGAGGCCGAGGGCGCCGTCCCCGACACCACCGAGGCCGACTCCGAGGAGTACGGCGTCATCCTCGACGTGCTGCGCGGCTCGCTCGCCGACGACGCGGGCTACTGGACCCGCATCGGCCAGGGCATCGCGGGCGTCACCGAGGAGACGACCACCGGCGTCATGCGGCTCTACGAGCTCGCCCGCGACGGCCGGCTGCTGTTCCCGGCGATCAACGTCAACGACTCGGTCACCAAGAGCAAGTTCGACAACCTGTACGGCTGCCGTCACTCGCTCATCGACGGCATCAACCGGGCCACCGACGTGATGATCGGCGGCAAGGTGGCAGTCGTCTGCGGTTACGGCGACGTCGGCAAGGGCTGCGCGGAGTCGCTCCGCGGCCAGGGCGCCCGGGTGATCGTCACCGAGATCGACCCGATCAACGCCCTGCAGGCCGCGATGCACGGCTACGAGGTGACCACGCTCGACGAGGTCATCGGCAAGGCCGACATCATCATCACGGCCACCGGCAACAAGGACATCATCAGCGCCGACCAGCTGGGCCGGACCAAGCACCAGGCGATCATCGGCAACATCGGGCACTTCGACAACGAGATCGACGTGGCCGGCCTGGCCCGCACCCCCGGCATCACCCGGACGACGATCAAGCCGCAGGTCGACGAGTGGCGGTTCGCCGACGGCCACACGATCATCCTGCTGTCCGAGGGCCGGCTGCTGAACCTGGGCAACGCCACCGGGCACCCCAGCTTCGTCATGAGCGCCTCGTTCGCCAACCAGGTGCTCGCGCAGATCGAGCTGTGGAACAACCGCGCCGCCTACGAGGGGCAGACCCCCGGTGTCACCGTGCTGCCGAAGAAGCTCGACGAGCACGTGGCCCGGCTGCACCTCGACGCCCTCGGCGTGAAGCTCACCGAGCTGACCAAGGTGCAGGCCGACTACATCGGCGTCCCGGTCGAGGGCCCCTACAAGAGCGACCACTACCGCTACTGAGAGGACCCCGCTGCCCCACGCCTCGCAGGCTCGGCGCGGGTCCCTGCAGCGGGGCCTTTCCCTCACCTCACCAGGGGGGCATAGGAAGCTTTACCTGCGTCTTCGGGCCCCGATACGCAGGTAAAGCTTCCTATGCCTACGGGCGGATCCGGTCGTCCCACCCGCCCCGGCAGCCACCCGCGCGAGTGGGGTGCGGCCCCGTCGGCGCCCTGAACAGCGCAGAATGGGTGCCGTGCCACCCACCGCTCCCCAGAACGGGCCCAGCCGCGGCCGTGTCCTCGTCGTCGACGACGACGCCGCCCTCGCCGAGATGCTCGGCATCGTGCTGCGGCGCGAGGGGTACGAACCCGCCTTCGTCTCCGACGGCAACCGCGCGGTCGGCGTCTTCCAGCAGACCCGGCCCGACCTGGTGCTGCTGGACCTGATGCTGCCCGGGCGCAACGGGCTGCAGATCTGCCAGGACATCCGCACCCAGTCGACGGTGCCCATCGTCATGCTCACCGCGAAGGGCGACACGATCGACGTCGTCCAGGGGCTCGAGGCCGGCGCCGACGACTACGTCACCAAGCCGTTCAAGCCGGTCGAGCTGGTCGCCCGCGTGCGGGCGCAGCTGCGCCGGGGGGAGACCGGGCAGGCGGAGAACCTGAGCATCGGTGACGTGCAGATCGACGTGCCGGCGCACCAGGTCAGCCGGGACGGCGTCCCCATCTCGCTCACGCCGCTGGAGTTCGACCTGCTGGTGGCGCTGGCCCGCAAGCCCCGCCAGGTGTTCACCCGGGAGCTCCTGCTCGAGCAGGTGTGGGGCTACCGGCACGCCGCCGACACCCGCCTGGTGAACGTGCACGTGCAGCGGCTGCGCGCCAAGGTCGAGAAGGACCCCGAGAAGCCCGAGGTCGTGCTCACCGTGCGCGGCGTGGGCTACAAGGCCGGCCCACCGTGACGGTCAGCGAGTCGAGCATCACCGTGTGCGGGCTCCCCGCTCCCGGCGCCGACCGGGTGACACTGGAGCGGTGACAGCCACCCGGACCCCCGAGACGGGCACGGGTGCGGACCGCTTCCCGCCGGGGGGCGGAGGCCGGCCGGGCACCCGCGAGGAGCTGACTCGGCTGGGGCGCGGGCTGCGCCGCCGGGCCGGGCGGGCGCACCGCCGCACGAGGCGGACCCTCCGCGAGCTCGGCGCCCGGGCGGCCCGGACCTGGCGCTCGTCGCTGCAGGTGCGCATCGGCGCCATCACCATGCTGCTCGCCGGCACCGTGGTCGTGATCGTGAGCCTGGTGCTGTTCAGCCAGATCAAGGACCAGCTGCTCGACGTGAAGCGGCAGGCCGCGATCGACCAGGTGCAGGCCGGCGTCGTGTACGCCCAGAGCGAGGTGGCCGGCATCGCGACCGGCGACGCCGCCAGCGTCCGGGCCACCCTCGCCCGCACGGTGAACCAGCTGCTGGACCGCGGCGGTGCGGCCGGTGACTTCGACGTCGTCATGGTCTACCGGCCCTCCGGCGGCGCCGAGATCCCCGCCACCAACCGCCGGCCGCTCACCGCCGCGCTGCCCCAGGAGCTGCGGGCCGCGGTGGACGCCGGCAACCAGGCCTCGAAGTACGACATGGTCCCCGGCGACGCGGGTGACCCCCGGCCCAGCCTGGTGGTGGGCGCACCCGTGACGGGGGACGCGCAGGGGCCCGACCGGATCGAGCTCTACTACGTCTTCCCGCTCCAGCAGGAGCAGGAGAGCCTCGGCCTGATCCGCACCACCGTGCTCATCAGCGGCGTCGCGCTCACCCTGCTCGTGGTCGGCATCGGCGTCCTGGTCACCCGGCTGGTGGTGGACCCGGTGCGGCAGGCGGCCGGCACCGCGCAGCGGCTCGCCGAGGGCCAGCTCGAGGAGCGGATGGCGGTGCGGGGCGAGGACGACCTGGCGCGGCTGGCGACGAGCTTCAACGCGATGGCCGACAGCCTGCAGCGGCAGATCACCCAGCTGGAGGGGCTGTCCCAGCTGCAGCAGCGCTTCACCTCCGACGTGTCGCACGAACTGCGCACCCCGCTGACCACCGTGCAGATGGCCGCCGAGGTGCTGCACGAGGCGCGGGAGGACTTCCCAGCGCACGTGGCCCGCTCCGCCGAGCTCCTGCGCGCCGAGCTCGACCGCTTCGAGGCGCTCCTCACCGACCTGCTCGAGATCAGCCGGTACGACGCCGGCGCGGCCGTGCTCGACTCCGCCCCCGCCGACATGGGGGCGCTGGTCGGCCGGGTCGTCGACGGGATGAGCGCGCTGGCCGAGCGGCACGCCTGCGAGCTCGTGGTCACCCGGCCGGACGAGAGCGTCCTCGCCGAGGTCGACGTCCGCCGGGTGGAGCGGATCCTGCGCAACCTGGTCGGCAACGCGATCGAGCACGGGTCCGGCCGCCCGGTGGAGATCACGTTGGCGGCCAACCGGTCGGCGGCCGCGGTCACCGTGCGCGACCACGGCGTGGGCCTGAGCCCGGGGGAGGCGCAGCACGTGTTCGACCGGTTCTGGCGGGCCGACCCCTCCCGGGTGCGCACCGTCGGCGGCAGCGGGCTGGGCCTGTCCATCAGCCTCGAGGACGCCCGCCTGCACGGCGGCTGGTTGCAGGTGTGGGGCCAGCCGGGTGCGGGTGCGCAGTTCCGGCTCACGCTGCCGCTGGTGGCCGGCACCGACCTGACCAGCTCGCCGCTGCCGCTGCGACCGGTGAAGCTCCGCCGACCGGGGGTGCTGCGGTGAGCCGGCGCGCGTCGGTCGCCCTGGCGCTGCTCACGGCGGTGCTGACCCTGGTCTCCTGCTCCACCGTGCCCACCGACTCGGCGACGGTGCTGATCACCCAGGCGCCGGCCGGGGTGCCGGAAGCCGTCGGCATCGAGCCGGTCGCCCCGGTGCCGGGGGCCAGCGCCGAGGAGATCGTGCGCCAGTTCATCGACGCCGCGGCCAGCACCGTCCGCCGTCACCCGGTGGCCCGGCAGTACCTCGCGCCCGGACCGGCCGAGAACTGGCAGGACGACAGCGGGATCAGCGTCATCGGTACCGACTACGCCGTGGTGACGACGGACGAGGGCGCGGTCACCGTGACCGCGAACCTCCTCGGGACGGTCGACCCCCGCGGGGTGTTCACCGTGGCCGAGCGCGGCGTCTTCACCCGTGACTTCACCCTGGAGCAGGTCGACGGCGAGTGGCGGATCACCAACCCGCCCGACGGGCTGATCATGCTCGAGCCGGACTTCCGGCGGCTCTACGACCCGGTGGACGCCTACTTCCTCGACCCGACCCTGTCGCGCGTGGTCCCCGACCCGCGCTACCTCATCCGCGGGGAGTCCCAGCCCACCGCGGTGGTGGAGCGGCTGATCACCGGGCCGTCGGCGGCGCTGGCCGCCGGCGTCCTGAATCCGCTGAGCGGCGTGGAGCTGAGCTCCACCGTCACCGTCGAGGGGCAGACCGCCACCGTGGAGCTCAGCGGCCTGCCGGCCGAGCCCGCCCCGCTGCTCGCCGAGATCTGCGCCCAGCTGGTGTGGAGCTTGCAGCAGCTGGTCCGGCCGCGGATCGTCAACGTCGTCGTCCTGCTCGACGGGGAGCCGATCACCCCCGACGGCGTGCCGCGGCAGCAGACCATCGAGGACTGGGCCTCCTTCGACCCCGACGCGGTCCCGGTCGACGGGGTCGGCCACTACATCGACTCCGGGGCCGTGGAGACGGTCCCGCAGGGCGATCCGGTCCCCGGCCCGGCGGGCGAGGGGCGCTACGGGCTGGACAGCGCCGCCGTCGCGGCGGCCGGCGGGCAGCTCTCCTTCCTCACCGGCGTCCGCACCGACGAGGCGGGCGCCACGCTGCTCGCCGGCCCCTACGGCGGGGAGCTGGCCCCCGTGCTCAGCGGGGCCTCGATCAGCGCACCCACCGTCGCCGCGACCCGCACGGAGGCGTGGGTGGTGCGCGACGGCACCGAGCTCGTCCGGGTGCCCGCCGGGGGGCCGCCGCAGCCGGTCGCCGCCCCGACCCTTCCGGGTCTTGGGCGTGCCGAGGTGCTGCAGCTCTCGCCCGACGGCGTGCGCGCCGCCGTCGTGATCGACGGCGCCCAGGGCCGCCGGGTGCACGTCGGCACCGTGGTCCGCTCCGCGGACGACGGCGCGGTGGTGCTGCGCGATCTGCGCGACGTGGCGCCCACCCTGGCCGGGGTCATCGACGTCGGCTGGCGGGACAGCGGCAGCCTGATGGTGCTCGCGGGCGACGCGGGCGAGGACCGCATCGTCCCGTACACGGTCGGGGTCGACGGCTGGGGGCTGGCCCCGGTGTCCACCTCCGGGCTGCCCAGCCAGCCGACGGCGCTCGCGGTTGCACCGTCGCGGCAGGCGCTGGTGAGCGCGGGTGCCACGATCTGGCAGCTCGCCGGCGGCCGGTGGGTGACCCTCGTCCGCGGCGCCGAGCCGCTGCCCGGGACGGCGCCGTTCTACCCGTCCTGAACCGGGCGTCGTCCACAACCGCCGGCGGAGGCCTCCCGGAGGCCGACCCGGCGGGCAGGCTGGGGCGGTGGGCCCCGGGGTGCTGTCGGCGCTGGCCGACCTCGTGCTGCCCCGCTGCTGCGCCGGGTGCGGGCTGCCGGGGGCGGTGCTCTGCGCCCGCTGCGCCCGGCTGCTCGCCGCACCCCACCTGGCGTCGCCCCGGCGGTTCCCGGCGGGGTTCCCCCCGACGGTCGCCGCCGCTGCCTACGCCGGCCCGGTGCGGCCGGTGGTCAACGCCTTCAAGGAACAGGGGCGGGCGGAGCTCGCCGCGCCGCTGGGCACCGCGCTGGCCCTCGCCGTCGCCGCCGTCCGGCTGGGCGTCGACGGGGATCCGCCGCTGCTGCTGGTGCCGGTCCCCGCATCCCGCGCCGCCCTCCGGTCCCGGGGCAGGGACCACGTGCGGGAGCTGACCCGTCAGGCCGTGGCCGAGCTGCGGGCGGCCGGGGTGGTGGCCGACGAGGGCCGGGTGCTGCGCCGGCGCGGCCGCGTCCGGGACTCGTCGGGGCTGTCGGCCGCAGAGCGGCGGGCCAACCTGGCCGGCACCTTCGAGGTCACCGGCCCGCACCGACCGGCCGGTGACCTGGTCGTCCTCGTCGACGACGTCGTCACCACCGGGGCCACGCTGACCGAGGCGGCGCGGGTGCTGGGAGGCGCCCCCGGGGCGGCCGGCCCGGTGGTCGCGGCCGTCGTCGCGGCCACCCCGCGGACACCGGCCGGCCCACCGCAGGCCACTCCCGCGAGCGCCGGGTACCGGCCCGGGACCGTCCTCCACCACGACCTCGATCGACTGTCGCGGTCCCGGGGGAGGGACTAGCGTCGAAGCGACCAACGCCCGTCCCCAACCGGGAGGTCCCATGGAGATCGTGGTCCGTGGTCGCAACGTCGAGGTCCCTGAGCACTACCGCCAACACGTCGAGGACAAGGTCGGCCAGCTGGAGCGGTTCGACGCCAAGCTGTCCCGCATCGACGTCGAGCTCTTCCACGAGAAGAACCCCCGCCAGTCGGCCAGCTGCCAGCGCGTGGAGATCACGCTGCGCGGCAAGGGTCCGGTGGTCCGCGCCGAGGCCGCGGGCCCGGACTTCTACGCGGCGCTCGACCTGGCCTGCGCCAAGCTGGACAACCGGCTGCGCCGGGCGGCCGACCGCCGCCGGGTGCACCACGGCCGGCGGACCCCCGACAGCGTGCGCCTGACCGGCGCCGCGCCGGACACCGGTCACCCCGAGCTGACCATCGAGCAGCAGCTCGAGCTCGACCGCGAGCTCGCGTCGGGGCCGCACGTCACCGACCTCGACGAGCACCTGCCCGGGCAGATCGTGCGGGAGAAGCACCACCCGGCGACGCCGATGACCGTCGACCAGGCGCTCCACGAGATGGAGCTGGTCGGCCACGACTTCTTCCTGTTCCAGTGCGCCGACACCGGCCAGCCGACGGTCGTCTACCGCCGGCACGCCTACGACTACGGCCTGATCCGCCTCGCGCCCGTGTCGCAGGACGGCGGCGCCCCGGCGTCCGCGCCGGCCGCGGTGCCGCAACCGGCGAACGCCTGACCGGGCGGGGGGGGGGGGGGGGGCGGGCCCCCCCGCCCCCCCCCCCCGGGCCCGCCCCCGCCCCCGGCGTCCGCGCCGGCCGCGGGGCCGCAACCGGCGAACCCCTGCCCGGGCGGGGCACGGCCGCCGGCCGTGCCCCGCTCCGCCGCCGGCCGTGCCCCGCTCCGCCGCCGGCCGTGCCCGCTCCGCCGCCGGCCGTGCCCGGTCCAGTCGTCGGCCGTGCCCGGTCCAGTCGTCGGCCGCCCCGGCTCAGTCGCCGGCGAGCCGGCCGAACAGCACCGCGTCGGTCCGGCTGCCGTCGCGCTGGTCCAGGCAGGCGCGCACCACGCCCTCCTCGCGGAAGCCCGCACGCCGGGCCACGACCTGCGAGACGGTGTTCGCCACGTCGACGAACAGGTGCACCCGGGAGGCGCCGAGCCCGAGCGCCCACCCGGCGAGCGCGTGCGCCGTCTCCGCGGCGTAGCCGTTGCCGCGCGCCCAGGGTGCGACCGTGTAGCCGATCTCCGGGCCGAGGCGCCCGGGACGGAGGTAGAGCCCTGCGGTACCGGCCAGCTCCCCGCCGGCCTCGACGACGACGGAGAGCCCCGTGCCGTCGGACCGCTCGCGCATGGCCATCTCCTCGACGAACCGGCGGGCGTCCTCGCGCATGTACGGCACCGGGATCGTCGAGATCCAGCGCTGGGTCTCCGGGTCCTGCGAGGCGCGGTGCACCGCCTCGACGTCGGCCGGGCGGAAGGGACGCAGCACCAGCCGCTCGGTGCGCACCGTCTCGGTGGTCAGGTCGACGGCGGAGAGATCCACCGGCCCATCCTCAGGCGTTGCCGAGGATGCGGTCCACCGAGATCTCGATGACCACGCGGGCCGGATTCTCCCGGGGCCGGCGGTACCGCTGCGCGTACCGCTCGACGGCGTCGGCCACCGACGCGGCGTCCTCGCGCACCACCGCCGCGCCCTCGAGGGTGGCCCAGCGCCGCCCGTCGACCTGGCAGACGGCGACCCGCGCCTGGCCCGCGCGGACGTGCCGGGCCTTGGCGGAGGTGCCGGAGGTGATCACCCGGGCGGTGGTCGTCGCCGCGTCGTAGGTGACGCCGACCGGGACGACGTGCGGCGTGCCGTCGGGACGCAGCGTGGTCAGCGTCGCGAGGTGCCGCTCGGTGAGGAACTCCAGCAGTCCGGCGCCCGGGTCGGACGGATCGCGGGCCATCGCTGCAGCGTACGGATGCGACGCGTGGTGCCCGGCGAGGTCGCCACGGACGCAGTCGTGGCCGGGCCGCCTACGCTGGGGTCGTGCTGTTCTCGAAGATCCTCCGTGCCGGTGAGGGCAAGCTCGTCCGACGCCTCGGCAGAATCGCCGACGCGGTGGAGTCGCTCGCCGACGACTACACCGACCTCTCCGACGCGGAGCTCCGGGCCAAGACCGACGAGTTCAAGGAGCGCCACGCCGACGGGGAGTCCCTCGACGCGCTCCTGCCCGAGGCGTTCGCCGTCGTCCGGGAGGCGGCCACCCGCACCCTGGGGCAGCGGCACTTCCGGGTGCAGCTCATGGGCGGCGCGGCGCTGCACCTGGGCAACATCGCCGAGATGCGCACCGGTGAGGGGAAGACGCTCACCGGCGTCCTCCCGGCCTACCTCAACGCGCTGTCCGGCAAGGGCGTGCACGTCGTCACGGTCAACGACTACCTGGCCAAGCGCGACGCCGAGTGGATGGGCCGGGTGCACCGCTTCCTCGGGCTGTCGGTCGGCAGCATCCTGTCCGGCCAGACCCCCGCGCAGCGGCGCGAGCTCTACGCCTGCGACATCACCTACGGCACGAACAACGAGTTCGGCTTCGACTACCTGCGCGACAACATGGCGTGGAGCAAGGCCGACCTGGTGCAGCGCGGGCACCACTACGCGATCGTCGACGAGGTCGACTCGATCCTCATCGACGAGGCGCGCACCCCGCTGATCATCAGCGGCCCCGCCGAGACCAGCGCCAAGTGGTACGGCGAGTTCGCCCGGCTGGTCCCGATGATGAAGCGCGACGTCCACTACGAGGTGGAGGAGGACAAGCGCACCGTCGCCGTCACCGAGGAGGGCGTCGAGTTCGTCGAGGACCAGCTCGGCATCGACAACCTGTACGAGGCGGCCAACACGCCGCTGATCAGCTACCTGAACAACGCGCTCAAGGCCAAGGAGCTGTTCAAGAAGGACCAGCAGTACATCGTCAGCAACGGCGAGGTCCTCATCGTCGACGAGTTCACCGGCCGCGTGCTGGCCGGCCGCCGCTACAACGAGGGCATGCACCAGGCCATCGAGGCCAAGGAGAAGGTGAAGATCAAGGACGAGAACCAGACGCTCGCCACGATCACCCTCCAGAACTACTTCCGCCTCTACGACAAGCTCTCCGGGATGACCGGTACGGCGCAGACCGAGGCCGCCGAGCTCAACCAGACCTACTCCCTCGGCGTCGTCCCCATCCCCACCAACCGGCCGATGGTCCGGCAGGACCGCTCCGACGTCATCTACAAGACGGAGCAGGCCAAGTTCGACGCCGTCGTCGACGACATCGCCGAGCGGCACGAGGCCGGTCAGCCGGTGCTCGTCGGCACCGCGAGCGTCGAGAAGTCCGAGGTCCTCTCGAAGTTCCTGCTGCGGCGGGGCATCCCGCACGAGGTCCTGAACGCCAAGAACCACGCCCGTGAGGCGGCGATCGTCGCCCAGGCCGGCCGCCCGGGCGCGGTCACGGTGGCCACCAACATGGCCGGCCGGGGCACCGACATCCAGCTCGGCGGGAACGCCGAGTTCATCGCCGACGAGGCGCTGCGGGCCCGCGGGCTCTCCCCGGCGGAGACGCCGGAGGAGTACGAGGCCGCCTGGGACGAGGCGCTCGACGCGGCCAAGGCGCAGGTCAAGGCCGAGCACGAGGAGGTCACCGACGCCGGTGGGCTGTACGTCCTCGGCACCGAGCGGCACGAGAGCCGGCGCATCGACAACCAGCTGCGCGGCCGCTCCGGCCGGCAGGGCGACCCGGGCGAGTCGCGGTTCTACCTGTCCCTGGGCGACGACCTCATGCGCCGCTTCAACGGCCCGATGCTCGAGTCGATGATGAACACCCTCCGGGTGCCCGACGACCAGCCCATCGAGTCCAAGATGGTCAGCCGGGCGATCCTCTCGGCGCAGACCCAGGTCGAGCAACAGAACTTCGAGGTCCGCAAGAACGTCCTGAAGTACGACGAGGTGCTCAACCGCCAGCGCACCGTCATCTACGACGAGCGGCGCAAGGTGCTCGAGGGCGCCGACCTGCACGAGCAGGTGGCCTCGATGGTCGACGACGTCGTCTCCGCCTACGTGGACGGCGCCACCGAGACCGGGTACGCCGAGGACTGGGACCTCGATCAGCTGTGGACCGGGCTCAAGGCGCTCTACCCGGTGGGGATCACCGTCGAGGAGATCGTCGAGCAGAAGGCCGGCGGCGAGCAGTCCGACCTCTCCGCCGAGGACCTCAAGACCGCGATGCTCGACGACGTCCACCGCGCCTACGAGGAGCGGGAGACGGCGCTGGGCGCGGAGGTCACGCGCGAGCTGGAACGGCGGGTGCTGCTCAGCGTGCTGGACCGCAAGTGGCGCGAGCACCTCTACGAGATGGACTACCTGCGGGCCGGGATCCACCTGCGCGCGATGGCCAACCGCGACCCCGTCGTGGAGTACCAGCGCGAGGGCTACGACATGTTCGTGGCGATGCTCGACGGCATCAAGGAGGAGTCCGTCGGGTTCCTGTTCAACCTCGAGGTGAAGACCAAGGACGAGCAGGAGGCCGAGGCGAAGGCCAAGCAGGCCGAGGCCGAGGCGAAGGCGCTCGCCGCCGCGCAGGAGGGCACGGCCAAGGTGCTGGCCCGCCAGGCCGCCGCGGCGCGGGCGGCGGTCGGGACGGCAGCGGCCGCGACGGCCCGCCGGTCCGCGCCCGTCCCCGAGGCGCCGGCGGCGCCCGTGACCGAGGCGGCGCCCGCGGCTGCGGCGGCTCCCGAGGCGCCTGCTCCCGAGGCGCCCGCTCCCGAGGCGCCGGCGGCCCAGGTGGCGCCGGCTCCCGATGCACCCGCGACCGAGGAGCCGGTGGCGGAGAAGGCTGCGCCGGAGCTCACGGTGAAGGGGCTCGACGAGCCGCGCCGTGCGCCGGAGAACCTCACCTACTCCGCGCCCAGCCTGGACGCCTCCCCGGCCGAGAGCGGTCGCACCAAGGCGGCCAAGACGGCGACGGTCACCGGCACCAAGGAGACCCCGCGGAACGCGCCCTGCCCGTGCGGTTCGGGCCGGAAGTACAAGCAGTGCCACGGAGCGGCCGGCACCTGACGCCCGCCCCCCGCTGACGGGGGCCCCGCCCCCCCCCCCGGCGGGGGGGGGCGGGGGGGGCCGGCCCCCCCCCCCG